>JBEKWP010000027.1:0-32557 GCA_049512915.1 Candidatus Sulfotelmatobacter sp.
CATGGTCGCCATCGAGAAGATGGGCCTGCTGAAGATGGATTTTCTCGGGCTGACTACGCTCACGATTCTCACTGACGCGTTAAAGCTGATTGCGCAGACGCGCGGGACGCCGATTACTTTAGAAAACGTTCCGCTCGAGGATTCAGAGACTTATCAGAAGGTGTTTCATAAGGGGTTGACCTCAGGCGTGTTTCAGTTTGAATCGCATGGCATGCGCGACGTGTTGCGCAAGTATCAGCCGAATTCGATTGAAGATCTTACGGCGCTGAATGCGCTGTACCGGCCGGGGCCGATCCAAGGCGGGATGATCGACGATTTCGTCGATCGCAAGCACGGGCGCAAGCGGGTGGAGTATGAACTGCCGGAGTTGAAAGAGATTCTCGAAGAGACGCTGGGCGTGATTGTGTATCAGGAGCAGGTGATGCAGATCGCGAACCGGTTGGCCGGTTACTCGCTGGGTGAAGCGGACCTGCTGCGGCGGGCGATGGGAAAAAAGAAAGCCGAAGAGATGGCGCAGCAGCGCGAGCGCTTCGTGGAAGGCGCGGCGCAGCGCAAGTTTCCGCCGAAGAAGATCGAAAAGATTTTCGATTTGATGGCGCAGTTTGCGGGGTACGGATTCAACAAGTCGCATTCGGCGGCATACGCCCTGCTCGCTTATCACACCGCGTATCTGAAGACGCATTATCCGGTTGAGTTCATGGCGGCGTTGCTTACGTCGGTCACGGGAAGTACTGACGATGTGGTGAAGTACATCAATGAATGCCGCGAGATGGGGATTTCGGTGGAAGCGCCGGACATCAATGTGTCGGATGCGAACTTTACGCCGCATGGGGAAGCGATTCGCTTTGGGCTGGCGGCGGTAAAGAATGTTGGCGGCAATGCCATTGAGTCGATTGTGGTGGCGCGGAAGAAGCTCGGGCGGTTCAAGTCGATTTACGAATTCTGTGAGAACGTCGATCTGCGGCTGTTGAATAAGCGCGTGCTGGAGTCGCTGATCAAGAGCGGCGCGATGGATTCTTTGGGACGGCGCGCACAATTGATGACCGTGCTCGACCGCGCGATGGAGCGGGCGCAAAAAACGCAGCGCGATGCGGAATCGGGGCAGCACGGGCTGTTCGGGGTGTTTCAGCAGGAAGAGACTGAGGCGAACAACGACAAGCTGCCCAATATTCCCGACTGGGATGAGCAGGTGCGCCTGGCGGCGGAGAAAGAAATTCTGGGATTCTTCATCAGCGGGCATCCGCTGGAGAAATACAAAGACAAGCTTGCAGATCTTCAGGCCCTGCGCATCGATGAGATCGGCGCGATGACGAGATCCACCGGTAAGGATGAGACCATCGCGACAGCCGGCATTATCGGCAACGTGCGCGTGCAGAAATCGAAGCGCGGGGAGTTTTATGCGCAGGCTACGCTTGAGGACATGTCCGGCTCCATCGATATGATTGTTTTTCCTGAGGCCTACAAGCGTCTTGGTGACAAAGTGAAACTAGAGGTTCCGGTGCTGGTCAGGGCTGGAGTGAGGATCGAAGAAGGAACGAATCCCAAAATCACGGCGGCCGAGATTATGCCGCTCGAAGACGCAAAAGTTCCGCTGCCGCGCGCGATCCGCATTCGGGTGCCGCTCGAAACCGCGGGTGAGGCTACGGTGGACGATCTTTACACACTTTTCACGCAGCGCAAGGGCGCTGCGCAGGTGTTATTTGACGTGGAACGTGCGGGGGATTTTATGGTGGTGATGGAAGTAGAAGGTTATAATGTGCTGCCAGATCGCAGCTTCATTGCCCGCGTCGAGCAGTTATGCGGGCGGGGCAGCGTACGCGTAATCAATTGAGACTGTATTCGGCGAACGTGCTCAACTAAACCATACTCAGCAAGAATCGTATTCAGCAAAACCGTATTTATCCAGACATGGAAGCCAGCGATAAGGCGCAGCAGGAACTGGAACAGATCGAGCGCCAGGTGGCGCTGATCGAGGCCTCTGCAGGGCAAAATGAGGAGACGCAGCGCCAGCTGGCGAAGCTTCACGAACGCGTCCATATTCTGCGAGAGGAGATGAAGAGCCTGCAGACGGCCTGGCAAAAGACGGAACTGGCGCGGCACCCGCAGCGTCCGCAGGCGCTCGACTATATCGAACGCGTGTTCACGGACTGGAGCGAGATTCACGGGGACCGAGGGTTCGGCGACGATCCTGCGATTGTCTGCGGGATGGCGCGCTTTCACGGCGAGGAAGTTCTCGTGGTCGGCACGCAAAAAGGGCGGGACATGAAGCAGCGCGTGTACCGCAATTTCGGAACGCCTCATCCCGAGGGGTATCGCAAGGCGCTGCGCGTGATGCAGGTCGCGGAGAAATTTCGCAAACCGATTTTTACGCTGGTGGATACCGATGGCGCTTACCCGGGAATTCACGCCGAAGAACGCGGACAAGCCGAGGCGATTGCCTATAACTTG
Organism: Candidatus Sulfotelmatobacter sp.; assembly: GCA_049512915.1. Lineage (GTDB taxonomy): Bacteria > Acidobacteriota > Terriglobia > Terriglobales > Acidobacteriaceae > Sulfotelmatobacter. The sequence goes on from JBEKWP010000027.1 coordinate 2,449, forward strand.
CGAGAAATGGCGCGGCTTGAAGTGCCGATCATCGCGACTGTCATTGGAGTTGGCGGCAGCGGCGGAGCATTGGCGATCGCCGTGGCCGACCGGGTGTTGATGATGGAGAATTCGATTTACTCGGTGATTTCGCCCGAGGGCTGCGCGGCGATCATGTGGCGGGATTCCACCAAGAAAGAGTTGGCCGCCGAGGCGATGCGCATTACGGCCACGGATCTCAGCGAGTTGGGCTGCATTGACGATATCGTGCCGGAGCCGGAAGGTGGGGCTCACCGGGATTATGAAGCGGCAGCGAACTTACTTGATGTCAGCCTGCTGAAGCATTTCTCGGAACTGAAGAAAATCCCGGCGGCGGATTTAATCACGTCGCGATACGACAAGTTCCGCACCATCGCGCAATTCTTCAGGACCGAGTAGTGAATCCGCGGTCATTTTGGTAGTGATGCGGTTTGGCTTACGCGTTGGGCCGGTTAAGCGGGAGATCCCTTTGGCTTCGCTCAGGGCAGGCTCTTCGCTACGCCTGAAAAGCGGCTCCGCTCAGGATGACAGTCGTCGTGTAATTATCAAACTGCAGGCATTGTCATTTTGCTTCTTGCCTCTCGTTCCCAAATAGGTTCCTCAGGCTTCGGGCGGGCGATTTGGCGTGCCGAGAGGGCACTGTCGCCGTATAATATTCTGTTTCCCCCAAGTTGTAATTCGGGCGGATCATTTTGTGCAAATCGTCTGCCGCTAAATTGAAGGAAGGTGTAGGGATGGCCACTACGGATGTTGCGCCTCAGGGTACAGGCGGGCAATTGGGGCGCAAGCGCATCGTCAATGATATGAGCATTCAGGTTGCTACGGTGAATGGCTCAGGGTCTCAAAGTTCAAACACAGTATTGTTGCGGGCGATCTTTCAGATGGGCGTGCCGGTTTCGGGGAAAAACCTGTTTCCCTCAAACATCGCCGGTCTGCCCACCTGGTATACGATTCGCGCCAACAAAGATGGCTACATTGGCCGCAAGAAGGAAATTGACTTCCTGGTTGCCATGAATGCAGAAACCGCACAGGACGACGTGATGTCGCTGGCGGCGGGCGCTTCGGTGTTGTACGACGAACCGCTGGCTCTCGAGAAACTGCGCGACGACCTGATTTTTTATTCGGTTCCCTACGACAAGCTGGTCGCAAGCGTTTGCCCGGAGGCGAAGCTGCGGAAGCTGGTCAAGAACATGGTGTACGTAGGCGTGGTGGCGCAGCTGCTTACCATCGACATGGCGGAGGTAGAGAAGGCAATCCGCAAGCAGTTTGCTGCGAAGGTGAAAGCTGCCACCCTCAACCTGGCCGCGGCGCAGGCTGGATTCGACTATGCCAAAGCGAGCTTGCAGAAACGCGGAGTGTTTTACATCGAACGCATGGACAAGACCGCGGGCAAGATCATCATCGACGGCAACTCGGCCGCTGCGCTCGGTTGCATGTTTGCCGGATGCACCGTCGTGACGTGGTATCCCATCACTCCATCGTCTTCGCTGGTGGAGACGATGATCGAATACATGAAGGAATACCGCATCGGGCCAGACGGCAAAGCCACTTTTGCGATTGTTCAGGCAGAGGACGAACTGGCCGCGATTGGCATGGTGATCGGCGCCGGCTGGGCGGGAGCGCGCAGCATGACGGCGACGGCGGGCCCGGGTATTTCTTTGATGTCAGAATTTTCCGGCTTGGCTTATTACGCGGAAATTCCGGGAGTGATCTGGGACATTCAGCGCGTTGGGCCTTCTACTGGATTGCCGACGCGAACCTCGCAGGGGGACATTCTTTCCACTGCGTTTCTTTCTCATGGCGACACTAAAAACATCATGCTGATTCCGTGCTCGGTAACGGAATGTTTCAGCATGGCGTCGGAGGCCTTTAATCTGGCCGAGCAGTTCCAGACGCTGGTTTTTGTTATGTCCGATCTCGATCTTGGGATGAACAACTGGATGTCCGATCCCTTCGAGTATCCGACTACGCCAATCAAGCGCGGCAAGGTTCTCAGCAAGGCGGATCTCGACAAGCTCGGGGGCTTTGCCCGATATAAAGATCTGGATGGCGACGGCGTAGGATACCGCACCTTACCGGGAACGAATCATCCTGCCGCAGCCTACTTTACGCGAGGCAGCGGCCACAACGACAAATCGAACTACAGCGAGCGCCCCGACGATTACGAAAATAATATGGAGCGGCTCAACCGCAAGTTCGAGAGCGCGCGCTCTTTCGTGCCTCGCCCGGAGATTCTCAAAGGTACGAATGCAAAAATAGGGATCATCGCCTATGGGACTTCACATTGGGGGATCATTGAAAGCCGCGACCAGTTGCGCAACGAGTATGCGATTGAGACCGACTACTTGCGGCTGCGGGCTTATCCTTTCACCCGCGAAGTGCATGAATTCATCGAGCAGCACGACCGGGTTTACGTGGTCGAGCAAAATCGCGACGCGCAGATGCTCAGCCTGCTCAAGCTAGACTTGAAACCAGAACTCACCACGCGGCTGCGCAGCATCAGCCATCTCGACGGACTGCCGCTCGATGCGCGCTCGGTGACCGACGAATTAAGCACTATGGAGGGCAAGTAAGATGGCGACCACGCCTGCTGCTGAACCGAGATCTCCGGAACCGAAGACGAACCATATTGGCTTGACGGTGATTGACTACAAGGGCGGCAAGACTACTCTGTGCGCCGGCTGCGGCCATAACGCTATCTCCGAACGCATCATCGAAGCCATGTATGACATGGGGGTGCAGCCCGAGCGGGTGGCGAAGCTGAGCGGAATCGGATGCTCCTCGAAGAGTCCTGCGTATTTCATGAACCGCTCGCACAGCTTCAACTCGGTGCATGGACGCATGCCGTCGGTAGCCACTGGCGCCATGCTGGCCAATCGAAACCTGATTGCGCTGGGCGTTAGCGGGGACGGCGACACGGCATCGATCGGCATCGGACAGTTCGTGCACCTCATGCGCCGCAATCTACCGCTCATTTACATCATTGAGGATAACGGCGTATATGGCCTGACCAAGGGCCAGTTCTCAGCCACTGCCGACCTGGGGTCGAAGTTGAAATCGGGAGTGATCAACGATCTTCCGCCGATCGACACCTGCGGGCTGGCCATCGAGCTGGGGGCAACATTCGTCGGGCGGTCGTTCTCCGGCGACAAGAAGCAGTTAAGCACGCTGCTGAAGGCCGCCATCGCACACCACGGCACGGTGATGCTCGATGTGGTTTCGCCCTGCGTCACGTTCAACGATCACGAGGGATCGACCAAGTCCTACAAATACGTGAAGGACCACGACGAGGCCTTGCAGGAAATGAGCTTCGTTCCTCACTTCGAGGAGATTGACGTCGAGTACGACCCGGGAACGACGGTCAACGTCACCATGCACGATGGTTCTCATTTGCGGCTGCGCAAGCTGGAAGAAGATTACGATCCCACCAACAGGATCACTGCCATGACCCGCCTCTCCGAAGCGCACGATAAAGGCGAAGTGCTGACGGGACTGTTTTACGTGAATACGAAGTCGCCCAGCTTCCTCGATATGCTGAACATGGTGGATGAGCCGCTGGCCACGCTGCCGGAATCGGTAACGCGACCGGGCAGGGAATCGCTGGCGGCGGCGATGGAAGAATTGCGCTAGGGCGGCTGTCGGCCTACTTCGGCGCAGTCAAACTTGCGGGCTCAAGCCCCTGACCTGCGCCGTAATATTCCGCCAGGGCATGCCGTTCATCTTCCGTGAGCAATCCCGCGATCGTGCGCATGGGCATGTTGATGTCGTTGGCGCGGCTCCGGCTGGCGAACGCTTCCAGCTGGTTTAACACATATTCGGCGTTCTGGTTGACCAGCAAGGGAGCCCCAGGGCGATAGGCGACTGGACCATGACAAGCCTGGCACGGCGGAATGCCACGTTCTCCATCCCCAAAAGAAACCAGACGCGATGCGATGCCGGCGTGACCGGGATCAGGCCGCGACTGCGGAAAGATTCGCTTGTCTCCAGGATCGGCGAACGCGGGAAGATTCGCGAAATAGGCGACCACGTCGGCCACGTCCCGAGGCGAAAGCGACTCCGCAATCGGGTTCATGTCGCGGGATAGCCGCTTGTGGCTCCGGAAATCTTCCAACTGTTTCCAGACTGACAGCCTATCAAGGCCGGCGAGGTTCGGCGTGTAACCAACGGCGCTGAAGCCTTCCGCTCCGTGACAATGGTCGCAACGCCTGGCGAGGAGCATGCCGCGAAAAGCGTCTCCGCGCGAAGTGGCAGCGACCGTGTCGGGCGTCCATTCCACATACGAAGGGATCCGAGGCGGCGGGTTGTCTCGCGCCAGCAAGAGCGCGCTGGCGGCCGTCCCGGCAATCAGGGTGACAGCCAATGTAATCAGCCCGCTGAGCCGCCAGGGAAAACGTGCTCTGCAGCGCGGGTATCCTCTAGTTCGATGCACAAATTCCCCTTTCTTCCGGCTGCAAAGCAGGGAACTGCTCGCGAGGAACGACTTTCAACGCGGACCGCATGGCGTAATGTCCCGCTCCGCAAAACTCGCGGCAAGGCATTTTATATTCGCCCGGATGTGGAAACTGAAGTTGCGCCTCGCTGATCGTGCCGGGCAAGACTTTCACTTTATAGTCAGTGCCATCGAAGGTAAGCGAGTGGACCGCGTCGGCGCTGGTGATGCGAAGATGAACCGGAACCCCGGCTGGAACAAGAATGCAATGCGGGATGAACAGGTATTGCTGAGCAATCATTCGCACGGTGACCGAGCCATCGGGATCCTGCTCGGTTCCGAGATTGTTCTCAACGAACTCTCCCGCCAGGTGAAGCGACAAGGCATCCACGTGGCGCGAGCCTCTCAGCCAGCGCAGTAGCGGAACGTCGATCTGATAATAGCGGGTGGCTGGGATCAGACACAGAACCAGCACGGTCAGCAAGATCGTTCGTAGCTTTCGCCAGTTCACAGGTCGCTCGATCGGGGTAGATTATACCTTCCCCCTACCTGATGCACTGAGACGATGCGAGGGGTACAACCTTTTCGCAACGCCCGCCAAGCTATTGTGCGAAGCGATTCGCTGACCCCAGCGGACAACTAGCGGGAAGTCTCCAACTCTTTCAGCACGGCGCTGCATCGCTCGCAGACTGTGGGATAGGTTTTGTCCTCGCCGACGTGGATCGAGTAATTCCAGCAGCGTTCGCACTTGGCTCCGTCCGCCTTCTTCACCTCGACGCGGACCTGCCCGGTGCCGTTGCCCGAGCCTTGCACAAGCGTCACGGCGGAAACGATGAAGAGGTAACGAAGCTCGCCAGCGTGGCGAGCCAGCACCGAATAGACTGTGTCGGGCGCAGCCAATACGACTTGAGCCTCGAGGCCCGTGCCAATCAGTTTGTTGTTGCGGGCTTCTTCAAGCGCCTTGAGCACCTCGTCGCGCACCGAACGCAACGTGGCCCACTCTTCGTCAGATTTGGAGTCGGCTTCCGAAGCGATCCCGCGAGGAGACGGGAATGACGCCAGGTGGACGCTTTCTTCCCGTTGCGCCGCTTTCGGCAGGTACTGCCAAACCTCTTCGCAGGTAAAGCTCATGATGGGAGCGAGCAGCCTCACCAGCGCCTCACCGATCTGCCAGATCGCGGTCTGCGCGCTGCGGCGGGCCTGCGACTTGGGCGCGTAAATATAGAGCCGGTCTTTCAGCACGTCGAGATAAAAGGCGCTCAAGTCGACAATGCAAAAATCATTCACCCGATGGTAGATCTTATGGAAGGCAAACTCGTCATACCAGTTCCTCAGGGCGGACGTCAGTGCGGCCGTGCGGCGCAGCATGTACTGGTCGAGAGCCTCCATTTTGTCGAGGGGAACTGCGTCGGTCTCGGGGTTGAAGTCCCCGAGATTCCCGAGGATGTAGCGGAAGGTATTGCGAATCTTGCGGTAGTTTTCCGCGACCCGCTGCATCAGCAACTCGGAGCCGACCACGTCTTCGCGAAAATCGACCGACGCCACCCAGAGGCGGACCACTTCCGCGCCCATGCGATCGGCGATGTCGACCGGGTCCACGTCGTTGCCGCGTGACTTCGACATAGCCTGCCCTTTTTCGTCGAGCGTCCATCCCGGCGTGACCACTCCTTTGTAGGGCGGCGTTCCGTGCGTGCCCATGGCGCAGAGAAGGGACGACTGGAACCAGCCGCGGTATTGATCTCCGCCTTCTAGATAAAGATCGGACGGCCAGGGATACGATGGCTCATCCGCGATCAGCGCCAAATAGCTTGCTCCAGATTCCAGCCACACGTCGAAGATGTCAGTTTCCTTTTCGAACTTTGTGCTGCCACAGTGTGGGCACTTCGTGCCTGCCGGAAGAATGGAGTCCGATTCGGAGGTGAACCAGGCGTCAGCGCCCGAGCGCGCAAAAAGTTCGACGACTTTGCGATTGATGGCGTGGTCATTCAGCGGCTTGCCGCAGTTCTCGCAAAGGAAAACCGCGATGGGAACGCCCCACACGCGCTGGCGCGAGATGCACCAGTCGGGGCGGGTGGCGATCATGTTCGAAAGCCGCTCCTCGCCCCACGCCGGGTCCCATTTCACGTGCTTGATCTCTTCGAGGGTGCTTCCGCGGAGCGTGATGTCCCTAGAGAATGTGTTGGACATTGGCGCATTCATGGAGATGAACCATTGTTCGGTAGCCCGAAAAATCACGGGATTGTGGCAACGCCAGCAGTGCGGGTAAGAGTGCTCAGTCTTCTCCGCGTGCAATAGAGCGCCACGACTCTTCAACAGATCGATAATTGGTTGGTTCGCGTCCCACACGCGCTTGCCGGTATATTCGGGCAGGCCGTTGCGCAGGATGCCCTTCTCGTCAACGTTGCTCGTGGCATCGAGACCGTATTTGACGCCGGTGATGAAGTCCTCCGCACCGTGCGAAGGAGCCGTGTGCACTACACCGGTGCCCGTATCCATGGTCACGTACTCGGCGAGCACGCCAAGAACTTCTTGGTCGAGGAACGGATGACGGAAGACGAACCCTTCAAATGTACGTCCAGGGAAACGAGCCAACTCTTTGGCCCCGGCTAGTTGACACTTTTCGATGACCACATCGGCAAGCTTTGCAGCGACGATGTGGACCTCGCCTCTGGATTCGAGAGCGACATATTCTTCATCGGGATGAAAAGCAACTGCCTTGGAGGCGGGCAGCGTCCATGGAGTCGTGGTCCAGATGATCGTGTAAACCTTTTTGCCGAGGATCCCCTCACCGAGGGATGCCGTCTCGTCTTGCTTCAGTCCATACTTCACCCACACCGTGGGGCTGGTGTGGTTTTCGTACTCGACTTCGGCCTCGGCCAGCGCGGTCTCATCATGCATGCACCAATAGACGGCGCGCAGGCCTTTGTAGACGAAGCCGTTCTCGTAGAAGGAGAAGAATGTCGACAGGACCACCGACTCGTACTGCGGGTTCATCGTGGCATAAGGCCGGTCGAAGCGGCCGAAGACGCCGATCCGCTTGAACTGCTGGCGCTGCAGGTCGAGATACTTCTGCGCGTACTTGCGGCATTCGGCGCGCACGTCGAGGGGACGCATCTGCAGCTTCTTGCCGCCGAGTTCTTTGTCTACCTTGATCTCGATGGGCAGGCCGTGGCAATCCCACCCGGGCACGTAGGGCGCATCGAATCCAGACATAGTCTTCGACTTGACGATGAAGTCCTTCAGACACTTGTTCAGCGCCGTCCCCATGTGGATCGGTCCGCTGGTGTAGGGCGGGCCATCATGCAGAATGTAGGTGCCCTTGTCGGACCCTTTGCGGGCCTGGCGGATGCGGTCGTAGATGCGCATCTCCTCCCAGCGGGCGAGCATTTTGGGCTCGTTTTGAGGCAGGTTGGCCTTCATGGGGAAGGCGGTTTTAGGCAAGTTGATGGTAGCTTTCAGGTCGAACGGCACTCGGTTGGACTCTCCCAAATGATTGAATCTCTTCATTATAGGGAGCGGGGCGAGGAACGTCCATGCGCGCCGGCGTCGCAAATATGGCGAGGCGAAGAACCAGGGGAACCAGTCTGTTTACCGGTGCGGACGGAAGATGCTACATGGCCGACCGGAACTTGAAATACACTTCGTAAAGAGCCGGAGAAGGGGTACAATTTCATGTACAAGGTACGGTTCGGGAGCTTGAGGCGACTTGTGGGTGCGGCCCGACCCGATTATGCCAACTAGAGAAGAAAAATAGAGGCAACTCGTTGGAAAGACGGCTCATCTGTGTAGGTGGGACGTCTCTACCAGGATGGTTCGTTCAGATAGTTCGTTCAGCACCCTATAAGGGAAATCGAACCCGGGAATAATGGCATCCACTGAAGTCAATCCGAACGTCGCTCCGAAAGCTGCTGACGAGCCGGAGCTTCACCTCCTGCTGGCCCCAGACACTTTTGAGCCTCTGTATAAGTCGCTTTTCCGCGGCCTGGACGAATTCTTTTTTCCCAAGAAATTACCGCCACTTAAGCTGGAATCAAAGCCCATCCCGGTCAAGGATATCTGGGGTTTCTACAACTATAAAAAGAATGGCGCTCTGGGTTCGACCATGGCCCATGTGGTCGTGATTGCGTTGATCATCGGCGGCACTATTTTTGTGCGCAGCCTCCATCCCAAGGCCGAAGCCAAACCGCAGATTGAAACCAAGTTGATCGATCCCGGCGATTACACGCTGAAGCCCGCCAAGACGCAGGCCGGCGGCGGGGGCGGCGGGGGCGACCGCGATGTGCTCAAGGCCTCGCAGGGAAAACTACCCAAGTTCTCGATGAAGCCGCAAATTACGCCGCCAGCCGCAGTGATCCGGAACCTCGATCCGAAACTGGCGGTTGAGCCCACCGTGATGGTGCCGCCCGATATTAAGGTAGCCATGAACAGCATGCCGAACCTCGGCGATCCGAAATCCACGGCTGTCATTCCGTCGAATGGCACGGGAGGCGGCAGTGGTATCGGTTCTGGCGAGGGCGGCGGCGTTGGCTCAGGAAACGGACGTGGCGTAGGGCCGGGCGAGGGCATGGGTATGGGTGGCGGCGTTTTCCGTGCCGGCCGGGGAGTGACTCCTCCGCGACCGATCTTCTCGCCCGATCCCGAGTTCTCCGAGGAAGCTCGCAAAGCCAAGTATCAAGGCGTTTGCACCCTGATGATCGTGGTTGATACCGACGGCCGCCCCACGAATCTTCGCGTAGTGAACTCCCTGGGCATGGGATTGGATGAAAAAGCTCTCGAGACAGTCAAGACCTGGCGCTTTGAGCCCGGAATGAAAGACGGCCACCCTGTGAAGGTCGAAATGGCCGTAGAAGTCGATTTTCATCTGTACTGAGACGCTCAGCTTTCAGTTCTCAATTCCCAACGAAAACCTACTCCTTCCGCAACACCGCAAAGTGCAGCAGCACTCTCTGCCTGAACCCCAGCCTCTCGTACAGCTCAATCGCGCGCACATTGTCGCCCCGAACGTGTAGAACCGGCGTTTCTCCGCGGCCGCAGATGCGCCGCATCACCTCCGCCATCAGGATTCGTGCGTAACCGTGGCCGGTGTGTTCAGGGTGGGTGCAGACCGCGCTCACTTCGGTATAGCCGGGAATCTTCAGCCGCTCGCCCGTCATGGCAACCAGCTTTCCGTTGAGACGAATCCCCAGGTAGGTGCCCAATTCGTGCGTGCGTTTGCCGAACGGACCAGGCTTGGTGAGCGCCGTAAGAGCCATCATGTCGGGCGAGTCTGCATCGCCAAGTTCGAGGATCTCTGGCTCTCCTTTATGTGGGGACAGCCGCCCTAGGCTGTCCGCCGGGAGCAGCCCGGAATCGCAAACCATTTCCGGCATCGGAGCACCGGCAACAAAACTCCAGCCGGGCTGCGGTTGGTAAGGCGCCTCCAGAAACAATCCGATCGTCTCGCCTGTGCCCACCAATCCCGCGAGCGATTCGTAGCCCTCCGGCGTGGGCTCACGAAACGCGGCGAGTGGCGAGACCTGCGGCACAAACCTGCGCGCCTGGTCGAAGGATTCAGCGAACTCAGCCTGCCGCGTGGTCAGTGCCTTCCAGATAATGTTATCGAGGGGATGCATTTCTTCAGATCGGCTCGGACATTTCCATTTTGAGTAGCCGGAGCGCTGCTGGGACACAGTAATTCTGAAATGCGGGATTGCGCTATCCGAACCTTGCGGCCAAACAAATCGTTTGTTCTTGTTTATTCCTTCAAATCCACATGCTCAACATCCTGAATCCCGTGCCCGAGGAAGCGCTCGCCCAGGCGCCGGAATTTCTCCACCGAATCGGTAGCGAAAAACTTCAGGCGCGGAACCTTCCGGCGTTCTTCATGGACAGCCCGGGTCAGCGGCAGCAGCCTCTCCAGACAGTCGGCGACGGCCCGAGCCGTAGATTCGGCGGAGTCAACGATGCTCACATGCGCCGGCGCTACGCGATGCAGAAGCGGCTTCAACAGCGGGTAGTGCGTGCAGCCAAGAACCAGAGCGTCCGCGTCGTGAAAGCCGTCTGCGAAGCCCTCATCCAGATAAATGCGTGCGACCTGCTCGGTAACGGGATGCTCGACCCATCCCTCTTCGACCAGCGGAACCAGCAACGGACAGGCCTTTTCCCGTGCCTCGAGCCCCCGCGCCTCGAGAGCCTTCCGGTAAGCGTGGCTGCTGACAGTCGCCTCGGTACCCATGACGACGACTTTCTTATTCTTGCTGACAGAAGCGGCAGCCTCGGCCCCGGGCTCGACCACCCCCACAACCGGCACATGCGCCGCCGCCGTAATGCGGTCGAGAGCGAGTGCGGTAGCCGTGTTGCACGCGATCACTAGGAGCTGGGCTCCATGAGCTTCCAGATAATGCGCAGCTTCCACGGCATAACGCGCCACGGTTTCGACCGACTTCGAGCCGTAGGGAAGGCGGGCAGTGTCGCCAAAGTAGAGGTAATCGGCATCGGGAATAAGTTCAAGTAAAGCTTTAAGGACGGTAAGGCCGCCGACGCCGGAATCGAATACGCCGATGGTGGGGCGCCGTTGGGTCATGGTTGATGGAACCGCATCACGATAATAACAGCGGGGGAACCGCGGGAATGGGATTCAGAGATGACCAGAGATGTTCCTGAGAGCGGCTAGGAATGTTTGATGGCGGTCGGGCGGGAAACCGCAGATTCGGCGAATTCAGAGCTTCTCCCACAGCACAGCCCCGGCGGGATCGGCGCGCCATGCGGGCAGGTGCGGGGATGTCCGAGGAAGGTACAAATCTTGTCGGTCGCTTCCAGCGAAAGGATGTGCTCGAACTTGCAGGCCTGCTGCTCGATTTCCGATTCGCTGTCCATGGCCAGGCTGTCGGTAAAAAGCCGTTCGGCGAGGCGATGGCGGCGAATGATGCTGCCGGCCCGTTCGCGCCCGCGGGGCGTAAGCTCCACGATCAAAGTACCATCGCCAGTTGAAGCAGCCACGGGCTTGAGCGCATCGTGGCAGGGATTCACAAACGGCTTGTGATCGTGAGGATGCGGCGGATGCGGTGCCGAGAGCACAAGTCCCATTTGAATCATTTTCTCAATCGCCAGACTCACGGGCAGCGCGCCGTGCACTTCCATGCGTTCGACTTCGGCTATCTCGCCGTGCTCGGCCAGCACCCACAATTCTTCGAGCACCTCATCGAACTGCTCTTCGTCGGCCATTGCAAAAACTTCCTGCGACTCGATCTTGCCATGATGGAACTCGATGCGGCGGTCGGCCAGGCGCGCCACCACGGGATCGTGCGTAACCATGACGATCGTCCGGCCTTGCTGGTGAAACTCGCGCAGCAGGCGCAGCACAATCTCTTCGTTGACGGCGTCGAGGTTGCCGGTAGGTTCATCGGCCAGAATGATCTTTGGATCATTGATCAGCGCCCGCGCGATGCACACCCGCTGCTGCTCTCCGCCGGAAAGCTGTGAGGGCAGGTGATGGGCCCGGTCGCCCAGCCCGACTCGAGTCAAGGCTTCCATCGCCTCTTTCTCGTCGGTCATGCTGTGAAAGTACTGCGCCAGCATGACGTTCTCAACTGCTGTTAGAAAGGGAATGAGATGAAACTGCTGGAAAATAAATCCAATCTTCTCGGCGCGCACCCGATTCAAGTCTGCCGAAGACATGCCGGCCACGTTCTCACCGTCGAGCCAGATTTCGCCGGACGTTGCGCGATCGAGGCAGCCGATCAGATTCACCAGCGTCGATTTCCCCGACCCCGACGGGCCCATGATAGAGAGCCATTCACCCCGCGCCACGTGCAGAGAGATGCCGTCGAGCGCATGGATCGCGGCGCTCTGATCCCCCTTGCGAGTCGCCTGCTCGTTCCCTGCGGCCTTGGCGGGATAGAGCTTGGTCACATTCTTGATCTCAATCATGTCACTCTCCCCGCAGGATGACCGCCGGCTGCACCCGGCGCAACAGCCAGATCGGGAGAACTGCCGAAAGCAACGTCACCACTATGCTACCAGCCAGAACAAAGGGCAGCACACTGAAACGCGGCACCACGGGAGCATGAAAGTTAACCCGCCCGATCCAGCCCGCGATGCCGACGCCCAGAACAAATCCGATCACAGCGCCGCTCGCCCCGAGCACGGCTGCCTCTGCCGCGAAAAAGCCATTCAACAACCGGTCGGACGCACCCAGCGCCTTCATGATGGCAAAATCACGCCGGCGGTCGAACACCCATCCCATCAAGGTGGAGAGCACGCACAACGCAGCCGTCAAAATAATAAGCGCGGCCGCGGCCAGCAGCGTGGCGCGGGTCTTGCCCAGAACGCGCGCTTCACCTTCCATGATTTGCCGCACCGGACGCACATCGGCAGCCGGAATCGCCTGCTCCAGTTGACGCATGATGTCCGAAATCTCCTCCGGCGAACCGCTGGCAGCGACCTCGATCGTGGAAGGCCGTACACCTGTCCAGGAAATGAAATCCGCCAACGAAAGATAAACACGGCTGTCTTCGGCAGCACCGGTCCGCACCGTTCCGGCAGACGTGAGGTGAATGGTGTGTCCTTGAAAGCTAAGATCGAATGGCTGGTTCTTCGGCGATACCAGCGAAAGAGCGCGCACGCCGACCAGCGCCTGTTGTGGCGCGGAGGGCCAATCGCTCACCGACCACCAGCGGTCAAGTTGACGAGCCCGGTCGAAATCCGTGCCTGCCACGACAACTGGCTGGCCGTCGCTGGTTCGTGCCACGACCAAGGCAAAAGGCGCGACCACACCACGGCCTCCGAGCACGGATTCCACCTGCGTTAGAGCGTTCGCGGGAAGGGAAGCACCGTCCCTGCCCACCAGGATAATGTTCGCTCCGTAGTTGCGGAATTCACGCCGCAGCTTGGCTTGCACATCCACATAGAGATTCAGCATCGCCGTGGTGACAGCAGCGGCCACGACCATGGCCAACAGCGCCGAAAGCGCGCGTCCCCGGCGCAGCACCGCGGCCCGCACCAGCATCCGCACAAACATGGAGGTGTGCGGCGCCTGCGTGCGGCTGGCTGCAACATCCCGCGCCGAATGCAAGAGGCTCATAGTCCACCTCGCAGCGCGAACACCGGGTCCAGCCTCACTGCTTTTCGAATCGCGGCAGCGCTTCCCGCAAACGTAACGACCACCGCAATCGACAGAATCACCGGCAGAAGCACCGGCGGAATCGTAATCTGCGAATCGAAGATAGACCGGCCGATTTGATGCGCGAGCAATCCGCCGGCAGCGAAACCCACCAAGCCGCCGAACAAAGCCAGCAGCGTTGCTTCAGCAAAGAAGACAGAGGCAATCGCCAGCTTTCCCGCGCCCAGAGCCTTCATTAGGCCCACTTCCGCGCGACGCTCAAAAATAGCCGTGGCCATGGCGGCAGAAACCGCCAGTGCTGAAGCGAACAGCGCCGCCAGCGTGATCAGAAAGATCAGCCCCTCAATGCGCGTAAGCACCACGCCCTCGCTCTGCGCAACCTGCCGAATCTGTTCGGCGTGCGAGTGCGGAATTGCTTCCTGCAATTGAAATGCAATCGATTGTGGATAAGGCGAGCAGTACCAGCGGTCATAGACCGGACCAGACATGCTCCTGGGGTCGCGGCGGGCCAGAGCGTCCTCAGGCTTGGTAATTGCGCTGACGTAGACACGGCGAACTGCACCCGGTTTGCCCAGAATTTCCTGCGCCAGCGCGATCGGTGCGACGATCTGGTCGTCTTCGGCCCCTCCCGTAGAAAGGATTCCGCTGACATGCAACTGGCGGCCTGAGACGGTTAGCTCGTCACCAGTCTTCGCCGAAAGTCGCGCCGCCAGCCGTTCTCCCAGCAGCACATCGCGCGAATTGTCATTGTCATTCTCATCGGGCCACGCTCCGGAAACCTTCCACCAGGGATGTGTGGATCGCACCCCGGTCGTGAACTCTTCCTTGCCAAAAGAAACTCGTTTGGCAAAGTAAGTCCCAAGCAGCGTGAGATTGTCTGTGGCGCCGTCCCGCCGCAGCGCTACGTTCACCGGCAACATGGGCGCGAACCCGGTGATGTTGTTATGCCAGAAAGTACCCTTGATCTTCGGCAGGTCGGCTTCGTTCAGAAACGCGCCATCGCTCGGCGGCTTCAGGTTCACCCCGCCAATTTCCACATCCAGCGTGTCTTCTTCGGGAGTGACTAACAGGTTGGCGCCGATGGTACGCAGCTCGCGATCAATTTTGTCGCCGATGTCGGTGGCGACCGCAATCATCGCCGTAGCCACAGTCACACCGAGCGTGATGGCCGCTCCCGCCAGCAATTTGCGCCGCTTCTGCCGGCGAAACGATTCGTAGACGAGCCGGGCGAACATCCTCTACTGCTTCTCGAACATGCGGCCACCGGCCGCGATGTCCGCCTCTTGAATAATCACGGAGTCAGCAGTCTGCGTGGCCTTTAGCGGCACCGGGTTGCATCCGCCCTTCGCGCCCACCGACTGCGGATTGATCGGCGCGGCGCAGTTCTTGCAAACCACCATGTTGCCCGACTTGTAGAAACCGACCGCGCCGCAGATTTCGCAAGCATCGAAAACCGTAGCGACCTTGCCGTCGGGCTTCTCATAGAGCCAGAATCGGATCTGCGTGCCATTCTCCTGCGCCTGGTAGCGATGCAGGTCGCCATCCGAAACCTGCGCCAGCGGAATCTGCACCTGACCATTCACGAAACTAACCTCAGTTGCCGGTGAGAGCGCGCTCACGCTCTTGGCATAGATAAACTCCGCCGTGACCAATGCAATGAAGAGGAAGGAAAAGCCGTACACCGAAGCCATCCACAGACGCTCTTTGCGGGCCGTCCAGGCGGCCTTGCGCCGCTCCGCCGCCGAAGCGGGCCCCGGAACGGGCTGGCGCCGTTTGGCATCGAATAAAACCATCAACGCAGCCAGCGCGACAATCGTGACAAAAAAGAAAAGGTCGTTGCGCACGATCGGCCCGATGATGGCCATCTCGCGCTTCGATGAGGCAATCACGCCGCTCTCCGACAACTCATGCAGACCCGCCACCACCAACTGCAGTGCCACCAGGAAGAGGATCGCCGTCGTCACCCGGAAGAATTTCTGCAAATTAATCCGCACGCTGCCCTTCACAAACATCACGCCGAAAGCCACAGCCGCTAGCACGCCCAGCAGCGTACCCAGAAAGCTCATCAGCTCCGTCGAGTTCAGTGAGACGGCAGAAAGGATCAGCACGGTTTCCGCGCCTTCGCGCAGCACCATCAGAAACACAAAAAAGAACAGGCCGACCCAGGCATCGTTTCCCGCCAGCAGGCCAACCTTCCCCTCAATCTGGCCTTTGAGCTTGCGCCCGGTCTTCATCATGAAAATAATCATGGTGACGACGAAGAAGGCGGCGACCAGCATGATCCAGCCTTCGAAAACGTCTTCATTCCAGTTCAGCCGCGAAATCACGACGGCCACGCCGATGCTGCCGAGGAAAGCGGCGCCCAGCGCGGCGTAAACCGTCTTCCGCAGATCATTCCGGCCAATCTTCGCCAGGTAAGCCAGCGTGATGCCGACGATCAGGGCGGCCTCAACCCCTTCGCGCAGCGTGATGATGAAAGCCTGAAGCATTTAGTAAGTGACCTGAGTTTCTGGAACGATCCTCGAAACGATCTTGAAAATGAATTTCAATTTCAACTTCAAGGATATGCCGCCAGCGGCAGGCCCGTCAATCCGCGGCGTCACAACCGAGCGTGATCTGCATCACATGGGGAAATCTGGGATTAAACGGAGATCGCGGTAGGGTCAGCTCGCGTCGTGACGATATCCACGAGTCGTTTACGAGAGGATTCAGTCATAATCGCTTTAAAAACGCCTCCGCTTCATCCAGCCGCGGGAACAACTTCTCCTCCGCCTGAAACTCCGCCGAATGCACGCACCGCCGGCTCCCGCGCAGGCTGACGGGATGCTTCAAATGCAGCATCTCGTGGTAGACGATGTACTCGACCGCGTAGCGGGGCACAGCTGCCTGATCAAAGATGCGGCTGATGACAATCGCATTGTGCGCCGGATCGTAATGCCCGAGAATGCGCCGGGTCTTGGTCGGGCTCCAACTCATACGCGGCCGGCCCAGCAGCCCATGAAAGAAACGCAGGTTCAGATCCTCAAACACAGCGTCCAGATCATAGACGCGGCCTTGAGGAGAATGCAGACGCTTGCGCCCGCGCATCTGTCGCACCAGATGGGCTTTACGCACAACCTCGTGGCTGGCCACATATTTTCGATAGCGAGCCGCGTGGCCTCGGTCGATCGGCTTGCGGTACATCTTGGCCAGCAGAATGTGGGCAATGGCTCGTACCACCGCATCAGGCGCACCTTCCAGCAGATCGGAAAGCCTCACCAGAAGCCTGCCTTCGCGCAAGCGAATCGTATTGTTGACGTTCGCGAAAGCAAAAAACTCAATCTTCAGCTCAGGCGCCGAGGCGCCGGGCCGCAACTGCCGGTGTTCCTCATGAAAGATTTCGACGAGTCCCTCGCGCACAGTCAGCAGATTAGCACGACATGATTACCACAACCTGCTTATCACGAGATGATTGGCATGCAGATGATTAGCGCGCGCGTTCACTCAGACTTGTCAGCGGTCGACCTCGAGGTAAACTTCTTCTTGTGCTTAGCCGCCTCTTCCTGGTCGGCCAGCAGTTTGCGATGCTCTTCCGCCGAACTATCAAGCGTATCAAGGGCTTCGGTCAAGGCGAATTCGTACTGCTTGGCTTCCTCCGCGGAAACACCGGCCGCATCCCTCAGCGCAAGCACCTTGGCCTGGAACTCAGTGTCGGCGTCGATGATCATCTTCAAAGGCTTGCGAATATCATTCTTGCGATCGACATACGTATCGATGTTGTCGTTCAATTCGTCATAGATCAGCAGGAAGTCATCCAGCTTGTCATGCGTTTGCCGCGGCCGGTCCTTCGTCTTGGGGTCGCTCCGCATCTGCTCCAAAGCAACCAGGCGCGCCCGGGCAAACTTTACGTAAAGAGAAAGCCGTTGCTGAGGCTCCCAACTGGCATCGCGGATCTGGTCAATCTCAGGCTGGGTGAAGGGATCCCGGTGACGCTGGGCGGGTGCCAGCGCCGCCGCTATCAAGAACAACCCCAGACCGGCGCAAACTCGAAATCGACAGATTCTCATTTCTTCTTGTCAACTTTCGGAAACATAGCAACCAGCAGATCGTCACGAATCTTCTGCAGGCGGTCAATCGTGTTCTGTATCTGCGCCTGGTCCTCGTGGGAGAAGGCGTGATTCATGTCGGAGAGCTTGCGCGTCATCTTACGGATGGCGATCTCGCTCTGTTTTTCGTGCTTGTGCGACTGAATCGCATAGTCGCGAGCCAGCTCCGCATAAGCGACTACATCGGCCAGCGCCGCCTGCCCCTTCTCGCTGTCCCCGGCAATATACAACCGGTCCGCATCACCCAGTTGCCGCTCAGATATGTGAATGCACAGTGCGGGACGGTCGCCGACCGCGAGATTGGCCACGCGCTCCTTCTGCTCTTCGACTGAAGGTTCTTCACGGCCGCGCAGCAGGGAAGGTGCGGCCAGCGCGGATAACGCCAAGCCTGCCGCTACAGACAGCCAGAATCGTGAATGTCCCATCCCCAACAACATTGGCTTCCGCAGGCTATTTCTTCGGCTCAATGGCAATCAGCCGATGTTTCGCCTGCCACTCCTGATCAGGATACTTCCCCCCAGCATTGTTAAGGAAGAGGTGATAGTTGGCGGCAGCCTTCTTGAAGTCCCGCAGGTGATCGTACGCCGAGGCCCGCATGAAATATGTCATCGGAGTCTCCGGCAGCAGTTTGGCTCGGGCATCCAGCGCCCGAATGATGACTGGATAATCCTTGTTGTCGTTAGCCGCAAATGCCAGATCGTAATACGCGCCTCCGAAGTTGGGCTTCAGCGTCACCGAGGTCACGAACTCCCGCTGAGCTTCCGGAGATTTCTTCTGCCACAACAGAGCCTTGCCCAGCCCATCATGCAAGCCCGCCTCGTGGGGGTGCGCAACCAGCAGCGCGCGGAAGGCCGCCTCGGCCAGGTCATTTTTTCCAGCTCCCAGGTACACGTCCGCAAGATCGCGCTGCGCCGCGTCGTCGCCGGGCGCAAGCTTAAGTCCAGCCTGCAGTTCCGCGATGGCAGCGTCGGTCTTGCCCTCGGCCGCAAGCACCCGCCCCAACTGGATGTGCACCGCAGCCGAACTTTCGTTTGCTGCTAACAGCTTTCGCAAATATTCTTCCGCTTCAGGAAAACGACGCCCGCGCATGCAGATGTTAGCCAGCCCCATGACCGCGTCCGTCGATCGCGAGTCGAGCGCCAGCGCCTGCTTGTATTCCTGCTCAGCCCCAGCGTACTTATTTTCCTGCTCAAGCAGTTGCCCCGCCGAAAGATGCGGCTCAGCCTCTTTCGGCTGCAGCGCCGCCGCGCGCTGGTAGGCCGTAAGCGCCTCCTCAGGTTTCGACTTTTCGATCGTCTCCCCCAGCGATAGCCAGGCCCGGTACTGCCCCTCGGCCACGTGCGCGGTGGGTTTCAACTGAGTCGCCGCCCGCAGAAACTGCTCCGCCTCAGGCTGCCCGGTCTTGGCCAGTTGCAGCCCAAGATTCAGATTCGATTCAAAAACGTCCGGCTTGGCCGCCACCGATTTGCGGTAAGCCGCAATCGAATCATCCAACTTGCCCAACTCATTTTCCACGAAGCCAAGATCGAACCATCCCACATAGCTCGCAGGCTGGCGATCAAGCAATTTCCGAAGCAGAGGTTCCGCGGCGGCGTAATCCCGCTTTTCGATCGCACTTTCCGCCTGGGTAAGTTCGGCAGGTTGAGGAGCATCTTCATCCTCCACCTGAACGTGGTGCTCCGACCGGTGCCCTTGGGGTTTGGATGAAGACTGTGATGAAGATTGCGGTGGAGACTGTGATGCAGCCTGTCCCGAAGGCGCGCCGGCATCTTGTGCGATCGAGCACAAGCCCGCCGTCAACAGCAACACGCAGCCCGCAAAAACTTTACTTGCTCCCATTGGACCGCGCCGCTCCATGTCCATGGCCATTGCCCGCGCTATTCCCGTTCAGGAGTCGAGCCAGGTATTTGCCGGTATAAGAGCCGGGCACCTTCGCAATCGCCTCCGGCGGACCCACTCCCACAATTTTCCCGCCGCGCGCTCCACCCTCCGGCCCCAGATCGATCACCCAATCCGCAGTCTTGATCACTTCCAGATTGTGTTCGATCACCAGGATCGATCCCCCTGCATCAATAAGACGGCGGAAGGCCGCCAACAGTTTGCTGACATCATCGAAATGCAGTCCCGTCGTCGGCTCATCGAAAATATAAAGCACCCGCCGGCGGCGTCCCTTTTCTTCTGCCCGCGCCGCCGCCGGCCGCCCAATCTCGCGACCCGTGGGCTGCAGATGCGCCGCCAGTTTCATGCGCTGCGCCTCGCCCCCCGACAAAGTTGTCGCCGATTGCCCCAGCCGCAAATATCCCAAACCAACTTCATCGAGCACCCGCAGCTTCTCCGTCAACTTGGGCACTTCAGCAAAGAACTTCAGCGCCTCTTTCACCGTGAGGTTCAACACTTCGTGAATATTCTTTCCGCGGTAGCGCACCTCGAGCACCTGCGCTTTATAGCGAGTCCCTTTGCACTCTTCGCAGATGAGTTCGACGTCGGCGAGAAACTGCATTTCCACCGTAACCGTGCCATCGCCCTGGCAAGTCTCGCACCGCCCTCCGGGAATGTTGAATGAAAAGTGCCCCGAGGCGAAGCCGCGCTTCTTGGCCTCAGGCAACGAAGCAAAGAGTTCGCGGATGGCGTCAAATGCCTTGATATAAGTCACCGGATTCGACCGCGGCGTCCGCCCGATAGGGGATTGATCCACCAGTACCACTTCGTCGATGAACTGGTCACCCTCCAGACTTTCCCATGTCGCCGCGCCGCGCGCCGCTCCCAGGCTCTGCTGCTTCTTGGCTTCTCCCAGCGCCTGATAAAGAACCTGATGCAGCAACGTCGATTTCCCCGACCCCGAAACTCCCGTAATTGCCACCAGCATCCCTAACGGAATGCAAATGTCCACGCCCTTCAGATTGTTCGCCCGCACTCCTTTAATCCTGATCTGCTGCACGCCCGGCTGGCGTCGCACGGCCGGTATCTGAATGCGCAAATCTTCCGCCAGATAGCGTCCGGTAAGCGATGCGGGATTCCGCAGAATCTCTTCATACGTTCCCGCAGCCACCAGCTTGCCCCCGTTTTCCCCAGCTCCCGGACCGAGATCGAGAATCCGGTCCGCCGTCCGCATAATGTCAGGATCGTGCTCGACCACCAGAATCGTATTTCCCAAATCGCGCAGGTCTTGCAGGATCTTGATCAATCGGTGCGTGTCGCGGCTATGCAGCCCGATCGAAGGCTCATCCAAAACATAAAGCGTCCCCACCAGCCGCGATCCCAGCGAGGTAGCCAGCTGAATGCGCTGCGCTTCACCCCCTGAGAGCGTAGATGAAAGCCGGTCGAGCGTCAGATATTCCAGGCCCACATCATTCAGAAAGCGCAGACGCTCGCGAATCTCCTGCAGCAACCGCTCCGCGATGTCAGCTTCTTCGGGACTCAACTGAACCCCAGCAAAGAATTTGGCCGCGTCCTCCACCGTCATCGCGCAAACGTCGCAAATGTTTTTACCGTTGATCTTCACCTGCCGTGCTTCCAGCCGCAGCCGCGTGCCCTTGCACTCCGGACAAGTCGAATATCCGCGATAGCGGCTCAAAAACACCCGAATGTGCAGCTTGTACTTCTTCCGCTCCAGGTACGCAAAGAATCCGCGCACTCCCAGGAATTTTCCATCCCCGGCAAGAATGAGTTCCCGTTCCGCTTCGCCAAGCTCCACCCATGGCACATCCAGCGGAATGCCTTCCTGTTTGGCGAACCGCTTCATGTCCGTAAACACCGGCCGGTACTTGGGTTTGTTCCAGGGATCAACAGCGCCTTCGCCCAGCGATTTCGTTTTGTCCGGAATGACCAGGTCGAGATCGAAGTCAATCGTGTTCCCAAATCCCTGGCACCGCGGGCAAGCACCATACGGATTGTTGAAAGAAAACAACCGCGGCTCCGGCTCTTCATAACGCAGATTGCAACTCTTGCATTCGAAGCGCTGCGCAAACCGCAACTGCCGCGCGGGCTGATCATCATGCGGCGGCAGGTCGAAAATCACTTCACCAGCTTCCCGGTACGCAGTCTCGACCGCATCCACGATGCGCGACCGCGACTCTGCCGAAATCGTAAGCCGGTCAACCAGCATAAACACCGGCTGGTCAAAGCGAATGTCCAGCAGCGACTCCGGCGTCGAAAACTCAAACACCTGCCCCGCCTGATACAGCCGATTAAAGCCCGCTTTGCGCAACTCGAACAGCCGGGCCTTAACCTGGTCGGTAAGTCCCGAGTCCGCCGCCACGGTCTTCTTGGCAGGCTTGCGTCCGCGCGCGGCCTTCTTTTCCGCTTGCTGCGCCGGAGCCACGGCAGTTTGCAAAGGAAAAACCACCTGCACTCGCGTTCCCGCCTCCAGCGCTAGCACCGCATCTGCGATTTCATCGACAGTGTCTTTTTTGACTTCGCGGCCGCAGTTCACGCAATAAGTGCGCCCAATGCGGGCAAACAGCAACCGCAGATAGTCATAAATCTCGGTCGCCGTCGCCACGGTGGATCGCGGATTCCGAGTCGTGTTCTTCTGTCGGATCGCAACCGCCGGCGCGATTCCATCAATTGAATCCACGTCCGGCTTCTCGATGCGCTCCAAAAACTGCCGCGCATAAGCCGACAGCGACTCCACATACCGCCGCTGGCCCTCAGCATAAATAGTGTCAAACGCGAGCGAAGATTTGCCCGAACCCGAGACCCCCGTGACCACGGTCAAGGTGTTATGCACAACCTCAAAATCGATGTTCTTGAGATTATGAACGCGCGCGCCGCGAACAATAATGCTTTCTGTGGGTATTAAGTCAGACATCGGGTAATAGACATCGGGTAATAAGGTCCGGCAGCAGATGCCATCCTCGCCGGGAGTCTCCCCAGCGTCTTCAGACCACCCTGCCGAATCTTTTATTATAAATCAGAGCGTCATTATGGAAGTACGGGCTGGAGGAAGAGAAAAACAGCCGCTGCGCACGGTTCGTATCGGGCATGCCTTCAGCCGTGCCGCCGGCCCAGGAAGCAACATCACATCGAAACCAGATCCGCAAAAACAAACTGATCCTGCACAATCGTCTCGCCCACCGAAACCGGCACAACCCCCTTCAGCATCGGCCCGGCATAAACAAACGAATGAAACTCCCCGCGTTCGCCGCAAGGGTCCACTCCTTCCGGCAGGGCCGCAAGAAGCTCTTCATCAAACTCGCGGCCGGCAAACGACCGATCAAGTTTTCCCGTGTCGATGCAAGTCAACTTCGCCTGCGTGCCCGATGCAATCATCTCCTCGGCGAGCGCACGCGTCGGCAACCCCCACACCGGAAACACCGGCTGCAGCCCGGTATCTTTCAACTGCTTCTCCCGATACGCCCGCACATCTTCCAGAAACAAATCCCCAAACGCCACCCCTTCAATCCCTTCGTCAACCGCCCTGGCGCAGGTCTGAGCCATAAGCGCTTCATACTGCGCATTCGAGCAAGGCCAGGGCAGCGGCACAGCCCAAAGGGGAAGCCCCGCAGCCGCAGCCTGCCGTTCCACCAGCTCCCGCCGCACCGCATGCATCGCCACGCGGTCAGCCTCTTCGTTGAAAGTAGTCAGCAGCCCCACGACGTCATACTCCCCACGCTGCCGCAGCACATGCAGACTCCAGGCGCTATCCTTCCCGCTGCTCCAGGATAAAAGAATCCGTTTCATATCCTCCTCAACCTGTCATCCTGAGCGAAGCAAGAGGTTGCGCGCATAGCGCAAGCTCTTGTGTAGTCGAAAGACCCCTTGTGCCCCTGCGCCGTCTCCGCTTCGAAAGGCATTTCTACCACATGGCCACCCCTTCCGCGTTTGCCGCCCCGTTCCAGCGTCCTAACGAAGTCCCGCAGGTTAAAATCATTCTCATGCCTGCCAAGTCCCATGGCCACGATACCCGCTACGTCAAGATGCAAAAAAACAACTGCTTCGTCTGCGGCATGAGCAATCCCGGCGGCATGCGCCTCAAGTTCACCCTCGACGAAGAACGCCAAACCTTCATTTGCCGCTTCCGCCTAAGCAAACGCTACTCCGGACCCCCCGGCCACTGCCACGGCGGCATCATCGCCTGCATTCTCGACGACGCCATGGGCAAGGTAAACAAGCTCCACCACGTAGTCGCCCTGACCCGCGAAATGACCATCGAATACCTGAAGCCGGTCCCGCTCCACAAACCCCTGCGCGTCGAAGGCCACGGAGTAAAAATCGAAGGCCGCACCCACATCAACGCCGCCCAGATCCTGAACGAAAAGGACGAAGTCCTGGCCCGCAGCCGCGGAACCTTCATCGCCATCGACCCCGCAAAAATGTTCGCCAAATACGTAAAGAAATAGCCTTCATCAACTCTTATCGGGCGCCCGGCAACTCCGCTAAACGAATTCCAACGCCGCGATGTAAAATAGATATTCAGGACGGCGTTTCGGCCTTTCCTGCACGCCGACTCCCGCTTCCAGAAAAGAGTTCACAACATGTCGAACAACGGCAGCTCTCAAAATAACGGTTCCACCAACCTCCGCCTCAAAACCGGCCTCGCCGAAATGCTAAAGGGCGGTGTAATCATGGACGTGACCAACGCTGAGCAGGCCTCTATCGCCGAAAAGGCCGGGGCCGTGGCCGTAATGGCGCTTGAGCGCGTGCCGGCGCAGATCCGCGCTGAGGGCGGGGTGGCGCGCATGGCTTCGCCTAAGAAGATTCGCGAGATCATGGCTGAGGTTTCCATCCCGGTCATGGCCAAGTGCCGCATCGGGCATTTTGCCGAGGCGCAGATTTTGCAGGAGCTTGGCGTCGACTATATTGACGAATCTGAAGTGCTCACGCCCGCCGACGAAGCTCACCACGTCGACAAGCATGCTTTCAAAGTCCCCTTCGTCTGCGGAGCGCGCAATCTTGGCGAAGCCCTGCGCCGCATTGCTGAGGGCGCGGCCATGATCCGCACCAAGGGCGAGGCCGGCACCGGCGACGTCGTCCACGCCGTCAAGCACATCCGGCAGATCGTGCAGGAAATGAAAATCCTGACGGTCCTCGGCGAAGAAGAACTCTATGCCAAAGCCAAAGAGCACGGTGCGCCTTACGAACTGATCAAGATGGTCGCGAAGGCAGGGAAGCTCCCCGTCCCGAACTTCTCCGCCGGAGGAATCGCCACACCCGCCGACGCCAGCCTGGTGATGCAACTAGGAGCCGAAGCCGTCTTCGTAGGCAGCGGCATCTTCATGAAAGACTCGACCACCTTCGCCGACCCAGTAGAAGCCGAAAAGCGCGCGAGAGCCATCGTCAAAGCCGCCACCCACTTCAACGACCCTAAAGTATTACTTGAAGTCAGCGAAGATTTGCAGGGCGCGATGAAAGGCCTGGCCGTGGCCGGTTTGGATGAAGCGCATATGCTGCAGACTCGGGGCTGGTAAGGTCGGTCAGTCCGCTCCGGCAAACCCTGTATTGCGCGTTCCTGCGCCAAGGTCGAGAGTGGGTATCAAGATATCCTTCAAGGTAACTCACGTTCCGGGAGGGATCTTGCGCCGTTTCGTCGTGATTAATCAGGAGGTTCTTTATGCGACATCTCGTGTTGTTTTCAGTGCTGCTGCTCGGCGTGTCATGGGCTGCGGCGCAAACTTCTCCGAGCCAGGGATCGAGCGGTAGCACAGGCCAGGAGACCGTCAAAGGTTGTCTGAGCAACTCCGGCGGGAATTACATGCTGACCGATAAAAACGGCAAGGCTTTCCAGTTGACCGGAGACACCTCGAAGTTGAGCGACCATGTCGGCCACGAAATCAAGGTGACCGGCACGGAAGGTTCGGCTCCCGCATCGTCGGACAGCGGCGCCATGAGCCAAGCCACCCCAACCCTCGAGGTCAGCACCTTTAAACACATTTCCAAGACTTGTGAGGGCGCCGCCCCCTCGCACTAGCCGCTACGGTTCCAACTCGTCACAAACCGAGCCCCATTTCGCGCGCTTGCGAGGAGTGGGGCTTTCTCTGGCCAATCGGCGGAACCGAAGACGGGAGCAGGTGCTCCAAAACTACTCTTTCCCCTCGTAAGCCCGCCTTAACCCCTCCACATCGATCTTGACCATCTTCATCATGGCCTGCAGCACGCGCTGCGACTTCTGCGGATCTTTGTCTCCGAGCAGTTCGCCGAGGGCTTTGGGAATGATCTGCCAGGAAACTCCAAACTTGTCGGTCAACCAGCCGCACTGCATGAGTCCTCCGCCCGCGGAGAGCTTCTCCCACAATTCATCGACTTCCTGCTGGGTTTCACAATCCACAAAAAACGAAATCGCCGGCGTGAACTTGAAATACGGCCCGCCGTTCAGCGCCATGAACTCCTGTCCCTCGATCTGGAAGCGGGCCGTCATCACCGATCCCTTTGGCCCCGGCCCGGCGTCGCCATAGCGTCGAATCTCTCCGATCTTCGAATTCTTGAAAATGGAGATATAAAAGTGAACCGCCTCTTCCGCATTGTTGTCGAACCACAAGAACGGCGTGATCTTCTGCATGGAATGATTCTCCTTCGAGCAATATTATCCGGTGCCTCCATCCGTTAAAATCAAATAGGCCAGTTTTTGCCTAAGACCCGAGACCTGACACCTGACACCGAGCCCCCAATGATTATCGGAGTTCTGGCCCTGCAGGGCGATTTCGACGCGCACCGCCGCCGGCTCGAAGAGCTGGGCGCCAAAGTTGTGCTCGTAAAAAAGCCCGAGCAGCTGGACGAAATCGACGGCCTGGTCATCCCCGGCGGCGAGAGTGGCACGTTCCTGAAATTGCTGGGCAACGAAGGCTTCGACAAGCTGAAAGAATTCGTTCATGCCAAGCCTACCTTCGGCACCTGCGCCGGCGCAATCCTGTTAGCCACGGAAGTGGAAAATCCCAGGCAAGCCGGCCTGGGAGCCATCGACATCCGCATTCGCCGCAACGCCTACGGACGCCAGCTCGACAGCTCCATCCGCGAAGGCCGCTTCCGGCCGGGACAAGCCGGAGCCTCACCGCTCGAGATGGTTTTCATCCGCGCTCCCAGGATCGAGCGCGTCGGCGCCGGCGTGGAAGTGATCGCGACGGAAGGGGCGGACCCGGTCGCCGTGCGGCAGGGAAGAGCGATGGCCGCGACCTTCCATCCCGAGTTGTCCGAAGATACGCGCGTCCATCAAGCATTTCTGGACTTGTGCAAAGTTTCCGCTTGAAGTTTTCCCTTGACAAGGTAGTCATGTAACTGTAAGGTTACGCATTATGCGTCACCGTTCAGTTACGCATTCCTCCGAAGCCACATTCCAGGCCCTGGCCGATCCCACCCGCCGCGCTGTGCTCGATCTTCTGCGCCGCGGCAGCCAGCCTGCTGGAGAGATCGCCGGAGCTTTTCCCGTCTCTCGTCCCGCCATCTCCAAACACTTGCGCCTTCTTCGTCGCGCCCACCTGGTGAACGAACATCGCGAGGGCCGGCACCGCGTCTACCAGCTCAATCCCGAACCTCTCCGCGCCGTGGATAACTGGCTCGACCACTATCGCCGCTTCTGGAGCGCAAACCTGAACAGTCTCAAAGCTTTTGTAGAAGCCGAACATGCCAAAGAAACCAGCCAGCGCCACACGGCAAGACCGAAGCACAAAACTTCAAAAGGAGATCTCTAAAATGAAATCGCTACGCCTCGTACTTCCGCTTTTCCTGCTCGCGGCTGCAACTGCCGCGCTGTCGCAAACCCCAGCGCAGAAATCATTCGATCAGCTCAAATCCCTCACCGGATCATGGGAAGGGAAGGCCTCCGACGGTAAGCCCGTGCAAGTTTCTTTTCGCGACACGGCGGCAGGTTCTGCCTTGATGAGTGAAATCCATGGCCACGGCCCCGAGAACATGATTTCCATGATCCACCTCGACGGCCCCAACCGCCTGATCATGACCCACTACTGCGGCGCCGGCAACCAGCCTCGAATGCTCGCCAGCTCTTCGGCCGATGGCAAGGCTGTCACCTTCGAGTTCTTCGACGGCACCAATATCCCCAGCCCTGAATCTGGCCACATGCAGCGCGTGGTCATCACCATGCTCGATTCCAACCACCACACGGAAGACTGGACGTTTAAGGATCACGGTGAAGAGATGAAGGAGTTTTTCGATCTCCACCGAAGCGAACTGGCGCAGAAGTAATTGGCCGGGCCAACAACTGCGCACAACCACAGCCGATGAACAACGAGCTGGAACTGAACGAGGGCTGAAACGAGAGCTGAAACGAGAGCTGAACGAGGACTGAACTATGGCAACCACCGCAATTACTCCCGATCAAGATGCGATCGTTGGCGAGATTTTCATCGCTGCTCCGCCCGCGCGCGTCTTTCAGGCGATCACCGATCCCAGCCAGCTACCGCTGTGGTGGGGAGCGCGCGGCCTTTATCGCACCACCGAGTGGAAGGCTGACCTGCGCGTCGGAGGCAAGTGGTCGAGTGAGGGCATGGGCGCTGACGGCAAACCTTTCCGTGTCGAAGGCGAATATCTCGAGATCGACCCGCCGCGCCTGCTGGTGCTCACCTGGAGGTACAGTTGGGGATCGCAGAAGACCGTAGTGCGCTGGGAACTGGAGCCGCAAAGCGTTCACGGCCTGCATGCCAGCGGTCCCCGCAAGGCAGGCACCGGAACGCTGGTGAAAATACTTCACACAGGATTCGCCGGCGATCCTGCCGCGGCAACCGGTCACGGCGAAGGCTGGAAGCGGGTTCTGGGATGGCTGAGCGGCTTTGCGGAAAAAGGAGAAACCGCCGACACGCGCGGTTGAAAGAAGCCCGCGAATAATGCGCGCGTCGACCAGCTTGCTCCACACCACTGTCATCCTGAGACAGCGGAGTTCCTCGCCCTCAGGCGAGGAACTCCCAACGAAGGACCTGCCCTAAGCTTGCCAAAGGGACCTGTGCACCTGGCCGGCGGCGCCGATAGTGCCGGACTGCACTCTTCACCTTGCATCCGAAATCTTGTCAAGCCCCCAAACGCCAGCTTTTTGGATTAAGTCATTGATTCGCAGGGAAATATAAATGCGTCAAACGTGAGCGTTTCACTCTGCGCAGATTGATATAATAGATATATAGGGTTGAAACAGCGGCGCAGGCCTTCCAGTCTGCGCCCTTTGTGTTTTGACGACAATTTTTGGTGAAGGAGCGTCCCTCAGGCGCAGCTCAAAGGCTGCGCCTTTTTTGTTATGGAAAAGAAAAACGACAACTCGGGTGTCGGGCGACGTGCAGAAGAGGTGATCGAGCTTCAGGCGGTCGCCGACGATGGGAGCAAACGTCGGGGAGAAGCGGCGGAGGCGGCTTTTCTGGCAAGGGCTTGCAGCCTAAGGCTAGTGGTGTGCAAGCCCTGGGGAGACAGTGAGCGTTACGACCTGGTTGTAGATCACGGAAAGGGTTTCTGGCGCGTGCAGGTGAAGGGCAAGTGGGCTCCCAGGAGATCTAACTATACGGTAAGCACGGAGAACAATTGGGGTAGAACTTATACGCGCGACGAAATCGATTTTTTCGTAGTTCACATCGTGAGGGAAAACGTATGGTACGTCGTACCGATCGAGGTTGCGGAGGGGCGGAAATCGTTGAGCTTCAATCCGCGCAGCCGCCGCAATGCAATGTACGAGAGGTACCGCGAAGCTTGGTGTCTGCTGGATTGCTCACGGAAAGTCCGGGGCTGGAAGGATATTCCGGTGCTGTGCCGCAGCAAGGAGGTTGGGGTGCGGTGTGCGGTTTGTCCGCTGCGGGATTAATTGGGTGATAATTTACTTGACTAACCAACATCATTTTGCTAGATTGAATGCATGGACACGCAAGTCAAGACCCTTCAACAAGCTATCCGGCATTTCTCGGATGAGAACGTTTGCATCGACACGGTAGCCAACCTTCGCTGGTCGGACGGTGTGCCTACCTGCCCGAAGTGCGACTGCAAGGATCATTACTACCTTGCGACGCAGAGGCGCTGGAAGTGCAAAAAGTGCGGTCGCCAGTTCTCCGTCAAGGTCGGAACCATCTTCGAGGACTCGCCGATCCCGCTGGACAAGTGGCTCACCGCCCTGTGGATGCTGGTCAATTGCCGCAACGGTGTTAGCTCCTACGAAGTTGCACGCGACCTTGGAATCACACAGAAGTCCGCTTGGTTCGTTCTGCATCGGCTTCGCTTCGCCATGCAAACTGGAAGCATTACAAAGCTCGGAGGAAACGGAACTCCGGTCGAAGTGGACGAGACCTTCATCGGCGGGACGGCCCGATTTATGCACAAAGCCAAACGCGAACGCTTGAGCCGCGATGGTGGAGTGCAAGGCGGACACGGCAAAGCCGTAGTCATGGGATTGTTGGAGCGCGGCGGCAAAGTTAAGACTGCCGTGATTCCCCATCGCAGACAGAATATCCCCGAAAAGATTGTGCGCGACCTCGTAGAGCCGGGAACCGAAGTCCGCACTGACGAATACTCCGGCTACTACAATCTGAAAGACGGCTATCTTCACAAGGTGGTAAATCA
>JBEKWP010000028.1:0-32279 GCA_049512915.1 Candidatus Sulfotelmatobacter sp.
ACCATCCCGCAACCGAGAATTTCGATCCATCCCGTTTGCTTGCACGGACGGCAAGGCTCCGCCCCCCGCTTCCCGCTCCCGCCGCAGATGAAGCACGATACATACATCTCCGCGCTCGGCTCAGTAAACGGAAAAAACGAAGGACGAAAGCTCGTCTTCACGCTCGACCCAAAGAATTCCTTCATGGCATGATCAAGCGTCCCCTTCAAATCCCCGAATGTAATGTTGGTATCGACCGCCAGCCCCTCGATCTGATGAAACATCGGCGAGTGGCTAGCATCCGGAGGATCGTTGCGATGCACCGTCCCGGGAATCACAATCCGGATCGGCGGCCGCATCTTCTCCATCGTCCGAATCTGCACCGGAGAAGTATGCGTCCGCAGCAGCAACCGCTCCCGCTGCGCCTTCCCCTGTTGCCCCGCAATAAACAAAGTATCCTGCGTATCCCGAGCCGGATGATTCGGCGGAAAATTCAACGCCTCAAAATTGTAGTAGTCAGTTTCCACAACCGGCCCGTCGGCAACGGAGTAACCGAGTTTCTGAAAGACCCGAACCATCTCGTTCGTCGTCTTGATAACAGGATGCTCCGCCCCAATCGGCCGCCGAACTCCAGGAAGAGAAATGTCGACCCTCTCTGCCGCCGCGCTCGCTCCATCATCACGGCCAACCCGCGCGCCCTCCACCAGTTCCTGAATCCGCGCCTTCAATTCATTGACGCGAATCCCAGCCTCCCGCTTGGCGTCCTTGGGAGCGCCCTTCAACCACAAATCATTGATCTGCGTCAGGATCCCATTCTTGCGCCCCATCCACCGGTCGCGGAACGCCTTCAGCTCAGCCTCGTTGCGAACCACCGCAGCCTCGCTCGCGCACGCGCGAACGCACTCAGCGGCGGCTTTTTCCAGCGCCGCTTCTGAATAATCCGTCAGTTTGGGAACTTTGTAGGCCACGTTATTTCGCAGCTAATCGGAATACGGGTGCCCCGTCCTCGTCGCTCCGTTCTTTGGAGAGACAGGGCAGGGGCTTTGATTCTCACAAAAGAAATAAGAAAAGGTCAGCTCCACGCAGTAGCCCGAAGCCCGAAAGCCAAAGCCCGTTACGCCAGCGCGCCCTTGGCCTGTTCCACGAGAGTCTTAAACGCGGCCGCGTCCTTCACCGCCAGGTCTGCCAGAATCTTGCGGTCCAGCTCCACTCCCGCCTTCTTCAACCCGTGGATAAACTGGTTGTAGCTCAACCCGTTCAGCTTCGAAGCCGCACCAATCCGCACAATCCAAAGCGACCGGTACTGCCGCTTCCGCTGCTTCCGCCCGGAGTATGCGAACTTGAGGCCGCGCTCTACTGCTTCTTTGGCCGAGCGGTAGAGTTTTGATTTGGTTAGGAAGTATCCGCTGGCGCGGTCCAGGATTTTTTTGCGTTTGGCGCGGCGTTTGGTTCCGCGTTTTACACGTGGCATGGTGTTCTCCTTTTTGCTTTCTCTGTACTGGCGGCTGGAGGTAAGGGACGAGCCGTGACCTCTTCACGCGCCTGAAATCATTGTCGACTGGGCGATTGAGCCATTGGGCGATTGAAGAACCCCAGGGAGCGATTTTCAATGGCTAAATCACTCAATCACACAATCGACAATGCTTCTACTGATAGGGAATCATCCGCTTTACTTTGTGGAGGTCGCCATCGCTTACCAGCGTGGCCGTTCCCAGGTGACGTTTGCGTTTCTTGGCCTTCGAGCTCAGCATGTGGCGCAGGCCGGAATGTCCGCGCTTGACCTTGCCCGTGGCCGTCTTCTTGAAGCGCTTGGAGGCGCCCTTGTGCGATTTCAATTTCGGCATAAATCCTCTCAATCAGCTGCCGGCCGCCAGTTGCCAGCCGCCAGTTGGATATTCAACATTACTTTCAATTGCACTGGAATCTTTGGCGTGACGCGCGCCCATCTTACTGAAATGAACCAGGCAAACGCTTAAGCCTGCGAGACCGGATTCGGAACTTCGGCGGCTGCGGCGGGTGCCTGTTGCTGCTTTTCTTTTTCTTTCTCTTGCTCTTGCGCCAGCTTCTTTTCCTGCTTCGCTTTCTGCTTCGCTTCTCGTTCTCGTTCCTTCTCGCGCTCGACCGCGGTTTTCTTCGGCGCCAGGATGGCGTGCAGCGTGTTGCCCTCTTGCCGCGGCCGGAACTCCACGATACTCTGCGATTCCACGTCCTTGATCAGCCGCTCGAGGATTTGACGGCCGAGTCCCGTCCGCGTCATTTCGCGGCCGCGGAAAAATATCGTGGCCTTGACCTTGTCGCCTCCATCGAGGAAGCGGAGCACGTGATTTTTCTTGGTCTCGTAATCGTGGTCGTCCACATTAATGCGGAACTTGACCTCTTTTACGGTGATCGTCTTCTGATGCTTCTTGGCTTCGCGCTCTTTCTTTTCCTGCTGGTAGAGATACTTCCCGTAGTCCATGATGCGGCACACGGGAGGTTGCGCGGTGGGCGAAATCTCAACCAGATCCAGGTTCTTGCTGCGGGCCAACTTGAGAGCTTCGAAGGGAGGCATTACGCCGATCTGTTCACCTTCGTCTCCGATCACGCGAATTTCACGGGCTCGAATGCGGTCGTTGGTTCGAATAAAACGTTTGTCGATACGGTCCTCCGCGCGGTGAGCGACTGGGAATAGGGAATTATAACATGGAGGATCGGCGGAACCGGGCTGATGCGCGAGCCCGCCTTCCGCGAACGCGATTAGGACTGGACCCACGGCAAAGTCTCTGTTTCGCTCGCCACGGTCATTGGGTGAAATGGGGATTGAGCGCCAGTTAGCAGCCTGTTAGGCCCATACGGCCTTCCGCAGTGTGCACGGCGATGTTGGACAGTCAGAACACCCGGAAAGGCCCATTCGTCGACAACGTTCCGCTGGGGGTCACCACCTCGACCTCACCCGTGGTTGCGCCGGGCGGAACAGTGGTTGTGATCTCGGTGGGTGACACGACGGTGAAAGTGGCCGCCACGCCGTTGAAGGCGATGCTGGTGGCGCCGGTTAGGTCTGTCCCCAGAATTTTCACGCTCCGGCCTGGACAACTGGCTGTTGGCACGGTTTCAACGAACGGACCAAGGCCCATCGACAACTGGAAAACCGCGCCGCAGCCTCCTGTACAGGCGGTGGAACTTCCCCCGGCATAGGTCGTCCCGTAAAAATTTCCGTCGGTGGCCTGCACCAGTGCGACGTAAGGATACCGGCCGTCAAGGCCATTAAAAGTGTGCAACGTGGTGAACTTGCCCTCGGGAGTGATTTGGAAGATTGTGCCGCAGCCGAATTGGCAACCGGAATTGGCTGGGCCCCCGGCTGAAGTTGTTCCATAAAGATTGCCGTCGGTACCCTGGACGAGGGCTCCACTGGGGCTTAAGCCGTCGGGGCCGGCGAAGTAATGCAGCGTGGTCAGCACGCCTTCGGGAGTAATCTCGAACACTGTTCCGCAGCCCGTGCTTACGCAGATGCTGCTGGCGGGGCCGCCCTGGGCGGTGGTCCCGTAGAAACGCCCATTGGAGGCTTCCATCAAAGGAGCGACGGGCCACGATCCGTCGGCTCCGAGAAAGCTGTGCAGCGTGGTCACAGCGCCATCCGGTGTCATCTTGAAGATCGCGCCGTAGCTGTCGTTCCCGTCGGTGATGGTTGTGCCGTAGAAGCTACCGCCCGTGCCTTCGACCAGTCCTGCCACGGGATAGTTGAAGTCTTCAAAGTTATAGAGTGTCGTCAGCGTGCCGGCGGGAGTCATCCTGAAGATCGTGCCGCCACTTCCACTGCCACCCGTGCTGGTTGTGCCGTAGAAATCTCCGTTGCTGGCTTGCATCAGCCCCAGCGGGTTCAGGCCATCGGAGCCATCGAAGCTATGCAGCGTGAAGACCGTGCCCCGGGAGGAAATTTGGAACACCGTTCCACAGTCGCTGCAGCCACTCCCACCGCTGGAGGTTATTCCGTAGAGATCTCCGTTGGTGGCAGGTACCAGACCAGATTCAGGGACCTCGCCATCGGCGCAATTTGTTCGCGAACAAAAATAGTGCACCAGCGTGAGCTTGCCCGCCAGGGCGATTTTGAAGACCGTGCCGCTCGCCCTGAGTCCGCCATCATCGGTGGTACCGTACAAGTTCCCGTCGAGACCTTGCACCAGCGGCGCCTGGGAAAAAGAGCCGTTGGTGTTGTCGAAACTGGCCAGAGTAGTGAAAGTCTGCGCAGCCGAGGAAATCGCCGTCGCGGCACAAAACAGAATCGTAAAGCAGGTAGTTCTCCGTCCGCTAATAGAATTCATAATGCGATCTTTCGCGATCCGCTTTTGCTTCGTGTAGATGTATCTGCGATATAGATTGGTTGCGCAGCATTTCAGCGGCAAGAGAATTGTCTTGATGCATACGGGCGCGGGCGGAATGCTTCGCCGCGCCCGGGAGGTGTCGAACAGGCGCCGCTGAAGCCTGGTTCTCCTGGTCCATCTTATCGCAGCGCTGAAGCGCCCGCTCTTCCACGGTAGTGCGATGCGCGGGCCGACGCTCACTGAGCTTCGCTGGGCTTCGCCTCCGCGTGACAGCCGAGGCGGCTGTCGCCACATGATTCGTGTTTCCGCGGTGCCTTTTTCTGGCCTGTGGAAAATCTTGTCAATGGGCAGAAATTACACGATCGGGGTTATCTCTCTTAGTTCCGCATCGAATCGGACGGCGCACCGCTTGCATTCCTCTTGAGGTAACGGAAGAAACGGGGCCGTCCCCACTGTTTCCAGTAGGGAGAATCCCAGGCGTCGACTCCGGGACCCGAACTGAGCATGCTGAAGAAAGAATGCTGGGCGGGATTGACCACAATCCCGGCATGTCCGCGCCAGACGGTCAAATCGCCGGGTTGCGGATTTGCCACTTGGCGGAATTCGTCAATCCCGGCGTAGAGGTCGGAAGAGGGGGCGTAATCATAGGGGTGGCCGGCGCGCTCATAAAGGGCGTGAACGAGGTGAGAACAATCGGCCTCGCGATGGCGGGAATGCAGTGCGGTGCGAACAATCGCCAATCCCTCATGCCGGGTCAGCGGCCGGGGCGCGGCCGTCTTGTGTTGCCCTTCTTGTGCCGGCGCGGCTGGGACCGCCACCAGGCAGCACAGAAGGAATGACAGGGCGACTTGGGCACGGAACTGCATCGTTCGTTTATAGCGGGTTTTCGCAGGGTGGAACAGATCACCGGGGTGCGTTGAAGTCACGAAAAAAGTCTTGATCTCAGATGCACCTTGGGGTCGAGAGTTTTTCCTCAGGCGCGGGTTAACGCGGAATCCCGTCGATGTTGCTCCGCGCTTTAAACGACTGGGGACAGCGCAAGAGGATGTGCGACGGTGGCCGGTCCCCTTATCGAAAAGATCAGGTCGAAGAGCAGCCTAGAGGCCGCGAAACATCAACTCTTCCAGGGCCATCCGCCGGACCTGCCAAAAATCGCGCTCCTCGCCGTTCACTTTCAGCCTGCACTCGCCTTCGTCGCTAAAGCTTGCGGTCACCTCAAACATGGGATTGCTTTTGTCATCCCGAACTAGAATCGCATGGTCGGCAAGGCTGAACACCACGGACTGCTGCAGTTGTTGAGCTTTCAAAAGAACCGCAAATTCGCCGTTATCCTCTTTCACGGAAAACTCGTAAGGAGAATGGCCGGGACGCAGTTCGTTGCGCGTCTTAACATCCGCTTCAACCTGCACCCTGAGGGCAGTGAAAACCTTGGGAAGGGAGCAGGAGGAACGTTCCGTTACCCAGTCGAACTTTGACGCGCCATTCCC
Source organism: Candidatus Sulfotelmatobacter sp. (assembly GCA_049512915.1). Taxonomy (GTDB): domain Bacteria; phylum Acidobacteriota; class Terriglobia; order Terriglobales; family Acidobacteriaceae; genus Sulfotelmatobacter. The sequence continues at coordinate 5,765 of JBEKWP010000028.1, forward strand.
GGCTCCATTGTTTTCTTTGCCATTCTCCGCTTTGCCGTTGTTGTTCACGTTCCTCCGGACATTCTTATTGCTGGACTCTGGATCGGCGTAGATAAAATTTTGGCTCCGTTCAGAGAAACAGTAAAAATCTGAACTTCACTGCCTCAGACCTTCCGCCGATCCTCTGACACTGTTCGTCTCCGATAGTCCAGAACCTCCAACCTAGTTAGAAGGAGCACATTTGCTCCGATTTTAAGATGCTACATTTTAGGGATTGGTATATCTGTTCAAAAAGGCACGGTTTGAGATGCATCGGGCGGTAGCAACTCCCAGTCCACGAGTCCGTCAGACCATGCGGGCCCGAATCCCTATTGGATTGGCCTCTTAAAGAGTGCAACCAGGCCGCGCTCATTCGCGTCAAAAATAAAGCCTCCATGGAGGTCGACTCCAGGTCTCAGGGGCCACAGATTTCAGGCAGCGCCGGAAACGCTCCCAGGAGAGGAAAATTATGGCAAAGCTAACCAAGCCAACTCGTGATCGGATATCCACCAGCAAGTTCGCCTTCCCCAAACAACGCAAGGAGCCTTTGGAGAACGCCGCCCACGTACGTAACGCGGCTGCGCGCTTCGATCAGGTAGAGGGCGTTACCGAGGCAGAACGGCGCGAGGCATGGAAGCGGATTGAGGCGGCCGCAAAGCGCTACGGAGTGGAGTTGAAAAAGTCCGCGTAACGCAAACACCGCTGCGTTGCGCGGCGGGAGCGCGAACTGTGCGACGGCAAGTGCTCGGGGCTCATTACGGTCCCCATCCCTGGACGAGATTTTGGCATCAGAGTTTCATGCCAAGCTCAGCGCTTTTTGGAATGTGTTCGCCGGTTCACTACCGGCTACGCACGCCTTCCGAACCTTCTCCGGCTCCGATCAAAGAACCGCCGAGCCCTCCCGAGAACCCGGATGCCCCGGTACGTGAGCCCGACCCCGACGATCCCGATCAGATTTGAATTGCTGGCTCTACCATTGCCTCGAGACCCGCGCGGTCCTCTTCTGGAAAACTGCTCTGTGCGGGTACACTGAGTCGAGACGGGGGGGGCGAGCGCTGGTTGCGGTAAAGCCTCCTGCCGGTGAGCCGAGGGCCGAACCATGAGGGTCGAACCATGAGAGCGGAACCATGACGCTTGAGCACGAAGAACTTCTCCGGGAATTTCAGGACTTTGCCCGCACCGCTCCCACGGCGAAATCCGTGATGGAGCATATTGCCCAGCGTCTGCACGAGAAGATGACGCGCTACAACTGGGTGGGCTTTTACCTTGTCGATCCGGCGGACGACGGCGTTCTGCTGGTCGGGCCTTACGTCGGCAGCTTTACGCCCAACGCCCGCATTCCTCTCAGCTCGGGACTCTGCGGCGCCGCTGCCAGCAGCGGGCAGACCGTGGTGGTGCACGATGTGTCGAAGGATCCGCGCTATCTTTCGGGCTCGCCGCTGGTGAACAGCGAGATCGTCGTGCCCATCTTCGTGAAGCACAAGCTTGCCGCCGAACTCGACATCGAAAGCTATTTTGCCGGCACCTTCAACTCGTCGGAACAGGAGTTCGTCGAAGCCTGCTCTGCCCTGGTGGCAAAGCATTTAGCGAAGGGTTAATCCACCGGAGATTCGCGCTAAGCGCTCGTTGACTCGCAGATGACGCATCCGTAAGATGAGGCGACCTAAAATCAGGCGTCCCGGTCGAGTGTCTTAGGTCGAGTGTGTTCGCGAGTGTCTTGGAATGATCAACCAAACCATCTCCCACTACCGCATCACGGAAAAACTCGGCGGTGGCGGGATGGGCGTGGTCTACAAAGCGGAAGACACGCGCCTGCAGATCTGGTACGCGAAGCTGCAGTAATTTCAGCATCGAACGCGCCGAGAGGTAGGCCCACGCCTCTGTCATCCTGAGGAAGCGGAGTCTCGCGCGAAGCGAGAGACTCCCGACGAAGGACCTCTGCACTTCGTGGCGAGTCTTAATTGCGGCTGCCCACTAGAGCGCCTTCTTGCACTGCCTCGATCTGCGCGGTGATCCAGCGATTGGGCTCGTGACGTCCCCTTAGATAGAGCTTCTGATAATTGTCGGTGAGAGCTTCGGTGCACTCTCCGTCAGAGTTGTTGTGCGTGACGTTGAGCGTGATAGCGTCCAGCGGTTTTCCAATAAACGATTGCATGAAGGCGAGCTTCTTCTCGGCGGCGAGGTCGCGCAAAATTTTGTTGCGCTCGCGGGCAACATGGACGGGAACTTGATTGGGCAAGTCGGCAGCCGGCGTGCCGGGACGCGCGGAATAGGTGAAGACGTGCAGATAGGTGAACGGCAGTTCCGAGATAAAGCGGCGTGTGGCTTCGAATTCGGCATCGGTTTCGCCGGGGAATCCGGCCATGACGTCGGCGCCGATGGCTGCGGTGGGCATGGCGGCACGGATCTTTTCAATCTTCTCGCGATAATGCCAGGGACGATACTTGCGATGCATGCGGCGCAGCACAGCGTCACTGCCCGATTGCAGGGGCACGTGCGCGTGTTTGGCGATGCGCGGCGAGGAAGCGACCAGTGCGATGAGCTCGTCGGTCCAGTCCATCGGCTCCACGCTCGAGATGCGGAGCTTTTCGAGCTGTGTTTCCGAGAGTATGGCGCAGAGCAGGCGCTCGAAGTCCGGCTGCCGACTTCCGCTGCGATCCAGGTCGCGTCCCCAGCGGCCAAGGTTGATGCCGCTGATCACTACTTCGCGGTAGCCGGCGGCCACGAGCGCGTTCATTTCGCGAATCACTCGCGCTAACTCCAACGACCGGCTGTGGCCGCGGACGCTTGGGATAATGCAGAAGGAGCAACGATTATCGCATCCGTCCTGCACCTTGAGGTTGGGGCGCGTGCGGCCGAATTCCTGATTTGCGGATTCGCGATTCGCCGGTTCAAAGACCGGGGCGGCCAGGAGTTCAGTGTGAGCGAAGATGTCGGAAACGAACACCCGGTTCTCAGTTCTCTGTTCTTGATTCTCAGTAAGAGTAGAGATGGGAAGAAACGCCGCGGCATTCGGCCGCAAATCCGCCAGCGGGAAGACATTCGGCAGCACGATTTCGGCAAGCTGATGTTTGTGCGAGTTGCCGATGACGGCGGTTACTCCAGCCAACGCCGCAATTTCCTGGGGAGCGCGCTGGGCGTAGCATCCGGTGACGATAATCTTTGCCAGCGGATTCTGGCGCTGCACGCGCCGAATGGTGGCGCGGGCGTCCTGATCGGCGGAACTGGTCACGGTGCAGGTATTCAAGATGACGAGGTCGGCCTGCGCGGCTGAGGCCCCATTCAGCCCGCGCGATTCGAACTGGCGTTCGAGCGCGGCGCCGTCGGCCTGGGTGGCGCGGCATCCAAAATTTTCTACGTGATAAGTGGGCACGGGACTATCGTAGCGCAAAGCGCAGCCTGCGCCCAATGTCTCGCAGGCGTTCTTCGTCGCGCGTCGTCATCCCGCGTCTTTCCAGCCCGTCAGGATGCGGCGGCGGTCCTTTTCTGCGTGAAGCATTCGCGGCAGAAGATTGGACGCCCCTGCGTGGGGCGGAAGGGAACTGTCGTCTCCTTGCCGCACTGCGAGCAGGTGGCGCGAGTTTCTACGCGAGCATAGTGGTGCCCATTGCCCGGAGTGGGCGGAGCGGAGAGCACGGCCACGCGTTTCGATTTGCAAGCCTTACAACGCTTGGGCTCGTTTTTAAAGTGCTTGTCGTAGAAAAACAGTTGTTCCCCGGCGGTAAATACAAATTCGGCGCCGCAATCGATGCAGGTCAGTACCTTGTCCTGAAATTCCATTGAGGATGGCTCCCTTGTGCCCGTGATGCGCAGGCCACACGCGGGGAAGGCGCGTGACGCAGAGCGACCACAGGTTGTGTTACATCCCCCCTCAAACCGCCCCTGGACTCGGCCCGCCACGTCCCTGGAACGGGACGCGGATACAGCTTTCCTACTTAATGCCGAATGAATGATGAGTATTGAATGATCCCTGCTGCAACTCTGCCTGGTGGGGGCCAGATCGAGCAGGGTCGCCCCGGGACGGGGCGACCCTTTAATGCCTTAGTCTTACTCCTTCAACCCCTCAATCCTGCTCTTTGCGAACTTTCTTGCGAGCGCGTTTGCGAGCGAGCGCCGCTTTCACGCGTTTCTTCTCACCAGGTTTGAGGTAAAAGGAGTGGCGCTTCACTTCTTTGATAATGTCTTCCTGCTGCACCTTGCGCTTGAAGCGGCGCAGGGCGTTTTCAAGGGATTCACCCTCTTGCAGTCGAATTTCCGCCAAACAGACACACCCCCAAACCCGTCCGGAAGGACCGAATAGTTATGACAAGGTTTTGACCGTAAGTCAAGTGGGGAAGGTGAAAAAAGCTGCACGGAAGCACAGATCTGGAACGGACCTGAGGGCTAAGAGGGTGATTTAGTTCAGCTTGAGGCGGAGGGTTTGGGCAAGCTTCCTCTGGTGCAAATCGAAACTGTAGAGGCAGTCCACACCCAGCTCGAGGGCCGCTGCCACGTGCAGGAGGTCTGCAGTCCGGGTACCCAGCTTGGCAGTCGTTTGCCGGGAAAGCTCCTGCGCCCGTTCTAGAACGGCGTCCGTCAGCCCGCGGAGTTGGAACACTCCGTCGCGCAAATCTTTTTCGAACTCGGTCAATGCAGACCGGGCTTGCGCCGCGGAAACTTCTCTTCGGAAAATTCTCAATCCCATTGCATTGACGACTTCCAGTTCTCCGAACGTCGTCAAGAAGCGCTCCCCGGAAGAAGCGTGCATTATGCGTGCGGCCGCGGCCGAGTTAGCATCGGGGCTGTAGAGCGACACAATAAAGCTGGGGTCGGCGTAGACCTTCAATAGCGGCTCCGATCGGAGGACACCAATTCCGCGCCGCTGACAGTCAGGATTTTGTCGCCGTAGATGGCGCGCAACCGCGCCAGGAAATCAGGGGTCGTCTTTAGCGCCTCGGCGCCGTCAGGGACTAGGCGGGCGATGACCCGCCGGCGCTTGGTAATCTGCACCTCTTCACCCTGGTGCAGGAGGCGCTCGATTCTCTTGAATCCGTAGCGCAGGTCGCGAACCGAGGCTTTCTTCATGTGATACATTTTAGCATCACAAAGGATAGTTCGCAAAATTCTCTTCCCAGCCACGCAGCCGCGCCAGCTTCATAACAACACTCTCCCCAGGAGGAGCTAAGTTCCCAGGTACATGATATGGACGTAGGTGCCAAGTCTTACGTTGTAGGCCAGGTACCAGCCCGCGTGATCGGGATCTTCATAGATGACGATGTCATCGCTATCCCAGAGCCAGTCGCCGCAGAAGCCGATGTCATAAGGAGCCACACTGAAATAGAAGCCGCCAAACCAGAACCGGTTGGGGCCGCCTCCGGCCAGATGCCACACGTGGCCTCTTCCGAAGCCGCCCGTAAAGCGTCCGTGCTCCCAGGGATGATCAAGGTGGTAGTGAGGGTCGTCGGGGCCGGTGTCGTGGCCGACCCATTTACCGTTCGAATGAACGTGCGGCGCGTCGGGATGTCCGGCCTTGTCGTTGAAATGAGGGGCTGCCGGCGCCGGGTGCGCAGCCGGAGCAGGCCCATGGGCTGGGATGTTCCTGACGCCGCCGCCGACATCATGATGTTGCGCAAACGCTACCGGGGAAAACAGGCAGCACACTGCCAGCAGTCCAATAAGTTTCTTCATATTCGCCCTTCCTTCGAATGCCCCGGAAGATTTTACTGATGGGCGGGTCGCGCGCGCAATTTGGGGTAGCAGTGGCCGGTATCGAGCAGTGGGTGGCCACTTAAATCGAAAGATTCGTCCGCGGTCTGGACTGACCACTGACCCCTGCCTTCAGAAGACGAGTTTCAGGCCAAGCTGGATTTGGCGGGGCGCAAAGGCGGCGTTGGGCTTCAGGAAACTTTGCGGCTGCTGGTAGTAGGCGGGATAGAAAATTCCATCGACATAAGCGGAGTACTGCACGAATGTGGTGGCTTCAACGGTGAGGCCGCTGGAAGTGATTTCAACGCGCTGGTTGTCGCGGTTGAAAAGGTTGAAGGAGTCAGCGGTGAACTCCAGGCGGTAGCCTTCGGCCACGTGGATTTTGCGCACGAGTCGCAGGTCGGTCGAGGCGTAATCAGGGCCGGTGAATCCGTTGCGACTGTAACCGGGAAGCCGGTCGTTGTCGTAGTTGCCGTCCTGGTTAGGATCGCCTGAGACGGTGGCGTTGACGGGGCGTCCGCTGCCGGCGGTAACGACGCTCGAAACTTTCCAGTCATTAAACAGGTGGCCAAGAAATTCGTGTTCGCGGTGAAAGGGCCGCGGCTCTACCGAGAAGGCGGCCTCGAAGCGGTTGCGCTGGTCGGTGACACTGGGTCCCCGCTCGCCGTTGGGATTGTACGAATTCTGCACTGTGGCCGGCTCGCCCGCGACCAGCGCGTCCTGGCCGTCGTCGATGGCGTGGGCGTAGGTGTAGGAAAGATGAAGATAGGTGCCGCGGGCCATCCGGCGGTCGATGCGAAGAGTCAGGCCGTTATAAACGCTCGAAGCCGCGCTCTGAAATTCGTCGATCGAGCCGAGTTGCGCGATGGGGCGCCCCAGAGCATTAATGCATGGAGGAAACGGGCAGGTCAGCGATTGCGTGTACTGCCAGGTGGCGAAGGAATCAACGGTGTAGTATCCGCCCTGAAAAATCGTGCCTGTGGAATCAAAGAGTGGATAAGTCAACGCAACCGGCGGCGGAAGATTTACGTCCAGCGCGCGGATGAGATGTTCGCCGTGTACGTAGAGATAGGAGACGGCGACGGTGGTTTGGCCCGCGACTTCGCGCTCGAACGTCAGGCTGGATTGCTGCACCCGCGGAGTCACAAAATTTGGAGCGAAAGCTGAAACGTCGTTGGTCACTCCCTGCGTGAATCCCGTGGGAAGATTACACGCGGCGGTGGTGGTGAGCGGGCAATTGACCAGCGGGTTGGGATAAGTGGGGAAGACTTGATGGTCGTAATAGTCGGAAGTGTTCAGAAAAACCTGCGCGTCGGTGACTCCGTTCTCCGTTGCTATGGTGGAGTTGTAGATCTGCGGAATGCGGACGTAGAACAATCCATAGCCCGCGCGAATCACCAGCGGATGAGTCTTGCCGATCGAATAAGCCAGTCCGGCTCGCGGGCCGAAGTTGTGAGGATTGAACGGGACTTTTCCGGCGGGCGGGAATAGCGGGTTCGAAACGAGTCCGGCGGTGGTGAAGGTTTGCAGGTCCCAGCGAACGCCCAGGTTAATGGCTAGGTGATTAGAGGCGCGAATCGTGTCCTGCGCAAAGGCCGCATAGTCGTTGCTATTGGGATTGGAGGAAGACGGCCCGAAGCTCTGGAGATAATATTTTGGGACTGAGTGAGCATAAGCGCGGAGCGGAGTGAGTGGCAGTCCAGCTTCCATGGGTTCAAAGGTAAAAGGATCGACCTTGATGACGTCGAACAGATATTCGCCGCTCTGCTGGCTGGGAAAATAATCGTAGATCCAGGTGATGAGCGCGTCGCCGCCAAACTTGAAGGAGTGGCGGCTGGTATCGAGGCTGAGAGTCTCGGCAGCCTGGCCGCGATGTTCGCGCGTGGCGCGAGGAAGCTGGTCAGAGCGTCCAATGCCGTCGATGATGTCGGTAACCTTGACCAGGGTGTCGGTGGTATTGGTGAAGGATTGGCGCAGGTCGCGGGAAAACTGCACGCGGAGATGGCTGATAACCCGCGGGGTCAGGCCGGAAATAAGCGAGACCGAACCGGTGTCGGTGGAAACGTCTTCCGTGCCGTTGTTCGAGATCGAATCGTAGTCGACGGGGCTGGCAGGATCAAGGAATACGTTGTTCGATCCCCAGTAGCGCGAAGAGTTATACCGCAGCGCGAGCTGGTTGCGTGGCGTGAGATTGATATCGAGCTTGGCGTAGGAAGCGTTTCCGATCTGCGCGGCGGGATAAGATCCGGCAAGTGAAGTCAGTTGTGCTGCAGCGGCGAAGACCAGAGCCTGATCGCTGGCTTCATAGTCGCCGGGAGAATAAGGTCCGGTGCCGGCCTGCGGCACGACCTGCATCGAGCCGTCGAGAAATTCGACTACGTCGGGCACGCGGAAGTAGTGCTGATCGAATCCGGCAAAGAAAAAGATTTTATTTCTCTTGAGCGGACCGCCGAGAGTGGCTCCGCCTTGCTGCTGCTCACTGTGCGGTTTGAAAGACATGAACGGAGTAGCAGCGCCGCCGAACGCGCTGTCGCGAATGTAATAGAGGCCGGTGCCGTGCCAGTGATTGGTTCCGGACTTGGTGATGACGTTAATGACCGCTCCTCCGGCCCGTCCCATTTCAGCTCCGTAGGAATTGGAAGAGACGCGGAACTCCTGCACCACTTCGTTCGAGAACTGGTAAGGAGCGCGATAGAGGCCGCGGGCCTGGGCGAAGAAGGCATTATTGAAGTCGCCGCCGTCGACCAGGAAGCTGTTCTGAAATCCGCGCAGTCCGCCGAAAGAGAGATCGCCGTTGGTGGCCGAAGTCAGGCTTCGCGGATCCTGAGTCACGCCCGGCGAGAGCAGCATCAGGTCGGAGAAGCGCCGGCCGTTGAGAGGAAGATCGGCGATGGCGCGTTCATCAAGAAGAGTGGATACGGCTGTGCACTGAGTGTCAACCAGGGCAGGAGCACCGCTGACGGAGACATGTTCGAGCGCGCCGGCGACACTCAGGCGGAATTGGATCTCCGCGGCAGCGCCCACATCTACGTGCAGCTGCGGGGTGATCTGCGGCGACATATCCTGCGCGGCCACCCGGGCGGAATAGTCGCCGGGCAGCAACAGATCGATGGCGAAGCGGCCCTCCGCGTCAGACGTAGCCGAGTAACGAGCGCCGGTGGCCGTGCTGACTACCGCGATGGTCGCTCCGGGAATGCGCAGGTCGTGAAGATCGACGACCGTCCCGTGAATAGCCCCGGTAGCGGCATCCTGAGCGCAAGCGTAGGGCGAGAACAATAATGGCGATGATACTAATAAAGAGAGAACCAGAATGCAGGGCGAGATCTTGCAGAACGAGATCATGCAGAGCGAGGTCCGCGGCATAGAAGTGCCACCTGTGTACTTGGGATGAGGCTCGGAGGCGTGACTCCCGCGGGGTCCGGAGGCGAGCGGGTGGGGAAACCAGATTCTTTTGTAGCATGCGGGAGCGGGTTGTGACGGTGACGTGCCATGGTTCTTTTTAGGATGAGTGCCGGAGTGGGAAATCTGCTTTACTGACAACCGTAGCGGCGTGCTATGTTCAGTGTTCGCTCAGCAGGCATGTGAAGATCATGATTCGATCCTTCAAGGGCATGAAGCCGGTGATTCCCGCGACCTGTTACGTCGACGATTCGGCGCAAATCATTGGCGACGTGGTGCTGGGCGAGCACGCATCGGTGTGGATGAATGCGGTGCTGCGCGGCGATGTATACGCGATCCGCATCGGGGCACACTCCAATGTGCAGGATTGCAGTGTGCTCCATGGCATGAAGAACCAGTACGGCGTGACCGTCGGCGAGTACGTCACCGTGGGGCATTCGGTCACTTTGCATGGATGCATAGTCGAAGACCGCTGCCTGATCGGCATGGGGTCCGTGATTCTGAACGGCGCAAAGATCGGTGCGGGTTCAATTATTGCCGCCGGCACGCTGATCCCCGAGCGCACGGTGGTCGAGCCGCACTCGTTGTGGATGGGGTCTCCGGGAAAGCTTAAGCGCAAACTAGACGCGGGCGAAGAGGAAACAATCATGAGGTACGCCCGGAATTATCTGGGCTATACAGAGGAGTACCTGCGCGAACGATGAGCCGTGTCATCCTGAGCGGCAGGAATTGTCATCCTGAGCGGAGAAAACCGGTTCGCTTTGCGAATCGGTTTTCGGAGTCGAAGGACCCCTACCGGCTTATGCGCGTCGGGTTGGCGCCTCAGGGTGTTTTCGCCGGGTGTGGATTGGGCGGGCGCGCGTCCCGAAGGGACGCCTGAGAATAGCCCGGCGTTTCAACGCCGGGTCCGCGTGAGCAGCGTCAGGAACAGCGTCCCGTTAGGGACGCCCGAAAGAACTGGAATGATTAAAGCCGTCCGAGGAACGCGAGACCTGCTGCCGCCCGAAACGGCGCTGTGGAATTTTGTGGAGTCGGCGGTGCGCGACGTCTTCCGCGCCTACAACTTCCAGGAAATTCGCACCCCGATCTTCGAGTCGACCGAATTATTCGCCCGCGGCGTCGGCGAAGACACCGACATTGTCGCCAAGGAGATGTACACATGGGAGGATCGCGGCCGAGCCGAAAGCGATAAAGGACAATCTCTCACCCTTCGCCCCGAAGCCACGGCCGGAATCGTCCGCGCCTATATCGAGCACAAACTCGGCGACCGCGGACTGAACAAGCTCTACTGCATCGGCCCTATGTTCCGGCGCGAGCGTCCGCAAAAAGGCCGCTACCGCCAGTTTTACCAGATCGATGCCGAAATCATCGGTCCGCCGTCGGCCGGCAGCGAGTCGCCGGCGCGGGACGCGGAAGTCCTCGAGATGCTGGCGACTCTGCTCGACCGCCTCGGCATCAGCGGCTGGACTCTGGAACTGAATTCCGTGGGCTGCCCGAACGACCGCGCGGCCTTCAATGAAGCGCTGCGCAAGGCTTTGGAGCCGGTGGTAGGCAGGATGTGCGCCGATTGCCAGCGCCGCGCCGTAACCAATCCGCTGCGCGTATTCGATTGCAAAGTCCCCGAGGATCAGCCGATCATCGACACGCTGCCGCGCATCAGCCAGTTTCTCGACGAAGGCTGCCGGAAACACTTCGACGCCGTGCAGGAAATCCTTACCAAAGTTGGAGTTCCATTTACTCTAAACGACCGCCTGGTGCGCGGCCTCGATTACTACACGCGCACCGCGTTTGAATTCACCCACGGCGCGCTCGGAGCGCAGAATGCAATCCTCGGCGGCGGCCGCTACGACGGGCTTTCCGAGGCGCTCGGTGGTCCGGCCGCTCCCGGCATCGGCTTTGCGATCGGCGAAGACCGCCTGGTAATGTCGCTGCAGGAGTCCGCCGACAGTGTGCTGAAAAAGCCGGACGTCTACGTAGCCCCGCTAGGCGCCGGGATGAACACCGAAGCCGCACGCCTGGCGCGCGAGTTGCGCCGCCATGATCTAATCGTAGACTTGGGAGACGAAACCTTCCGGCTGAAGAAGTCGTTCGAGGCCGCAACCAGGGCAGGAGCAAAATACATTTTGATCGTGGGCGAGAACGAAGTGAAGGCAGATGCATTCGCCTTGAAAAACCTGGCCACGGGCGAGCAGGTTACAGTACCGCGCGCAGATCTGCCGCGGAAGATTCAGGAGTAGCTGACGAGACAGTCAGCGATTCATCGCGGAGGAATATTTCATGAAGCTCGGTTGGGTGATGTGCGCAATCCTGTCGCTGGGAAGCGTGACTCCGGGGTCAGCCCAGGAATCCGCGCCTGCCAAGGCTCTCAGTCCGCTGGAGCAGACGCTGCTTTCCAGCGAAAGAGATTTTCTTGCAGCGGCAAAAAAGGGTGACCCCGCATTCTTCAAGCGAACTCTGGCCCCCGATTTCTCTTTCGTCGGCTTCGACGGGCAGCTCTACGAACGGCAGGACATGATTGACCAATTCTCCGGCGGCGGTGGCGGCGTCGACCTGCAGCCCTATAACATGAAGGTCGTAAGCGCCGGCGAGAACGTCGCGATCGTGACGTACGACGTGATCGTGCGTGTCCCGCCCCAGGAGGATGAGGGCCCGCCTCCGCGCTACCAGCACTGGACCTCGTTCTGGGAAAAGCAGGGAGACGCGTGGAAGCTGAAGTTTCAACAGACCACGCCGACGCACTGGGGAGACTGGTAGAAATCCGCTTCCGGCTGCGATCTTTAGTTTCTGCGCTTCCAGTTTGTCGCGGCGAACGTCAAACTCAAGGCAGCTCGATTCGCGGTCGAGAGGTTCTGCGAGGTGAATGGCAATGAAACGAGCGACAATAATCCTTATGGCAGGGCTGGGGCTGGCGGCCGTGGCGCCGGCGCAGGAAACTATGCCGAAGCCCGCCCCTGAACATAAAAAGCTCGACCTGCTGGTCGGTTCCTGGGTGCTCGAGGGAGACGTGAAGCCAAGCGCCATGGGGCCCGGCGGAAAGATCACCGAGAATGAAAAGTGCGAGTGGATGGAAGGCGGATTCTTCCTCGTCTGCCACGTCGATTTCAAAAGCGCCAGCTCGGGCAACGGCACGGGACTCGCAGTGCTCGGCTATTCCACCGCCGACAAGGCCTATACCTATCGCGAGTTCAACAGTTGGGGCGAGTTCGACGATTCAAGAGGCACGCTCGATGGCGACACCTGGACCTGGACCAGTGACGAGAAAATGGACGACAGCATGGGCAAAGGCCGCTTCACCATGAAATTCACGTCGCCCTCGACGTACACCTTCACCTATGAGATGTCGCCCGACGGCGCGAAGTGGACCACCGAAGTCGACGGCAAGGCGACGAAGAAGTAGCTGAGTCGTGTAAGTTTTCCAGAATACCCATGTGGGGACAGCCGCCCTCGGCTGTCCGTCGGTAGTGGTGCAGTTTGATAATTACACGTCATTGTCATCCTGAGCGGAGCCGCTTTTCAGGCGTAGCGAAGGATCTCGCGCTTAACCGGCCCAACGCGTAAGCCAAACTGCACCACTACCTGTCCGTCGAGCGAAGCTCGACCCTGGGCTCCCACAGTTTATAATCTTTAATTCGGCTTTCCGCCGCATCCTCACTGTAAGGGAACAATTTGCTCGACTTTCTAGGCGACCTACGACGAACGCACATGTGCGGAGCGCTGCGCCCCTCCGACGCCGGCAAAAAAGCCACGCTCATGGGATGGGTCAACAAGCGCCGCGACCTGGGCAGCCTCATTTTCGTCGACCTGCGCGACCGTACCGGCGTGACCCAGGTGGTCATCAATGCCGAGCGCGACGCGGCGGTCCACAAGAAAGCCGAAGCCCTGCGCAACGAGTACGTGATCGCCGTGACCGGCACCGTGAAGCTGCGCGACGCCAGCACGGTGAACAAGAACATCGCGACCGGCGAAGTGGAACTCGTAGCCGAAGAATTGCGAATCCTGAATGAGTCGAAACTGCCGCCGTTCCTGCCTTCCGACACAGCGCTCACCAATGAAGAGACGCGGCTGAAATATCGCTACATCGATCTGCGCCGCGAGGTCATGCAGTTCAACATCGAGCTACGGCACAAGGTGGCGAAGGCGATCCGCGATTATTTGTCAGCCCAGGGATTTTTCGAAATCGAAACCCCGTTCATGACGCGGTCCACACCGGAAGGCGCGCGCGATTATCTCGTGCCCAGCCGCGTGCAGCCCGGCACGTTCTATGCCCTGCCGCAGTCGCCGCAGATGTTCAAGCAGATCCTGATGATCTCCGGCTTCGACAAATACTTCCAGATCGTGCGCTGTTTCCGCGATGAAGACCTGCGCGCCGACCGCCAGCCGGAGTTCACCCAGATCGATTTGGAAATGTCGTATCCCCAGCCGGAACGAGTCTGGGAGGTGGTCGAGGGATTTCTGACGGCAGCATTTGCCGCAGCGGGGCATGCCATCAGAGCGCCGTTTCCACGCATGGATTACGACGAAGCCATCCGCCTGTATGGCATCGACAAGCCGGACCTGCGCCTCCCCGCATTCACCGATGTGCGGGAATGTTTTACGCCCGAGAATTTGCAGGAGCTGGCGATCAATCCGAATCTGCCGGTGATTGCCATTCGCACGCCGAAGGTGGGCGAACTTTCACGCAAAGAACGCGATGACATCAAGCCCATGTTCCACTCCAAGGGCGGAGCGAAAATATTTGAAGACTTCAAACGCATCGCGAACAAGTTTCCCGAAGCGGCAGCCGCGATCGCGAAAAAGACCGGCATGGAGGAGAGCGATCTGATCGTGCTGGTCGCAGGGTCGGCGCAATCTGGGTCAGCGCAAACTGGGTCAGCGCAAACTGGGTCAGCGCAAGCCGCGCCACAGGCGCATCGCAAGGTCACGCCGCAGGAACTTGCGATCTACGCTTCAGCCGGCTTGCTGCGTCTGGCCTTGGCGCAGAAGTATTCTGAAAAGCACGGAATCTTCAAGAAGACCGGCGACGCCGCGAAAGATTTCCGCTTCCTGTGGGTCACCAACTTTCCCATGTTCGAGTGGGACGAGGGCGAGAAAACCTGGATGGCGGCGCATCATCCCTTCACCTCGCCGCACGAAGAAGACATGGCAAAGCTCGAGTCAGGAGTCGAGGCATTGCACGATCCGCTCTCGCCGCTGAGCGCTGTGCGCGCGCTCGCCTACGACGTGGTGCTGAACGGCACCGAACTGGGCTCCGGGTCGATTCGTATCCACCGCCAGGATGTGCAGAGCCGAATCTTCCGCGCCCTTGGGATGACCGAAGAAGAAGCGCGCGCGCGTTTCGGATTCTTCCTCGAAGCGCTCGAGTACGGCACTCCCCCACACGGAGGCATCGCGCTCGGCCTCGACCGCATCGTGATGATTCTCGCGGGTGCGGAAAGTCTGCGCGAAGTGATTCCGTTCCCAAAGACCGCGCGGGCCGTGGACTTGATGGTCGATGCGCCCACGCCGGTGAGTGAGGCGCAGCTAAAAGAGTTGGGGATCGCGATTCGTAAAGTGAAGGAGTAAAGACGAGTTTGCCTTTAGGTGGCGCGGCGCAAGGGAACCTGCTTTTGGGTGGCGCAGCGCTTCCAGCGCTGCGATTCAGCTACCTAAGATGAACGGCTTCAGCCGCGGAGGTACCTCAGCGGCTCAAGCCCAGAGGAGTGGTAAGGTCGTAACGCAGCCACCCGGAGGCAGGCTTACAACCGGATTAGGCGGTCAGCAGTTTCAGCCGCTCCGGAATTTCATCCAGCACGAAACCGGGGTGGGCCGAGCTGTAACGATAATGTTCTGGAGTCTCGGCCAAGCCGCGCTCCACGGGATTCCGGCGGATGTAATACTTGAAATTGTTGTAGTCTTCGATCTCCCTCACGCGTCGATCGTAGTAGCTAGGTTGCCAGATCTCTCCCGATTGTTGCACTTCCCTCTTGGCTCTGTACGAGAAGCCTCCTTTGATCAATTGCAGGGATCTTTCCAGGCTGAGCGAAGGCGAAAGCAGTAGATGAAAATGGTCGGGCATCAAAACGAACTCGTGCAGAAGATAATTCTTCTTGTCTCGGTAATGGAATAGCACGTCCACAAACAGTCGTGCCATCGGTTCCTTGCGAAACAGCGGCCTTCGCTGAAAAGTGGAACGAAATAAATGCCAGATCCAGTGTTTCCTCTGGGAGGCGCTGCCATAAAATACCTCAGCGGCTAAAGCCGCGTCTTTACGGCTACCTTATCGCAGCGCTGGAAGCGCTGCGCCACCCAAAAGCAGGAAATCAGTTCCGAGGTTCCCGGATTCGGAACGATTCAAATATCTGCCCACTACGCCTTCTTCCAAGTCCGGTCTCCTCCACACCCTACCACCAAGAAATCCACAGCCCCCTTGTGACGTCTAACCTTGCGCCTCACTCCCGATTCATCCGATACTAAATCCAAATCTCTACACGCTCTCTGACAACCAAATAGCAATAGCTAAACCCAATCAATCCAAGATTTTGCGGATAAATTCTTTCGATTCAAGATTTTAGTCAGATTCGCCACAGACTGAAGCCTGCAAGTCGCTGATTCAAGAGAATTTGAAAGTTCGATCTGCGTTTTTTTTGATCTGTATCGGAAGGCGCAGCAAGGCCGGAACCGCAACCCGCGCCAACTATTTTTTCAGACGGGAAAGCGCCAATTCCTCCACGCGCGCCAGCACCTCATCCTCACTCAGCTTTGTCGAGTCGATGACCACAGCATCCCCGGCTGCTTGCAGCGGCGAGGTTGCCCGGGTGCGGTCGCGGTGGTCGCGTTCCCGCAGGTCGGCGGCTACTTTTGCCGCTACTTCTCCTTTGATCTTCTGCTGCTCCATGCGCCGCTGCTCACGCACGACCGGGTCGGCGTCGAGAAAAATCTTCAGGTCGGCGTCGGGAAAAACTTTGGTCCCAATGTCGCGGCCTTCCATCACGATGCCGCCGCCCGCGCCCATTTCCCGCTGATGCGCCACCATCCAGGCGCGCACGCCAGGATGCACGGAGACGCGCGAAGCCGCCTCAGTCACATCGCGCTCGCGAATGCGATCGGAAACATCGCGCCCATCAAGCAAAGTGCGGTTCCCGCCGATGGTAGGCTCGAGCTGAATGCGCGACTCCTCGGCCAGCTTGACCAGCGCGGGTTCGTCGTCGAACGAGATGTCGTGGTCGATCGCTTTCAGCGCCAGGGCGCGATACATCGCCCCGCTCTCAAGGTTCACGTAGCCGAGCTTGCGTGCCAGGCGTGAAGCGATCGTGCTCTTGCCCGCGCCCGCCGGCCCGTCGATGGCAATGATCAGCTTGCGTGGAGAGTGGTCGTTCATGCTGCGAGTAGACGATTGTACACGGAGAATAAGACAGGAAGGTGAAGGGGTCACTTGCTCGCGCGATGCGGCCTGACGGAAGCGACCACCGGCTCCTTCGCCGGAGTGATCTGCAGCATCGATCTTCCGCTGACGTGGACGAAGCTCAGCTCGCGGGCCGCCAGCAGCGCGTTTACAGCTTCTTTCACGCGGGAGCGGGCCACGAAGTTTCCGAAGAAAGCTTCGAGCTCACTCTGCTCGGCGGCGATGACGCAGCCGAGATATTTCGAGAGCAACGCGGAGAGCGCTTCTGGCACCGACAATCCCACGCCCTCGCGGACGGCATCGGGCGCCCAGCGGTAGAGGACATCCCAGAACGAGCCTTCGCCGGGCTTGTAGTCGACGCGCGTGATGCGCAGCTTGGCGAGCAACTCGCCCAGCGCCTTATCGAGCGCAGCCAGCGAGACGCTGCCGCCGAGCGCTTCCTGCAGTTTTTGTTTCGAGATGGGACCGTCGCGGCGGATCAGTTCGAAAGCGTCGCAGGCGAGCGGTGAGTAGGGAGATCGCGGTCCCTGCTTGGGAGCGAGTTTGGGATTGCGCTCGCCTACCAGGGCGTAGAAATACGGGAAGACAGAAGCCGCGACGAGAAATGCATTGTTCTCGTTAAACAAATTTGCCTCGTAAGCAGCGCGCTCGCGCAGGAGGCGGACCATCAGCTCGGTCGCCGCCAGCGCCCGCGGATCAGAGTAAGCGTGCTGCCAGGTGGGCAGACGATTGTCGGAGCCGACGAAAGCTCCGATGAACGTGGGCACGGGCATGGTCGGGCGCATGGGATACATCAGGCAGAATCCCACGGCCTCGACGAAGGCGCGCGCCTCCTCGATGGTGCGGATGGGCTTGCCATCGAGCCGCCACTTTTCTCTGCGGAGTTGCTGTAGGTCCTGATCGGTCATAAGCAGCTATCAGCTATCAGCTTTCAGCTCCGCAACTCGCTCAGGTTTGGCTGAGAGCTGAAAGCTGATGGCTGAGAGCTAGATTCTCTTAAACGCCTTCTGAATGTCCTTTACAGAATACCGCAGGACGACCGGGCGGCCGTGCGGGCAAGACATGGGGTGGTCGGTTTTCGCGAGTTCGGCGAGCAGCCAGTCCATTTTATTTTGCTCGAGCGGCATGTTGACCTTGATGGCGGCGTGGCAGGCGATGGAGGCGGCGATGCGGGTGCGGATCTTTTCCAGATTCAGCGACTGCTCTTCGCGGGAAATCTGGTCGAGGAGTTCGTGCAGCATGTGCTCGACTGCCGCCGCGTCCACGCCGGCTGGCGCGACCTTCACGGCTACGCTGCGGGCGCCGAAAGGTTCGGCTTCGAAGCCGTTATGCTGGAGTTCGTCGGCTATTTCGGAAAATACGGCTTGCTGCGCTGGTGATAGTTCGAGCACGATCGGCATGAGCAGGCGCTGGCTCTCCACTTTCTGCGCTGTGCGTTGCCGCAGGATGCGCTCAAACAAAACGCGCTCATGGGCTACGTGCTGGTCGACGATCCATAATCCGTCTTCATTGACGGCGAGGATGAACGAATTGCGGATTTGCCCCAGAGGACGCAGCGTGGAGAGCGCGGCCAGCGTGGTCTCTTCTTCTTCTGTGTCGAGCGCGGGGGCGCAGCCGTTGTCCGGGATAGTGTCTGGAATCGTGTCTGGA
The DNA here is from genome assembly GCA_049512915.1 of Candidatus Sulfotelmatobacter sp. Lineage (GTDB taxonomy): Bacteria > Acidobacteriota > Terriglobia > Terriglobales > Acidobacteriaceae > Sulfotelmatobacter. The sequence continues at coordinate 23,898 of JBEKWP010000028.1, forward strand.
ATTATTTCTGGAATCGCTTTCGCGAAGCGGGTTTCAAGGCCTCGCGCTACCGGGATCGCGGCGTTGGCCTCGACTGCGATTCCGCCTTCGAACTGAAAGCGCGCGGAAACTGGCGGGGCTGACGGGGCTTGCAACGCGAAGGCGCTGGCGGGTTCATACAGCGGGCGCGCGGGCGCACCCGCGGAGACCATGTCGGATGGCGGCTCCCATTCTCTTGCACCCGGCGTCAGGCCTGAGCCGGCCGTGGCGTGCGCATGAATCTCGGTGGTGAACTGCGGCGCGGGGCGCGCCTTCATCAGCGCGGCGCGCACGGTGTCGCGGACGAAATCGTGCATCACGCTGGGTTGCCGGAAGCGGACTTCGGTTTTTGAGGGATGGACGTTGACATCGACCTCGCCCGGCGGCAATTCGAGAAACAGCAGCACGACCGGGTAGACCGTGGGTGGAATGATGTTGCGGTAGGCTTCGGTGAGTGCGTGCTGGACGAGGCGGTCGCGAATCAGGCGTCCGTTGACGAAGATGAAAATCGAATTGCGATTCAGCTTCTGGATTTCGGGCTTCGAGACGAAACCGTGGAGGCGCATCTCGCCGGGCTCGGCCGGGCTGGCCGGATTGCCATTCTCATCTTCCTCTTCTTTTTCTTTTTCTTTGCGCCGCCAGGGCGGGGGTTGGGGCAGGCCTACGCGCTCGAGCGGTTGCACGGCCGCGAGCGGGATCAACTGATCGAGGGTTTCCTTGCCGAAGACCTGATAGACGCGCTCGCTGTATCCCGCGACCGGCGGGGCTACCAGCATGGCGTTGGTGGCGGAATGCAATTCGAAATGTTTTTCAGGATGGGCCAAAGCGTAATGCGTGACCAGGGATGCGATGTGGGAAAGTTCGGTCGATTCAGCCTTCAGAAACTTTTTTCGCGCCGGAGTATTGAAGAAAAGATCGCGCACGGTGATCGACGTGCCTTCGGGAAGGCCAGCCTCTTCGACGCGCGCCATCTTGCCGCCGTTGATTTCGAGGATGGTTCCGGTTGAGGCAGCTTGTTCGGTCGAGCCTTGTTCTGTCGAGACTTGTTCCGTTGACCCTTGTTCCGTTGACCCTTGTTCTGTTGAGCCGGAGGCGCGGGTTTCGAGGCGCAGGCGGGAGACCGAAGCGATGGAGGGCAGGGCTTCGCCGCGAAATCCCAGGGTAGAGACGCTCAGCAGGTCTTCTGCGTCTTTGATCTTCGAGGTGGCGTGGCGTTCGAAGGCGAGCATGGCATCGTCGCGCACCATGCCGCAGCCGTTGTCGGTGATCTGGATCAGTTTTTTGCCGCCAGCCTCGATGTTGATTTTGATGCGGGTCGCGCCGGCGTCGAGCGCGTTCTCGAGCAACTCCTTCACCACCGAGGCTGGGCGCTCGACCACCTCGCCGGCGGCGATCTTGTTGGCGACGTGCTCGGGGAGTACGTGGATGCGGCCCATGAGGCAGTTCTCAGTTCTCGGTTCTCAGTTCTCAGTGGATTCGGGGACACGGTCAGTTTCGCAGATGGTGGGGTGGAAGGCAAAGATGGGGTTGGCACGGAGGGTGGAGCATTAGAGGGTGGAGCAGGGCTTTTGGCCCTGCGTTAGAGAACGGCTAGGCGGCTGGCCTCAGCCACTGAGGTACTTCATCCAGTTTCAACGGGGCAGAACTGAAGGGGAACTCGTCTGGCAGAGCTGCCAAATCCCGGCGTACCGGGTTCATGTGGATATAGTGACGGAATCGAGCATACTCAGTCGCATCCCGGACGCGGCGATCGTAGAAACTGGTCTGCCAGATTTCACCGTGGAAGGCCAGTTCTTTTTTGGCGCGGTAGGAGAATCCTCCTTTGATGAACTGCACGGCCTTTTCTATTGTCACAGGCGGAATTGGCGTGATCAGGAGGTGGAAGTGATTGGGCATGACCACAAATTCGTGCAGGTGATATTTGGTCTGTTTCTGATAGTGGTATAGGACTTCGATGAATAAGCCTGCCATCCCGTCTGACTGCAGCAAGGATTGCTTTTCGAAGCTGGAGGCGGTGATGAAATAGGTGCCATCGCGGGTTGCTCCGCGGTAGGGGATGGTCATGGGTACCTCGGGGCCGAAGCCCGATTTATGGCGGGCTTTTGACGCAAGCGCGGAAGGCCTGCTCCACCCGCTTGCTTTCGCTCTTGCCTCACGGTACTGCAAATGCCAAAAGATTTCATGCTGGAAGAGAAGTTTCGCCGGAGGCAGTTCCCGATTCGGGGCAGATTGTTTGGTCTTTGTGGGAAGGGAAGTACCTCAGGGGCTAAAGCCCGATTCACTCGCTTTAACGCAGGCCTAGAAGGCCTGCTCCACCCGCTTGGAAGACACAGCTCCGCCGGGCAGGAGCGCCTTTCCGCCATTCCCCGCCTCGGCCTCCCATTAGTTCTCTGTGGGTTCGACTTTGGATTTGGGTGGGGGCAGGGATCTGGCTGGCTTCGACGGGGTTGGCGGAGTTGGGGGCGTGGCTACGGCTGGTCTGGTGGAGGCCTTGCGAATCTCGATGCCGTCGTGCTCGTTGTTGAGCACGATGTGAGAAGAGCCGTTGCCTACGGTGCCGGTAGCTTTGGCCTCATGCTCGCTGTTATCAATCTTCAGCTCAGAGAAGTCGGACTGGATTTCTCCGTCGCGGGTTTGGGCGTCGAGGTGGAAGCCGGACTTGTCGGGCACGCTCAGATTGATGTCGCCGTTGCGGCTGTCGATCTGGACGTTGCCGAGCGAGCGCATGGAGACATCGATGCCGCCGTGTTCATTCTGCACGCGCACGTCACCGGAAACATCTTCGAGGCGAATCTCTTTGGAGCGCGTGGTCAGGTGCAACGGCCCGGTGATCTGGTCGGCGTGCAGGTCATCGGAATCGAGATCGAGATCGCCATCGATGCGGGAGAACTCCAGGTCGGTGCGGGAAGATTTGAAGGCGACACTCTTGGTGATGCGGGCGAGTTTGACGCTCTCCTGGAATTCGCCGTCGAACTGGGCGGAGCCTTTGATGTCGGTGACGGAAACTTCGTTCAGGCGGCCGTCGATGTGGACGTCGCCGGTGATCTGTTCGACCTTGGCGGAACTTCTTTCGATGGTCAGGTTGACGTTGCCGGTGACGTCTTCGACGGAAACTTCGCCGTGCTGGTTGTTGATTTCGACCTGGCCGTCGCGGCCGGTCACCGAGACTTCGCCGCGGCGCGAGGTTATTTGCAGCGCCATCTTGCGGGGGATGGAGATGTCGAGATCGGTCTGGACAGAGTGGTTGCCGGCAGCTTGAGTTCGGGCATCGAGAGTCAACAGAGTTCCGGTTGAGGTAATCGCCGGTTTCGTGGCTGCATTGTATTTGTCGGCGTCGCCCTGACTTTCGGCGCCAATCTTTTTGCGGATGGCGACGGTGATTTTGTTGTCGTCGGAGGGGGTGACGCGGACGGCGCCGTGTTCGTCGTTGACGCGCAGGGTGGTAATGGCGGGCGGGACATCCTGTTCGAGGTGGTCGTCGTAGCTGAAGGTCTCGCCGAAAATGTTGTCGAGGTCGCTGTCATCGATGTTGATGTCGTTGCGGAATTGTTCCCAGTGGAGACGCGAAGCCTGGGTGGCCATGAGCCCGAAGACAACGATGCAGATGACGAGACAGACTCCGCCGAAGCCGATGCCGCGGGTGGGCACGCCGTCGCGTTGCGCTTGCTGATACTCAACCAGCTTGATGATGCCCCAGAGGATCAGGAGCAGAGGCCAGTAGTGGGCGAACAGGGTTCCCAACCGCATCCAGGAAATCAGGTGCAGGTTGCCGAGCAGGAACACGAGGCCGAGGATGATGAGAACCAGCGGCCCGGCAAAAGAGCGGCGGCGATGGCGCGGTGGCAGTGGCGGAACCGGCGCGTAAGGCGGAACAGGGGGTTGGACTGGGCTAGCCATTGCGCACCTCCCCGGACGAAGACGTTGGTTGATCAGAAGACGGACCGGCGGAAGCCGGTGGTGGAGGCGGCGCTACTCCTATTCCTGTTCCCGGGGGCGGCGGGGGCGACGGCGGCAGCGGGCCGATGTGGCCGGCGGATGAGGCGCTGCTCTGCAGCAGCTTGACGATGCCGACTACCAGGATCCAGGCCGGCCAGGTACGGTGCAGCTCGGCGATATCCATGCTATCGAGCAGGAACAGGATGCCGGTGGTGAGCACGAGCGCCGGTCCCATCATGCAACGCGCCATGCAGCGGCCGCAGCCACAGGAATGCTGGGCGCGCTCATAGTTGCGATAAAACATCCAGCCACCGAGAAAGACGAGGATCAGCGGCCACAGGCGGTCGAGGCCAGTTTCGAAGATCCGCATCGTGTGCAGCAGGAACAGAAGGCCGAGTCCGATGAGAACGATGGCGCCGACCGGAACTTTGCCAGCGTCAAACTTCTCGCCCATGCTGAAGGTCTGGCCGAGGCCCATGGGATCGGGCGCGGGCTGGCCTTCCTGAAGAGCGCGGGCGGTGCGGACGGCATCGATGATCTGATAGACGTAGAAGAAGGCGATGCCGAGGCCGAAGATCCAGTCCCAGTTGCCGGCGTGATCGGAGGCGAAGATGAGCATCACGAAGATCAGCAGGTGGGCCAAGCCTTTGGCATACTGCGAGCAGTAGACGGCGCCGACGCCGAAGGGAAAGAATCCGGCGAGGATGCCTGCAACTGCGGGATTGGGGCCGGAGCCGGGCGTAGGCCTGGGAACGGATCCTGCGGGTGGATACACGCCTTGCGGAGGCACGAATCCAGCGGCGGCGACCGTGCCGTCGAGACGGGCTGCGAGGCAAGGCTCGCAGTAGACGACTCCGCGGACGTCGCGGGTGCAAGCGCTGCAGAGCGGCTTGCCGCAAGTGCGGCAGAAAGCGACCGCGGGAATATCTGTATGTGTGGCGCAGTTCATACGAACCTCCTGTACGTGGTCACCGACACTACAGGCAGATCGTTTACAGATGGATCGTTCCCGGGTTGACCCAGAGGGGCGCAGGCCAGAACGAGATGGTTTCCGCTCTGGGTGTAATTGCGCTCCTGTTTCTGCTCGGGCTGTTCGGTTGTGTCGTTCTTGGGATCTTTCTTGTCGTTGTCTTTATCCCTTTCCGGCGCGGGTTCGGCGGCGGGGGCGACGTTGCGCTTGAGTTCGCGCACGCGCGATTCCACCTCGTAAACCAGCCGGATGTTTTCGTAATAACGGACTACGCGGGCCTCCGCATTGTAGTACGTGTGGCGGAGGACCGTGGGACGCAAGCTGAGCTGGCGCAGGTCGGCGGGTTTGACGCCGAGCACGCTCAAGGCGACCGACAGTGAGAAGAACGCCATGCCAAACGACATGGCGAACCGCGGCTGCCGGATGGTGCCCCAGATGGGTTGCAGCGCTTGCGAAGCCCAGGCTTGCAACTTCTCGAGCCAGGAAACGCTGGGTTGTGACGCGGGGATGTTTACCCGCAGGCGCTGGGTGTCAACGCCGGTTGTGGATGCCAGAATATTGTTGACCAGACTGACTGGAGGCTCGACCTCCGTGAGATCCTTCAGCCAGTTGCGGCCGGCCGTGACATCGGCAAGCAGCGGGCCGCACGCGGAACATGTCCGGGCGTGGGCCTGGAAGGTGTCAAGTTGAGCGCCGGTCAGAACGCCATCGAGGGCGTCGCTGAGGAGCGTGTCAAAGTCATGACACTGCAGCTCGTGACCTTGCATCCCTTGATCGGGGTTCGATTTGTTGGTGTGATCTGGCATCACATCACCTGCCTATAGGTACGTTGTAAGAGGCGGGCAAGTTCCGCCCGGCCACGATTTATTCGAGATTTCACAGTGCCCTCCGGTACCTTCAAAACGGTTGCGATTTCACGATAGTCAAAATCCTGTAAGTCCCTTAAAATCACTGCCTCACGAAGCTCTGGCGACAGCCTGGCGAGGGCGGCGTGAATGCTTTCTGCGACCTCGCGGCGGCGGACGTGCTGGTCGGGGGGAGCGGATTGGTCCTGAATTTGCTCGCTGAGGGGTTGGGCGTCTTCGTGGGAAGAGGACGCGGCGTCGAGCGAATCGGTGATGCGGTCCTGCTTGGTTTTGCGGAAATGGTCGACCAGCAGGTTGCGGGTGATGGTGGTGACCCAGGTGACGAAGGCTCCCTTGGAACTGTCGTAGGTTGCGAGCGTGCGGTAAATCTTGATGAAGACTTCCTGGGCGAGGTCTTCGGCGTCGTCGGATGATCCGGCGAAGCGGTAGCAGATGTTATAGATACGGCGGTTGTAGGTCTGGACGATTTCTTCCCAGGCAGCGGCGTCGCCGGCAACACAGCGGCGGACCAGCATCGCGACTACCTGAACGTCTTCCAAAGTGGAACTCCCCGGGACTGCTGTCGGTTTTGAGCTTTCAGCTTTCAGCTGTCAGCTTTTCAGCTAAACCTCGACCTCTAACTGGCTCACAAGACAGTACGCGGATGTAGTGCTGTAAGTTCGCGGTGTCCGTGGCGCTGGCTATGTGAAACAGGGCATTGTAGCAGCGAGAAGGAACCTGGACTTCTGGGTGGAGGGGAAGGCGGCTTCGTTGGCGCTCGTCTTTTCTCTGGAAAAAAAGTGGCGCACCGGAGTGCGCCACCAGTTCAACGGAATTTTTATGGGCACAGCCGGATTGTTGCGGCTGTGCCCGCTGTGGTTAGTGTTTGGCCTGGACTTTTGCCGCGCGTTTGACTGCGGGCACTCCGGTTAGCGATCCCTGCGCCTCGAGGGAGCCAAGGAATACGCTGTCCTGGTCAAATTCAAGCCAGAACAACTCGGTTCCACTGGCTTGATAGACGACCACGTCGAACGGAATGGTTGCGGTGCCGACGGTAGCGATCAGCGAGGGCGTGGTATCGGTCGGCGTCCCCAACATTGTGAAGCGCCCAGCATTGGTCGCGTCTGGGACCGGGGTTCCGGTTAATGAGGCGCCGGTGACGGTGGTGGCGCCCGCATCCAGCGTCCCGAAGGGATCGCTGAACTGCGCTTCGGTGAGGGTCAAGGCACCGCCCGAGGCCATCGCTCCATTCGCGATCATGTCGAACTCGCAGGCGGGGCAGCCGGACTCAAGGTCGTTGAGATCCTGCCATCCGGCGGTGTAGTTGCCGTTGAAATCCGTAGCGACGGTATCCGTTTGCGCAACTATGACTCCCGTCCCTCCGCCAAGAGCCGCATCGGCGTCAAGAATGAGAGCGCCGCCCACGTCAAGATTTCCGCTTGCGTTATTGGGATCCATCAGATCGAGAGTCGGATCCGTCGCATAAATCTGAAGCGCGCTGACGTCTCCGCCTCCAAAACCCCCGATGGTCATGCTGCCGTACCCATTCGCTGCGATGGAGTAAGGGCCACCGACCACAGAAGCCGCCCCTGATATGAAGGTTTCCAACTCAGATGATTCTGCGACGCCCGTGAAGGTACCGGCAGTGGCGTTCGGGGTGATTTGGCCCGCCGTGCCGTACCCGATTCCAGCCCACGGGTTGCCGGAGATCCCGAATACGGAGTTGGTGAGCGACGTGTTGGCGAAGGCGCCAGTGCTCGAGCCCTGGCCGAAGGCTGACCCGACGCCCGCGTCAGTTGAATCCACGTCAATGATCCTTGCGACTTCCGGACCAACGACGTAGTAGTTGAGCGAGACCCCCGTGAGCCCGGTGGTAGCGGTGATGGAGCCACGCCCGAAAGCATCGGGTGTCCCGAGGGAAATGGCCAAGGGGTTTGCGGTGGAAACGGGGGGCGAAGCCCCAGAATCATTGATGTCGAACTCATCGGTGGTTGCGCTGGGGAGGGTGAACACGCCCCCGATCGCAAATGGGAAGTAGCCGGGATCTACTCCGTTGATGGTGAAGGCAAAGCTGCCGGTGGGTGCGCTGGACAGTGAAGTCTGCAGGTCCAGGCTTCCGCTGGAGGTTGCCGATCCATCGAACTGAGTGATGATGGCGTGGTCGGCGTTCACGAACTGGACGCCGAGGGTTTCGGTTCCGCTTACGCCCAGAGCCGAGTTGTTCGTGACGAGGGTTAACGTTCCCTGGCCGGTAGCGTCAACCGTCAGAGTTCCGCTGCCGATTGAGTCGCCGCTGGGTTCGGGTGAGGAGATTCCTCCCGAGGCGGTAAAACCCTCGTTATAGTCTTGCTCACCGGCGGTGACATTGCCGCTGGAATCAATGGTCACTGCGCCCGCGAGAGCGTAATAGTTAATGTTTCCGCTGTCGGCCGGGAGGGTGTCCTGCCCGCTCAGATAGAACGCGAAAGGAGTGGTGGATGGGGGCGGAGGTGTGGTATGAGACGAGCTCGAACTGCTGCAGCTGGTCAAGAAACTTATCGCCAGGAAAACTGCGGCGAGCGAGATCCCATAAAGTTTTCGGTTCATAGAGACTCCCCTTTCTGCGTGGAGATG
>JBEKWP010000029.1:0-31482 GCA_049512915.1 Candidatus Sulfotelmatobacter sp.
CCGCTACGAATTCACCTCTGTTGTTTGTCGCGCGCGGAGGAAGCAAGCTGACCCGCCAGCGCATCTGGCAGATGGTGCGCACTGCCTCGGCTGCTTCCGGGCGAACGGCTTCTCCGCACATGCTGCGTCACTCCTGCGCTACGCACATGGTGGAGAACGGCGCCGATTTGCGCACGGTGCAGACCATCCTCGGTCATGCCGATATTTCGACAACTCAGGTTTACACCCATCTGGCGCTCGATCGCTTACGCACCGTGTATCAGAAGCATCATCCGAGAGCGAAGGCGAGATGAGGCCAACACGAAGCTGGATTTCACGACTGTGAACAAACGGGCCAAAACCACGGTCGGCAACGCCGCTGCTGATTTCATTCGCCATCTGCGCGAGCGCAATGCCTCACCCCACACCATCAAAGCTTACAGCCGCGATCTGTCGCTGTTCGCTGTTTACGCCGGCTCCCGCGGATGGAAGCAGATCGACCACATCGCGGTCCGGGGATTTCTCTCGCAACTCTATGAGAAGGGATTGAGCAAAACTTCCGTGGCCCGTGCTTTGGCCGCGGTGCGGTCTCTTTATCGATGGCTGGCGCGGGAAGGTGTCGTCGAGCAGAATCCGGCGAAGCTGGTCGCCACGCCGAAACTTCCCAAGAAACTTCCGCGCGTGCCTACGATCGAAGAAATGAATTCCGTGATCGACGGCGAAATGCCGGAAGTAGCAGCTTTTCCCGAACGCGACCGGCTCATGCTGGAACTGCTCTACGGATGCGGCATCCGCAATTCCGAGCTGACCGGGATCAAACTCGACGACATTCGCCTGAGCGCTGAGGCCATCCTCATTCGCGGCAAAGGAAAAAAAGAGCGCTATGTTCCGTTTGGCGATACGGTGAAGAGCGCACTGGCGGCCTATCTTCCCGAACGCCAGAAAGTCCTCGCGGAAACCGGCAAACACTCGACCGCGTTGCTAATCAACCGGCGTGGCGGCCGGCTCACCACGCGCAGTGTCGGCCGCATCATCAAGAAGATTGCAGTCGCCAAAGGCCTTTCTCCTGACGTGCATCCGCACACGCTGCGCCATGCTTTCGGCACGCACATGCTGGAGGAAGGCGCCGACCTGCGCGCCATTCAAGAGCTGCTCGGCCACGAACGCCTCGCTACCACGCAGCGTTACACGCAGCTGTCGATGAAACATGTGTTGCAGGTTTACGATCAGACGCATCCCCGCGCGAAATAGGGCGAGCCGTGCCTCTTCAAACGAAGTACTCGATCTCCGCGATTCTTTGGGACTTCTAATCTTTAGCATGTCCCTTTGAGTATTACGGAGGAAGATGTTCCTTAGAGTCTGTCCTCAGGCGCAGAAACGTATTACTGTCTAACTCAGAGGCAGACTTGTGAGCGGTGAATCGGTACCAAGGGCCAACGTTTCAGAACGTCTGGCGAGCGCTATTACTGAGTTGCGCGCGCTGCAGGGACCGCTGCTCACTGCAAAAGTAGATCCTCGCGTTCTGACCGATTTCCGCGACGCCCTGAATCGCATCCGCAACACCGCGTGGGCGGCTCAGCAATCGGCGAACGCTCCACTTTTTGAGCAGGGAGCCACCACCGTGGCTTCGTATCTGACCGCGGAGCGAATTCGAGCCGCCTACCAGCTTTGCCGATCGCTGCACCTCGACATATGCCGGGATGACATCGAGTTTCAAAAGGGACCGCTGGTCGAGCTCTACGGTGTTGCAAAAACCCTGGTGGAGGAACTGAAGGAAAGGCTCTGAATCATTTTTCATCCGAAGCCTTGTTCCGCAACTCTTCCCACATCCCAACCACCCGCGCCCTCAACTCCGCAGTCAGCTTCTCATAAGCCGCTTCCGACGCTTCGCTCTCGGGCGGCGGAAGAATCGGATCGCCAAACACCATTTTCAGCGGCTTGAATCCCCGGAACGGTTTGTTCCGCGGCCAGACTTCGTAGAATCCTTCAATCGCTATAGGAACAATCGGCACCTGCAGGTGAATCGACAAAATGGCTGCGCCTTTCTTGAAAGTTCTTGGCGTGCCGTCGATCGAGCGCTCGCCCTCGGGATAAAGAATGAGCGGGCGCCCCTGCCGCAATCCGAAGGCGCCGGCGCGCATGGCGGGAATCAGGTTCGCGTCCGGATCGACGACCACCACGCGCAGCGAACGCGCCAGCCGCAGCATGAATCCTTTCCCGAAGATTTCGCTCGTGCCCACCGCGAAGACCTTATGAAACACTTCTGGCGGAAGAATGCTCGCCAGAATGACCGGGTCGAGATAGCTCTGATGATTCGACGACAGAATATAGGCGCCGCTTAGTGGCAGCTTCTCCACTCCGCGAACATGCAGATCAAAGCGGTCGAGTGCGATTACCTGAATCAGGCGGGAAACCATGTACCAGAAGGGGTCGCTGAACGGCTTCGGCTGGGCCAGAGAAACCACGTCAGCGGCAGATGGCTCTTCGGCAAGAATCGCCTTCCAGCCGGCAAACGAAGCACGTGTTCCCGGGCTGCCAGCGCCGCTGGCCGCGCTTTGCAGTACGGCGTCGATTAGCTCGCGCACCGTATAAATCCCGGCCAGCTGCGATTCTTCGACGTTGCCTCCTAGTTGCTCTTCGATCTGGCTGAGCAACTCGACGCGCTGCATGGAGTCAAGCCCCAGGTCGAGCTCCAGATTGAGAGTGGGCCGCAAGGCCGGCGGAGTCGTGCGCGCGGCCTCGCGCACGACGTTCAGCGCCCGCTGCACGCTGGGCTGATCGAGCCACGCCATCTCGTCCGCCGTCAACGGCCGCTCAGACGGTAACTCAGCATCGTCGTCAGGCCGACGCGCCTGATTCGCCTTTGCCCGCTTCTCCACTTCGAAGCGCTTGATCTTGCGGGTCGTGGTGCGAGGCAAATCTTCCTGCCAGATCTCATAGCTGCCAATGCGCTTGGTGGAAGCGATCTGCTGCGACAGGCTTTCGATATCGAAACGGATGACTTCCTTGGCGTTGACAATCTTTTTCTGCCGCAGCACATCGAAGTTGGGCACGATCACGGCGTGCAGACGGTCTCCGCCTTCGGCAGGCTTGCCTTCGAGTCCCATCACCGCCAATTCCTTGATGTACGGCGATTTCACGTAATGCGCCTCAACCTCTTCGGGATAAATGTTCTTCCCGTTGCTGAGCACGATTACTTCTTTCTTGCGGCCGGTGAGGAACAAGTTACCGTCTGCGTCGAAGTACCCGAGATCGCCGGTGTAGAACCATCCGTCACGCAGTACCGCCGCAGTCGCGTCAGGACGGTTCCAGTAACCCTTCATCACCACCGCGCCGCGCACGCAGATTTCGCCCGTGGCTGGACCGTCTTCCTCACGCTGCGGGTCGGTGGTCGCGTAAACGATTTTGGCCTCGACGCCCTTCATGGCCTTGCCCACGGATCCAATCACGTTATTCGTTGGCGAATTCGCAAACACGGCCGCTGTTGTTTCCGTCAGCCCGTAAGCCTGCAGCACATCAATACCGAGATCGCGAAAATCCGCCGCAATCTGCGGATCGAACCGCGAGCCGCCTGTGACCAGATAGCGCATCTTTTTGCCGAAAGCTTCGTGGACCTTGCCAAACAGAATGGGACCGGCGTTGAGCCCCACCTTGCGCAGGGTCCGATTAACTGCGACGAGTGCCTTGAACGCCCTCTGGGCAAGTTCTCCTCGTTTCGCGACCTCCTGGAAAATCCGGTCGTGAATCAGATAAAAGAATTGCGGCACGACGGCGAAGGTAGTGATATTGCGTTCCCGCAAAGCCCGCAGAAGCTCGGTGGTGTTCAGAGTCTCGAGATAAACTACGCGCGCCCCCTTCACCAGGGGCAGCAGCAGATTCGCCATCTGCGCCAGTACGTGAAACATGGGAAGCACGCCCAGCAGCGCGTCCGACGGCCCAATGTCGACCCAATTGAACACAGCTTCCACTTCGCCGAGAAAATTGGCGTGGGTAAGCATCACGCCCTTGGGGTCGGCGGTCGTGCCCGAAGTGTAAAGCAGGGAAGCGAGGTCGTCCGCGGCCGCGGGCGCAGGCTGGAATTTTCCCGGCCCGCCATCGAGAATCGCCGGCAGATTTGCCAGCCAGCGCTCGGAGGCAGAGTGCTGGGCCATGCGGTCCGGGTCCATGAGAACGAGCCCGACGTTGAGGCTCGCAACCGCGTCGCGCGCCACCTGCGCATGCTTCGCGTCGCAGAATAGGGCGGAGGTGCCGCTATCTTTCAACAGTGTGGTCAGTTGGTCCGCGTGCAGCGCTGTGTCGAACGGGACCACCGCACATCCAGCCGCGATGATTCCCAAATACGCCGCTACCCAGCGGGGATGGTTATCCGCCACGATCGCCAGCCGCGATCCGCGAGCGAATCCATTTTCAGTGACCCATCGCCCCACGGATTCGGCCATCCGGTGAAGCTCGGCGTACGTACAACTCTCGATGCGATCGCGGCGCTGGATTTCCAGCGCGACGTTGTCCGGCCAGCGCTCTGCGCATTCGACAAACCGGTCGTAGAAAGTGGGCATGAGTCGTGTGGAATATACACGAAAAATATGTTCACCGCCGAGTTCGCCGAGACCGCGGAGGATAACAAGAATGTCTTCTTTGGTCCTCCCGGTGTTCTCTGCGTTTCTCGGCGGTGAACAACTTGCGTCAGCTTGTTCCTTAACGCCCGTCCGGCGCATCTAAATATGCTAGGCTAAAAGAGATACGCTGGGGCACTTCCCGCCCTCTTAAGGATTTCACAGTTTGATTAACACTCTCATCGGCAAGGTCTTTGGGACCAAGAATGAGCGGGTCATCAAGAGCTTGATGCCCAAGGTCGAGGCCATCAATGCCCTCGAACCGCAGATGCAAAAGCTCACGGATGCCGAGCTGCGCGCCAAGACAGACGAGTTCCGGCAGCGCATCCATGATCGTCTGAATCAGGATCGATTGGGGCCAGATCGCCTTAGCCACTCCACCAGCACTGCCGCGATCGACTCCGAGATCGCAGCGGAAGATAGTCCCGACCGCGCGAAGCAACTCGAGAAAGAACAATACGAAGCTCTGCAGGAAGTTCTCGACGACATACTCATTGAAGCCTTTGCCGTAGTGCGTGAGGCCGGACGCCGCGTGCTCAACATGCGCCACTTCGATGTACAGCTGATCGGCGGTATGGTGCAGCACCAGGGCATGATCTCGGAAATGAAGACGGGCGAAGGCAAGACGCTGGTCGCCACGCTTCCGGTTTATCTGAACGCCCTCAGCGGACGCGGCGTACACGTGGTCACGGTCAACGACTATCTGGCCAAGCGCGACTCCGAATGGATGGGCAAGCTCTATCGTTTCCTCGGCCTCACGGTGGGTGTGATCGTCCACGACCTCGATGACGAGGAGCGCCGCGCCGCCTACGCCGCCGATGTCACCTACGGCACCAACAACGAGTTCGGCTTCGACTACCTGCGCGACAACATGAAGTTCGATCTGAAAGATTGCGTGCAGCGCGGCCACAACTTCGCCATCGTCGATGAAGTCGATTCCATCCTGATCGATGAAGCCCGCACGCCGCTGATCATTTCAGGAGCGAGCGAGGAATCGACCGACAAGTATTACAAAGTCAACCGGATCATCCCCAAGCTGGAGAAAGGCGAGGAGCTGAGTCCTGCGGAATTGCGCCAGTTGCTGGAGGAGGACAAGATTTTGCCAGGGAAGCGTGACGCGTTGATCCGCGAATTGAACGAAGTCGGCGACGACGCGACGAGGAGAATTCTCACCGGCGATTATGCCATCGACGAGAAGCACCGCAACATCACGGTCACCGACGAAGGCTGGACGAAAGTCGAAGGCCTGCTCGGCATCGGCAACATCGCCGACCCCGAGAACTGGCCGCTCAAGCATCACGTCGAGACCGCAATCAAGGCGCACGCGCTCTATCGCCGCGACGTGGAGTACGTCGTCAAAGACGGCGAAGTCATCATCGTCGACGAATTCACCGGGCGCATGATGCCCGGCCGGCGCTGGTCTGACGGTCTGCACCAGGCGATCGAAGCCAAGGAAGGCGTCAAGATCGAACGCGAGAACCAGACCCTTGCCACCATCACCTTCCAGAACTACTTCCGCATGTTCAAAAAGCTCTCCGGCATGACCGGAACGGCGGAAACGGAAGCCACCGAGTTCGAGAATATCTACAAGCTGGACGTGGTCGTCATTCCTACCAACAAACAGATGCTGCGGTTGGAGAATCCCGACGTCGTCTTTCGCACCGAGAAAGAGAAATACTTCGCCGTCGCCGACGAAATTCAGAAGCTGACCGAGAAAGGCCAGCCTGTGCTAGTGGGCACCACGTCGGTGGAAAAGTCAGAGCGACTCTCCGCATTGCTCGACAAGAAGGGCCTGAAGGGCAAGCACGTAGTCCTGAACGCTAAGTTCCACGAGCGCGAAGCCGAGTACGTCGCCCAGGCCGGGCGCAAAGGTGCGATCACCATCGCCACGAACATGGCCGGCCGCGGTACTGACATTCTGCTCGGCGGCAATTCTGAATTCATGGCCAAGCAGGAGATGGTGAAGAAGGGAATCGCGCAGCAACTGCGCGTGGCTCAAGGCAAGATCGAAGGCCCGCAGGAAGATGGCACGATTTCAATTTTCTACTACAACGGCAATGAATATACCGTCCCGACTGACAAATGGACGGAGGCACTGAATCGCTACAAAGTGCAAACCGACAAAGAGCACGACGAGGTCACTGCTGTCGGTGGCCTGCATATTCTGGGAACTGAACGCCACGAGTCGCGCCGCATCGATAACCAGCTTCGCGGACGCGCCGGCCGCCAGGGCGATCCCGGCTCCTCGCGCTTCTACCTCGCGCTTGAAGACGACCTGATGCGCATCTTCGCCAAAGAATGGGTTTCGAAGCTGCTGGAGCGGCTGGGCATGGAAGAAGGCATCCCCATCGAGTCGAAACTCATCAGCCGCCGCATCGAGACGGCGCAAAAGGCGGTCGAAGGCCAGCATTTTGAATCGCGCAAACACCTCCTCGAATACGATGACGTGATGAATAAGCAGCGTGAGGCCGTGTACGGCCTGCGCCGCCGCCTGCTCGAGGGCATGAACCAGAAGGATCTGATCCTCGAGGATTACGTTTCGGCAATTCTCGGCGACTTGATGGAAGAGTACTGCCCGCCCAAGAGCCACGCCGATGACTGGAACATCAAGGGATTGAAAGATGCAGTCTTCACCCGCTTCGGCGTGGATTTCATCACGGAAGGCGTAAAGCCGGAAGCCTTGAATCGGGAGGAACTCGGCGATGCGATCTTCGAGAAACTGAAGGAGCGCTACGACGCCAAAGAAAAGCTGATCGGCCCTGAGGCCATGCGCCATCACGAGCGCATGATCATGCTGAGCGTGCTCGATTCCCAGTGGAAAGACCACCTCCTGAGCATGGATCACCTGAAGGAGGGCATCGGGCTCCGCGGCTACGGCCAGCACGATCCGCTGGTCGAGTACAAAAAAGAATCGTTCGAGATGTTCGAGGCCATGTTGCAGCGCTTTCAGGAGGACACGGCACGCTATCTCTACCTGATGCAGATTATCGAACGTCCTCCGGACTCAGGCCCGCCCGGTCCACGAGGAGGCGAGCCCGCAGGTCACGGCCCCGAGACCGGGGTACCGTCGCAACAGGGAAGTGGAGGAAATGGACATCGTCCGCCGCGCCTGGTCGCAACTTCCGCCGACGACCTGGAAGAAGCTTTCATGCGCCGCAAGCGCCGCGAACTCGAACAGGCTCGCATGGCCGGAGCCGGCGATGTGCAACCGGTGCAGCAAGTCGTGCGCGGACAGGAAAAAGTGGGCCGCAACGATCCTTGCCCCTGCGGCTCCGGCAAGAAATTCAAAAAGTGCCACGGAGCCTAGGCCAAGCTTGGTTTCTTCGAAACTCCCACCGCTTTGAACGTCATTTCTTCAGCCCGACTCTTCGCCTGAGCCCTCCACTCCAGAAACAATCCCGCATAATTTTTCGTGATGTAATCCGTCGCTGCCACGCCGAGTTTCTTCGCAGTGGCATCAATCCACCGGGGTGCTCCTTCGATCTCGCAGAAATTTCCAATCGGCGTCTCGTCCACCACGACCTGCCCCCTTCCATCGGTCCATTCGGCGCGAAACTTCTCGTAGCGGAACGACGGCGAATATCCCAGAGCGCGCAAGATCAGACCCATTTGCTCGCCGTCGCCCACGGAAGTCTCCAGCTCCACGCGGCTGCTATGCCGCCCAGCCTTCTTCCCGGCTTTATGCGTCATCGTCCACTCGGAGCCGTACTTGCGGAGCCGTAACAGCTCTTTGCGCGTGCGTAGCACTTCCCCGGGAAGGTCGTACAATGTGTTCATCTCGTGCGTCCGCGGCGTCAGCAGCCGGAATCCCGCCGCTCGCAGCCTGCGTGCCAGCGCACGCAAGTCGGCGACTCGAAATTTAATTTCAATTTCCCGATTCATCGAAGGATGTTACTGAACAAAAGTGTATTACGGCGAGAGCCCGCCCGTCGCGCGGGAGGGACCGGCGCCCACCTGCGTCCCGCGGATTTTCTTTTCCCACTCCACCGGCTCTATCGGGCCCACGACAAACACCCAAGCCAGCGCTCCGATCCAGGAGAACACGCCTGCGATGAGAAAAGGCCAATAAAACTGGCCAAGACCGTTCAGCAGGTACCCGGTAACGGCGGGTGCAAATGAGCCGCCAAAGTTGCCTACGAAATTCTGCACTCCGGTCCAGCGCCCTGAGACCCGCGGTCCGGCCAGCGTTTGCGTGACTGCCCAGCAGTGCGCTCCGTTTACCCCAAAGCAGACACCGGCCACGGCGAGCGCCCAGACGAAAACTTTGTCAGGTGCGACTGCTGCCGCGGCCAGCGAAACTCCCAAGCCGGTCATCCCGCCGCCAAGCAGTGTCTTACGCACTCGCGTCGCCGAGGCGCCTGAGGCAATCCAGCGGTCGGAGAGCTTTCCGCTCAGGATCGCCGCCACCGCTGCTAACAAAAAGATCAATCCCCCAACCCGCGCCATCTGATTCATTGAGAGATTGCGGGCCCGCACCAGATAAAACGGCAACCACGCCACCAGGAAATACAAGCCGTAGTTGATGCAAATCTGTCCTAGGCAGGTGCCCCATGCTGAGCGCTCGCGGAAAATGTCGAGGATTCGAACTTTCGGTTCCGAGACTGGTGCAGTCGAAGTGGTACCGCTGGGCATCCACGCCAGCCAAGGGACCAGCCACAGCAGGCTCGCCACCCCAAGCACCAGAAAAAATGGCCGCCAGCCAAAGCGGCCAACCACGCTTCCTCCCACCAGCATGCCGACCGCAGGCCCCAGAGAGAGTCCAGCCATAATGGCTGCATTGCCGAAGCCGCGCCGGCTCTCGGTGAACAGGCCGCTCCCCAAAATCTTGGAGTACGCCGGAAACGAGATCGATTCGCCGATCCCGAGAATTACGCGAACGACCACCCATGCGGAAAATCCGTGCAGGAACGCTGTTACTCCGGTTGCCGCCGACCAAACAAAGAACCCGGCAGCAAAGATCCATTTCACTTCAAAGCGGTCCACCAGCCAGCCGGCGGGAATCTGCATGCAACCGTAGGTCCAGAAAAATACCGAGAGCAGCGTGCCCAGCTGTGCGTCGGAGAGGCTTAGTTCGTCTTTCAGGAGCGGCGCCGCGATCGATAGATTGCTGCGATCGATGTAGTTGATGAAAACCGACAGGGCCAGCAGGAAGACTACCCGGTTCATCCCGTCGCCGCGCGACGCATCGTGGGTGATCGTGTCGCTCATCGTAGCAAAGCCCGACAATGCTACACCATCCCCGCCAGCGCTTCGGGGATTCACTGCCATCTCCCGAAGCCCGGCAGCCTCCGTCTAGCTGAACGTCGGCAGCTTCACCAGATCGTTCTGCGGCACCGGCTCGAGCGGTTCTCCGGCCTTGCGCCAGGCAGTCAATCCGCCGACGATCACGAACGTGTTGAATCCTTTTTCCCGCAGCAGGTGCGCCACCCGGGCGCTGGTCGCTTCGCGCGCTCAAGTGCAGTAAAGATAGATGTCCTTGTCTTTGGGGAGGTTCTTGATCTCTTCCTCAAGATTGTTAGGTTCGATGCGGATCGAACCTTTGATCCGGGCTGACCCTCCGTCGTAATAACCGTGGCTGCGGACGTCGACGATGAGCACGCGGCCCGCATCCTCTGACGCCAGGCGCGCGGCCAGTTCCTGCACTTGAATCCGCGGCACCACGCGATACATCTTGTGTTTGCGGAATTGCACCGCACGGTAGATTGCGTACACGACGAGAGCGGCGAGCACCACGACTTCCACCGCCAATCCGGCGGTGTGAAATCCACGCAGCAGGGCAGCCAGAAAATCGCGGGAAAGGTAGCCCACCGAAAGATAGGTAAGGGAATACACCAGGGAGCCGGCAAAGTCCAATTGCAGAAACTGCCAGAAGCGCATCTTCATGCTGCCGGCCAGCGGCGCCGCCATGGTGTTGACCCCGGGAATAAACTTCGCAATCACCAGCGTGGCTTTGCCGCGTTTGTAGAAGGACTCGGCCGAGCGCAAAATGCAGGTCTCGGGATTGATCGACACACGGCACAGGAACCCCAGCAGCAGCCAGCCCATGTATCGTCCAAGCCAGAACTGCACGGTGTCGCCCAGCAGCAAAGCCACGATCGCTGCCAGCAGTACGTACGGACCCCACAACGCGTGCGCCGCCACTGCAGCCCCTGCCGCCACCAGAGCGATCGCCGCAGGGAAGGGGAGCCCGATGGCTTCGGCCAGCAACAGACCGAAGGTCAAGGCATACCCGTGGCGCGCCATCAGCAAATACAAACTCATAAGCAGTCTTGGATAAAGAAAGACAGGAAAGGGTTCAGTATAAACAAACGGAAGAGTTACTTCTCTCTCGCCACCACAAACTCCGGCGCCCAAAGCAGCGCGCGCTTGATCTCGGAATCCGGGAAGGTGCAGATCGCCTTCCGCGCCGACTCCGCATACCGCGCCGCGCGAGCATGGGCCGCGTCGAGCGATCCGTAACGCTGCAGAATCTCCATGATCTGCGCATGAGTCACGCCGTTGAAAGCGCGATCGCGCAGAATCGTCTGAATCTTGGCGCGTTCCTCGGACGTACAACGTTCCAGGGCGTGGATGACAGCCATCGTGACCTTGCCCTCGCGCAGATCGCTCGCCACCGGCTTGCCCAAAACATCTTCGGACGCGGTCAGGTCGAGCACATCATCGACGATCTGAAAGGCCATGCCGAGATCGTGCCCGTACTGGCCCATGGCCTTTTCCTCGGCGGCCGTCGCTTCGCCCAGAATCGCTCCCAGCCGCATGCAAACCGAAAACAGGCACGCCGTCTTGCGGTAGATCAAATCGAAATGCTCATCGAGCGTGATCAGTTGACCGAGCTTTTCCATCTGCAGCAGTTCGCCTTCAACCATTTGCTGCGTCAACTCAATCAGAGTGTCGAGTATGCGGAAGTTGCGTTCTTGCACGGCGACCTTAAAAGCCTGCATGTAGAGCCAGTCGCCTGCCAGCACGCACTTCGAATTACCCCACTGCGTATTGGCGGCGGGCCGGCCACGCCGCGTCTTGGCTTCATCGATGATGTCGTCGTGCACCAGCGTGGCGGTGTGAATGATCTCGACCACCGCGCCCAGCCGCACCGCGCCGCGTCCTTCGTAATTAAAGAGCTTCGAAGAAAGGAAAAGCAGCGCCGGGCGAATCCGCTTGCCTCCTCCGTTCCGCAGATACTCACCTATCTCCGTAATGGCCTGCACGCCCGAGACGGTATCCTGCCCGAACTCGCCCTCCAGAGCCGCGAGGTCATCGTGCAGTAGGTCGAAGACTTCTTTCCCGTTAATGATTGCCGGCGCGCTCACTTAATTCGTCCGATAATTCGTAAACTGCAAATCAATTCCGAAATCATGTCCCCGCAGCATCGCAATTACTTCCTGCAGCGTGTCGCGATCTTTGCTGCTGATTCGCACCAGGTCTCCCTGGATCGAGGCCTGCGCTTTTTTCTTCGAGTCCTTGACCAGCTTCACGATCTCCCTCGCTTTTTCGATGGCGATGCCTTGCTGCATCGTAACTTTGCGCTTGGCCGTGCCGCCGGCTGCCGATTCCACCGCGCCATAGGTCAGTCCCTTCAGCGACACGCCGCGCTTGACTAGTTTCTGCTGCAGGATATCGTTCACCGCCTTCAGCTTGTACTCATCCGCGGAGTGCAGCACGATCGCGTCCTTTTCCAGTTCGATGTTCGACTTCGAATCTTTGAGATCGAAGCGCGTATGAACTTCCTTCAACGCCTGCTGGATCGCGTTCGACACTTCCTGCAGGTCGATCTTGCTCACGATGTCAAAAGTGTTCTCGGGCATCGGATTTCATTTCTTTCTGAAACAATGGAATCTGACCCTTGAGGGTACCAGAAGAAGACCTCCGGAAGGAGGTTTAACCTGCCGAAATTTTGCTTTCAGCGGTTTCAGTCAATTTGAAAAAATTGTAAAAATTGCGAGCCGTTTGCTGCCCGATTTCTTCCGCCGTCGATCCTAGTAATTCGCCCAGTTTCCCCGCGGTTTCCCTCACGAATGCCGGCTCGTTGCGCTTGCCGCGGTGCGGCACCGGCGCCAGATACGGTGAGTCCGTCTCAATCAGCATGCGCTCCCGTGGAACCTGGAGCGCGGCATCGCGAATTGGTTGGGCCTTCGGGAAGGTCAAGTTGCCGGCAAACGAAATCATGAACCCCATGTCGAGCGCGCTCTTCGCCTGCGGCCAGTTCCCGGTAAAACAGTGGAAAAGTCCTCCCAGCCCTTTCGGCGCCCAATGTTCTCGCATCATCCCGAGGCAATCGTCCCACGCATTCTCACTCTCTTCCGACGGGCGGCAGTGAATCACAATTGGGAGTTTCGCGGCCGCCGCCAAATCCATCTGCCGCAGGAAGACATCTTTCTGCACGTCGCGCGGAGAGTGATCGTAATAGTAATCTAGCCCGATTTCGCCCCAGGCAATGACTTTAGGATGCTTCGCCAGCCGTTCCATGTTCTGATAAGCAGCTTCATTCGCCAGCCGGGCTTCGTGAGGATGAATGCCCAACGTCGCGTAGATGAAGTCGTACTTCTCCGCCAATCGGATTCCCGAATCCACATCCTCGGGACCATCCCCATTGCCGATAGCGACGATTGTCTGCACCCCAGCCTCGCGTGCGCGGCCAATCACCTGCTCGCGATCCGAGTCAAATTGTTTCCCGTCAAGATGAGCGTGAGAATCAACGAACATAAATGCTCAAGACAAACTCACGTGGGCACAGCCGCCTCGGCTGTGCGGCCAGAGCGAAGCTCGGCCGCGCCTACTTCAATCTCGCCCCCACCGGAACATCCTCCAAAAAGCCCGCCAGCACCGGCTTCCCATCTTCCAGCGAGGCCGCCACGATCATCCCGTTCGATTCCATCCCGCGCAGCTTGCGCGGCGCAAGATTGGCGACGATCACAACCTTCCGCCCAATCAAAGTTTCCGGCGCATAAGCTTCCGCGATCCCAGCCAGCACCTGCCGCACTTCGGATCCAATATCAACCTCGAGCCGCAAGAGTTTGTCCGCCTTGGGCACTCTCTCGGCGACTTTCACCAGCCCCACGCGCAGCTCGATCTTGGCGAAATCGTCAATGGAAATCTTATCGTTCGCTGCTGCCACGCCCGTTGGAACTGTCGCCGGCGCCGCTGCGGCCGGAGCCGCCTTCGGACCATTCGTCGGTGCGGGAGCCGCAGCTGAAGCCTCCGCCACCGGCGTACTCCTCTGCTCCTCTTCCATCCTCTGCATCCTTTCAATCGCGCTCTTGTCGGCGCGCGGAAACACCGGCTGCACTTCACCCAACTTTGTGCCCAGAGGCAGTTGTCCCCAAGCCAGTTCGCTCAACGCGAGCTTCTTGATATCTCCAAGCCCCAGCTGCAACCAAATCTTCGCAGCCGCATCGGGCACCACGGGATACGCCAGAGCCGTTGCAATCCTCAGCGCTTCCGCAGCCGTGTAAAGCACGGTGGCCAAACGCGACCGGCTGTCTTCATCCTGCTTCTCGCCCAGCGCCCATGGCTCATTCTCGACAATGTATTTGTCCACCGCCGCGATCAGCGCCCACGCCGCCTCAAGCGCCCGGGAAAACTGGAACTGATCAAACAACGTCCCGAATTCGCGGATCGTCCTCCCCGCCGTCTCTGCAATCGCATCATCCGCAGCGGTTCTCGACGCCCCCCGCGATGGATACGGCACCTCGCCCTTGAAATAGCGGTTGATCATGGTCAAGGTGCGGCTCGCAAGATTTCCAAGGCCGTTCGCCAGGTCGGAGTTGTAGCGCTGCACCAGCGCATCGAACGAAAACGATCCATCCTGGCCGAACACCACTTCGCGCAGCAGAAAATAGCGCAGCGCATCCGCGCCCAGCACGTCGAGAATCGTTTCCGTCCGCACAATATTGCCGCGCGACTTCGACATCTTGCTCTCTTCAAACAGCAGCCAGCCATGAGCCACAATCGCCTTCGGCACCGGCAGCCCCGCGGCCATCAGAAATGCCGGCCAATAAACGCAATGGAAGCGGACAATCTCTTTCCCGATCATCTGCACATCGGCCGGCCAGAATTTCTTGAACGCCTCCTGCGCTCCCGCGTGTGAAGATCCGTAGCCAATGGCGGTGATGTAATTCGCCAGCGCATCCAGCCAGACGTAAATCACATGCTTGGGATCGTCCGGCACCGGAATTCCCCAGCTAAACGTCGAGCGGCTGATCGAGAGATCGCGCAACCCCGAGCGCACAAACGAGATCACCTCATTGCGCCTCGCCTCCGGACGAATGAACTCCGGATTCGCATACAGCGCCAGCAACTTGTCTTGAAATTCTGAGAGCTTGAAAAAGTAGTTCTCTTCCTTAACCGTCTCGGTGATGCGCCCGCAAGTGGGGCAGGGATCGCCCGGCTGCGCGCCGTCAACATAAAGCTCATCCGACACGCAGTACTGCCCGGTGTAAGTACCCTTATAGATGTATCCATTGTCACGAATCTTCCGGAAGAGTTCCTGCACCCGCTTCTTGTGCCGGTCTTCCGTAGTGCGGATGAAATCGTCATTCGAGATACCCATCCGCTTCCACAAGTGCCGGAACTCCGCCGAAATCTCATCGGCATATTGTTTCGGAGTTTTTCCCGCGGCCTGCGCCGCTCGTTCGATCTTCTGCCCGTGCTCGTCCGTGCCTGTGAGAAAAAAAGTTTCCGCGCCCAGCTGCCTTTGCCTGCGCGCAATCGTGTCACAAGCAATCGTCGTGTACGCGTGCCCAATGTGCGGATGCGCGTTCACGTAGTAAATCGGCGTCGTGATGTAAAACTTTCTCGTCATTCCTTGTCTTTCAGAACCTTACCCCCGCCTTCACGAAAAGTTTGTCATTCCGAACCGGCGCTAAGCCGGTGAGTGCCCGCCGTGAGCTTGTCGAAGGGAACCCGCTTTTTCTTTGCGGACGTGCAGGTACGCCTCGATTGCCCCGCCCATCACCTGCTTCAGCGGCACATGGTGCTCCGCCGCGATGCGCCGGCAATCTTCATATTCCGGAGCGTAGTTGGTGACCGTCCCGTTCATGCTCGCGATCTTGATCCTTACCTCGCCCCATGGAGTGCCCACGCTCTCCCACCGCCGCGCCAGAGTCTGCCGCATCTCATCGCGCCGCCGTACCCCCAGCGTTGTGGTTTCCGTGAAAATCAGTTGCGCCAGCTTGCCCGCGTCTTCGGGCCGGCACAAAACCGTCAACAGCATTCCCGGACGATTCTTTTTCATCTGCACCGGCATGCCAAAGGCGTCGAGCGCGCCTTCTTCCAGCAATCGATCCATCACATATCCAAACACCTGCGGATTCAAATCATCGAGATTCGCCTCCAGCACCGTGATCGTCTCCGACGCAGTCTTCGCAGCCAGAGTCGAGGCAGCTTCTCCAATCGTCAGCCGCACTACATTCGGGTGCCCTGGAAAATCCCGCGATCCCGCCCCGTAGCCCGACTTCTCAACCTTCATCTCCGGAAACGCCGCGAAGCGCGATGCCAGAGTCTTGACAATGGCCGCACCCGTCGGCGTGACCAACTCCGCCTGCAAGCCGGAGGAATACACCGGCGCGTCTGCCAACAACTCCACCGTCGCCGGAGCCGGCACCGGAAACGTTCCGTGCGCGCACTTCATCATCCCGCCGCCGACATTCAAGGGAGAGCAGATGATCTCATCCACTCCCAGCGCCTCGGCCCCGACCGCCGCGCAGACAATATCCACGATCGCATCCACCGCGCCGACTTCATGAAAGTGCACGCTCTCGACCGAAGTATCGTGAATCTTCGCCTCCGCCCGTCCCAGCGCCTCGAAGATAGCGATAGCAGTCTTCTTGGCAGATTCCGAAATCGAAGCCGCAGAAATGATCCGGCGAATCTCACTAAGCCCGCGGGAATGCCCGTGTGGCGCGGACACTCCCTTCGGCAGGCTCAGGGCAGGCTCTGTCCGCGTCTCTCCAGGATGGGAATGTGAATGTTCATGATGTTCGTGCTCACCGCCGGAGTGCAGATGAGAATGCAGTCCCTGACCCTCCCAGTACTCCTCACGCGGCAAGTCCTTCTTCCCATCCACGTAAACATCCACCTTGGTGGCCGAAATCCCGCTGCGCACCACTCGCGAAATCTCCAACTTCGCCCCCACCCCCAGTGCCGCGACGGTTTCCTCAAACACCCGCGCCGGAACTCCGGCATCCACAAGCGCGCCCAGAAACATATCGCCGCTCATGCCGGAAAAACACTCTAGGTAAGCAATACGCATAGAAGTGAAGCCGATTTTTTATCATAGGGAAGCGTGCATCCTGCGTCAAACCAGCGTTCACGCGCCCTCTGCTAGAATCACTATCTTCTTACACATCGCAGAGGGAAGCCTTGTATCGTCATCTCGAACATATCCTGGCCGCGCGCATCGTAGAGTTTCTTCGTCGCCGTTATCCGGAAGCAACTCTGCCCAACGTGGTCATCGAGCAGCCTCCCAAGGTGCAGCTCGGCGATTTCGCCATCCCGCTCTTTCCCTTTGCCAAGCCCCTGCGCACCGCTCCGCTTAAGCTCGCCGAAGCCATCCGCGCTGAGATCGGACCGATCGAGGGCATCGCCGGGATGCAGGTCGCGCCTCCCGGCTACCTGAATGTCAGAATCGATCGTGTTTGGATGGCCGCCGCTCTCGCCGCCGACGAAAAACCGCTCGTCGCAATTCCCGCGGGAAAGATTCTGGTCGAGCACACCAGCATCAATCCCAACAAGGCCGCCCACATCGGCCATCTTCGCAATGCCATCCTTGGTGACACATTTGTCTGTCTGTTGCGTTACGCGGCTCGCGAAGTCGATGTGCAGAATTACATCGACAATACCGGCGTGCAAGTCGCCGACGTGGTCGTGGGTTTCACGCAAATCGAGAAAAAGTCCCGCGCAGAAATCGAGGCTCTGACCCGCCAGCCTCGCTTCGACTACTACTGCTGGGATCTCTACGCCCGCGTTTCGCAGTGGTACGAGCAAGACAAGCAGAACCTGCAAGCCCGCGCCCAAACGCTGCACGCCATAGAAGACGCCACCAGCGAAACCGCGGCCATCGCCGAACTGATCTCGACCGCCGTCCTGCGCCGTCACCTCGAAACCATGGACCGCCTCGACATCGAATACGACTTCCTGCCCCGCGAGAGCGAAATCCTGCATCTCCATTTCTGGGACGCGGCCTTCGTCAAGCTGAAAGAAGCCGGCGTGCTCACCTACGAAAACGAAGGCAAGAATAAAGGTTGCTGGGTGATGCGCCGGGCCGGAACGGCCTCGAGCCCGCCGGACGCAGCGAACACAGATGAATCCGGGAAGATTTCCGAAGAAGACCAGAAAGTAATCGTCCGCTCCAACGGCACCGTCGGCTACGTCGGCAAAGACATCGCCTACCACATGTGGAAATTCGGCCTGCTCGGACGCGACTTCGCCTATCGCAAGTTCTATCGCTATCCCGACCAGCACGAGTGCTGGATCTCTGCCCTGCAAGGCGAGAAAAATCATCCCCATTTCGGCGATGTTGCCGAAATCTATAACGTAATCGATGCCCGGCAGTCCGAAGCTCAAAACACCGTCATCGAAGCTCTGCGCGGACTCGGTCACAACGAGGCCGCCGACCACTACACCCATTTTTCTTACGAGATGGTCGCGCTTACCCCGCGCTGCGCCGCCGAACTCGGCTACAAGCTCAGCGAAGAAGACAAGACCCGTTCCTACATCGAAGTCAGTGGCCGCAAAGGCTTCGGCGTAAAAGCCGACGACCTTCTCGACCAGCTCATCGTCTCAGCCAAAAGCGAAGTCGACTCGCGCCATCCCCAGCTTACCGACGTCGAGCGCCTGTCGATCGCCACGCAGATCGCCATCGGCGCCCTGCGTTACTTCATGCTGAAGTTCACCAAGCAGTCCGTCATCGCCTTCGACTTCAAAGAAGCTCTCAGCTTCGAAGGCGAAACCGGTCCCTACGCGCAGTACGCCGTAGTGCGCGCCGCCAGCATCTTCAAGAAAGCCGCCATCGATCCCGAAACTTTCTGTAGAGACATTGCGAGCAAGGTCTCAGCCCCAGACCTGGCAAAATTTCTGGCAGGTGAAGACGCAGATGAATTCTGGGAACTCTGGCTGGCCGCCTCGAAAACTTCTTACCTCGTCGACCAATGCATCGCCACCACAGAACCGGCCTACCTGGCCAAGCACGCCTTCCAACTGGCACAACTTTTCAACGCTTTTTACCACCGCCATCCCATCCTGACTGAGCCCGATGAAAAGCGAAAGCAATTCCTGCTGGCCACGGTAGCCGTGGTCCGCCGCGAGCTGATTCGCACGCTCGCAATCATGGGCATCACCGTGCCGCCAGTCATGTAGAATGCCGCAGAGTGTGGCGCGGGCGCCCTCGCCCGCGTTGCGTGAGCCCAAAAAAGCGCATGCCCGATACGCCGATCCCGTCCACTATTTCCCAATCGTGGCTCAGTCGAGTCGTGCGCATCCTCCTCACTCTGATCTTGACCGTTTTCTTCGCCGGTTTCCTCTATGAGAATATTTCCGAAACGCGCGAGCGCCGCTTTCACCCCATGCTGGGCCAGCTCGTCGACATCGGGGGCTACAAACTGCACATCGACTGCACCGGCCAGGGATCGCCCACAGTCATCCTCGATGCCGGCATGGGCGACTCATTTCTTTCCTGGCGCAAAGTGCAACCCGAGATCGCAAAGTTCACTCGCGTCTGCTCCTACGATCGCGCCGGTCTCGGCTACAGCGATTCCAGCCCGCGTCCCCGCACCAGCCGAGTGTTCGTCGACGAATTGCACACTCTCGTGCAAGGCGCCGGAATCATTGGTCCGCTAGTCCTCGTCGGCCACTCCATGGGCGGATTCGATGTCCGCCTCTACGCCAGCCTTTATCGCAACGAAGTAGCTGGCCTGGTTCTCGTGGATTCTTCCCACCCCGAGCAGCAGAAACGCCTCCCGCCGGCGATCAACGATCTGGACGCAACCTGGCTGCGCGAGCAGGAATTTTTCGAGTTCACCATGCCTTTCGGACTCCCGCGTCTTATGGGATTCTGCGGCACCGACGATGCCGTCCGCGCCGCCGACTGCAACTTCCACAGCGCACGCGAAAGCGTCGCAGAATTAAAAGCAATCTCCCAAAGCGCCGCAGAGACCGCCAGCAGCGGCTCTCTCGGCGATATGCCTCTCGTAGTGCTCTCGCACGATCCCGACCTGCCCCAGCCCGACCTCCCCGAAGATCTGGTCAAACCCACCAACGACGCCTGGCAGCAGATGCAGGAAGAATTGGCGCACCTCTCGAATGTGGGCAAACACGTCACCGCAAAAAACAGCGGCCATTACATCCAGCTCGATCGCCCGGACCTGGTGGTCGACGCTGTCCACAGTGTCGTGGACCAGGCGCGTCAGGCTCTACAGCCGCCGCCACCCAAACGTTAGGAAAACAATCCGCAACCAAACCTGCTAATGTGAGTTTTTTCCCAGCCAGCTCCACATGCCGTCCGGGAGGATGAACATGAGGTCTTCGCCCCACGCCTGCCGCAGTTTCACAACGCGGCTCGGTTTCCTTTTTCTGCTGGCGCTGTCGAGCACGCTCTCAAGCACTCTGGCCGCGGCGCAAGCTCCGCAGCCAATTCAGCAGTCCGGGGCAGCGCAAACCGGCGCAGCGCAGCCCGTTCCCCGTCCCCGCATCGGTCTTGCGCTCAGCGGCGGCGGTGCGCTTGGCTTGTCCGAGATCGGAGTGCTCGAGTGGATGGAGCAGAATCACATCCCGGTCGACCGCATCGCCGGCACCAGCATGGGCAGCATCATCGCCGCCATGTACGCCATCGGGATGTCGCCCCAGGAAATTCAGAAATTTGCCGAGAACGTCGACTGGGATGTTGCCCTGCTTCCCGAGCCCACCTACCGCCAGCTGAGTTATCGCCGCAAACAGGATCGCCGCGACTACCAGATTCAGGCCGCACTCGGCCTGAAGCACGGCCTGATGGGTCCTAACGGACTCAACCCCGCCGAAGGCGTCGGCCTGCTCCTTGATCGCATCGCGTTCCCCGTCTCCGGCATTGCCGGCTTCGACGACTTGCCCACTCCTTTCCGCTGCGTGGCCACCGATATGTTAAGCGGTGACCGGGTCGTGCTGCGCGATGGTTCTCTAGCCACGGCCGTGCGCGCCAGCATGGCCATCCCCGGCGTATTCACTCCCGTGGAAATCGACGGCCGCGTGCTCGCCGATGGCGGCATGGTCGAAAACATTCCCGTCGAGACCGTCCGCGAAATGGATTCCGACACCGTAATCGCCATCGAACTCCGCGTGCCGCTCGGAGAACAGGAGGAACTGGAAACCCTGACCGGTGTGCTTTCCCGAGCCCTCGACGTAATGCTGTTGCAGAATGAGCGCCGCTCCCTCGCTCTGGCCAACGCCGTCGTAACCGTCGACACCGCAAGTTTCGCCATCGACGACTACGATCGGCTCCACGATCTCATCCGCCTCGGTTACAAGAGCGCCGCCGATCAGTCTGCCACCCTGTTGCCCTACGCCATCAAAGACGATGCAGAGTGGCAGCAGTATCTTGCCGCACGCTCGGATCGCAGGCGCCCTCAACCGAAAGCCGTGCAATCCGTCGAAGTCGCAGGCGGAGACTCGGACCAGGACCGTCGCTTTGAACATACTCTCAAGTCGATCGCCAGCGGACCACTCGATCTGCCGAAACTCGAGACGCAACTGACCCGCATCGCCGGCGAAGGCGAATTCGACCGCCTGGGCTATGAAGGCTTCACGCAAAATGGCGTTCCCGCGCTGCGAGTTACCGCACATGAGAAAACGTACGGGCCGCCGTTTGTGGATCTGGCCTTCAACGTAGACGGTTCCGGCGTCGCGGCATTCGATTTTGCCGCCGGTGCCCGCATCACCTTCATGGACGTCGAACATCACGGCGGGGAATGGCGCAACGATCTCCTGCTCGGGTCAAGCAACCTCGCCGCCAGCGAGTTCTATCAGCCGCTCGGCGACACCCACCTTTTCGTCGCGCCCTACGTTTTCGCTTCCAAACTCCCGTACAACGAATTCACAGGGCAGACTCGCGTCGCAGTCTTCGGCGACGAAAGAGCCGGCGGCGGTTTCGATCTGGGCTTTAACCCCGGCCAGCGCAGCGAACTCCGTCTTGGCTACGAGATATTCGACGGAAAATTTGCGCCCCTGATCGGCAGCGCCGGGCTGGCCTCAATCACCGGCAGCACCGGAGAATTCCGCGCTCGCTATGTCTGGGATGGTCAGGATAGCCCGGAAGTTCCCGCCCGCGGCACGCGCATCGTTGCCAGCCTTTCCCGCGTGCTGCAGAGCCCCGGCCTTCTTCATCCCATCGCGCAACTCGAGGTTCAGACTTCTACGTTCATTCCGACCGGGCCGAAGACTTCGCTCTTTTTCCTCGCCTCGGGTGGAACCACGTTCCACGGCACTGCAGGCCCATTCCAGGTTTTCACCCTCGGCGGAACCTTCCACCTCGGCGCCTACCTTCCGCAGGAATTCGTCGGCAACCACTACGCCTACTCCTCGGTCGGATTCCGCCGAGAGTTCTATCACCTGCCCCAACTCGTAGGAGGAAAAATCTATTGGGGCGGATGGTACGAGGCGGGCAGTGCATTCAATGATCCCAGCACGGTCGTGGTCCGCGGCACGTTTAATCTCGGCGTGATTGCGGAAACCATCGTCGGGCCCATCGCTCTAGCCACCAGCGTAAGCCCCACCGGAGAGTCGCGCGTGAACCTCTCCATAGGAAGGCTGTTCTAGCCGGCTTGAGTTGTATGTCAGAATGGAAGCGTGTCAGCGAGGTTCGGGAGGGCACGGCCCGCCAGCTGCGAGAAAACTCTGATCCACGCGCGTTCGGGAAGGGCACGACGTTTAGTCGTGCCGTCAGGTCGTCCGGAATGCGTCCGCGCTTCAGCGCCTGAGGTCAGCTCCGGCCGCGGGGGAACTTTGATTCCGACTCCGGGAGGTCCTACAGTATGTGCAGGAATATCAAAACCCTCTTCAACTTCGATCCGCCTGTCAACGCCGAGGAGATTCGTGCTGCCTCGCTGCAGTTCGTCAGAAAGATCAGCGGCTTCAACAAACCGTCGAAAGCAAATGAAGCTTCGTTCCTGGCCGCGGTCGATGAAGTAGCGGCCGTCTCGGCACGGCTTCTGCATTCCCTCGAAACCACCGCGCCGCCGAAGAACCGCGAAGAAGAAGCGGCCAGAGCGAAAGCTCGCGCCGCGGAAAGATTCGGCGCGTGAGTATGTCGTTGACGCTTGGTGCAAGTTGTTGAAATTGCCTGTAAGTCGTCGATATTATCTCTGAGATATAGCTGGAAAACGCCGCCTCATCGAAATCGTCCGGGACGAGTCGATTCGTGGGAAGACTCTTGGAGACTACCCAGCGGCTTACTTTTGTTCTAAGGCCCGTTTCCGGCCCCCGGAAATGGAATTTCCCTGGACCGCTGTAAACATCAGTGCTGGTCCTCTGGTGCTCTGTCTCTCTAATATCTTCCAGTTACAATCGTTTCAATGACTTAGGTGGAATTATCAGAGTGGCGTGCAACGCCCTCGAGTCTGCAGTCATCTAACTGATTGAAAAGGCAAAGCCGAGCGAATTCTTATGAAGAACTTTGTGAAAACTGGAACCAATGCAGTTGCCATTCTTGCGGCCGTGCTACTGGCCACTACGCTGGCTTTAGCGGCGCCCAAGGCGTCGAAAGCGAACGCTCCCCAGAACATCCCGGCGTTTCCCGGGACGCTGGTCAACGCCCGCTTCATCTACGTCACCAGCTACGACGGCGACCAGTTCAATCCCAACCTGTTCCCCGAAGACCGCCAGGCCATCGCCACGGTGCAGGATGCGATGCAGAAGTGGGGAAAGTTTATTCTGGTCTATGAACCGCAGCAGGCAGATATCATCCTTATGGTCATGAGCCGGCCATCCGAAGATGTGTTGGCGGTCTACGATGCCCACGGCTGGCCGCAGAATCAATACCTCTGGCGCATGATGGGCCGCAGCGGCCTGCAGCCCACTGAAGCTCCGCTGGTCACGAATCTGGAAAAGGCCTTCGAGCAGGCGACCGCAGGCAAATGAATCGACGGGAAAACCAGGAACGGAGCAGACTTCGATTCCTCGGTGGGCATAGCCCACTTGACATTCAATCCCACCGGGTGATATCTTTGACTTATGCCGTCCTCCGCAGTCATCAAGAACCCCGATTTCCAGCTGGTCTCAGAGTTCGCCCAGCCAGATGCCAAGAAGCGCCTGTCGCTGGGAGAAGCTCTTGGCGGGGCTAAGGCCTATAACATCTACCGCAACCCCCTCGGCCAAATTGTCCTCGATCCGGTCAAGGCGGTTCCTGCCAGTGAAATGTGGCTGTACGAAAACCCGCAGGCCCTCGCCAGCGTGAAACGAGGTTTGAGGGAATCGGCGGAAGGGAAAAGCGTTTACCGCGGCTCGTTTGCCAAGCATGCCAGGGAGTAGGCGTGCATCGAAAAATTAAGTTCACCCCGACGGCGGCTGGGCAATACTCGGATCTGGAAAATACTCCGTCGCGAGCGGGAATATTCGAGCAGGTTCGCAAGGCTATCGGTTACCTGGAAATAGACCCACATCATCCTGGCCTTATCACGCACCAGTTCACTTCTCTTGCCGGCGCAAATGGAGAGAAGGTCTTCGAGGCGTATGCCCAAAACAAAACCCCTGGCGCTTACCCCATATTCTGGCACTATGGGCCCGACGAAACGAAGGCTAAGAAGCGAATCCCAATCATCACGGTCGTTGCGATTACGCCACATCCCTAGCGGGCTAAGAGCGACTTCTTCACAGTCTAACTCCTGCTGCCGGCGATCATCAGTCCTGCTCCTACCACAACCAGAACAATGCCCATGACCGGCGGAACCTTCTGGTCATCATGTGTCGTGATGCCCACATGTGCGTCGCCGACGCGGACACCGTGATGTTCGGAATGCGGGAAGGGCACAAAAAAGGAAAGCACCCCCAGCACCAGCACTACGATCCCAACCAGCATCAGAGCTTTCAAGGAATGCCTCCAGAACCGGAATTGCCGGAACGGACGAGCCGTCCCGAGCACATAGGATGCCGGCCCTAGCGAAATGGCTGTGAAGAAAAATTCATCGTTCCTCAAGAGGCTCTAATTTGTTCACTAATTCGCGAAGCCTTTTACGAACTCGACCAGACTGCGCAAAGCGATTCCCGAAGGCCCTTTCGCAATCCACGGCTTCTGATCTTCCATCCACGCCGTGCCCGCGATGTCGAGATGAATCCATGGCGTATCCTCGGCGAACTCTTTCAGGAACATGGCCGCATTAATGGCGCCGCCCCAGCGCCCGCCCGAGTTGACGATATCCGCGATGCTTGACTTGATGTTCTCTTTGTATTCGTCGTCGAGCGGCAGCCGCCACATTTTCTCGCCCGCCTCTTCGTTCGCTTTGTGAAAGCGTTCATACATCGCGTCATCGTTGGCGAAGATTCCTGCGTTGGCGTAGCCGAGCGCGACCACAACGGCGCCGGTCAGCGTGGCTGCGTCAACGAGATTAGTGCAACCCAGCTGGCGCGCGTAGACCAGACCGTCCGCCAGGACGAGGCGGCCTTCGGCATCAGTGTTGATGATCTCGATGCTTTTGCCCGACATGGCAATCTGTACGTCGCCCGGTTTCTGCGCCTTGCCCGAAGGCATGTTCTCCGTGGCGCATACAATGCCGATGACCTTCACTTTCGGCTTCAGCAACGCAATGGCGCGCATCGCGCCGATCATCGTTGCTCCGCCGGCCATGTCGTACTTCATCTTCTCCATGCCGTCGGCGGGTTTGATCGAAATGCCGCCGGTGTCGAACGTGATTCCTTTGCCCACAAGTCCTAAGACTGGCTTTTCCGGAGCGCCGGCCGGCTCATATCTCATGACGATCAGCGCCGGAGGTTCGTCAGAACCTTGCGCCACGCCCCAGAACGCGCCCATCTTCAATTCTTTGATCTTGTCGGCGCCGTAGACTTCACACTTCAAACCAACTTCCTGACACATCTTCTTCGCGCGGTCGCCCAGAATGGTTGGCGTCATGCGGTTCGAAGGCTCATTCACCAGGTCGCGCGTGAAATTTTGCGACTCGCCAATGACCTGCGCTTCGTTCGCCGCTTTTTCAAGCGCCGCTTGGTTACCGGCGGCGAGGATGGTCAGGGCGTCAATCTTCTGATCCTTGCGGTCGCTGCGATAGTAGTCGGCATCGAAGTTGCCGACCAATGCACCCTCGACGATCGCGCTCACCGCTTCATCCGCAGGAATACTCGGCGGAGCGATGAAGGCGAAGCTGCGGATGCCGCGCGCCTTGAGCGTGCGCACCGCCGCTCCTGCGATGCGGCGCAGATCGTAAGTCGCAAACTTCTTCGCCGATCCACCCCCGATGAGCAGCAGACGCTTCGCTTTCATTCCGCCAGGTTTGTGAAGCAAATTGATTTCAAATGGCTTGCCGGTCAATTCACCGCTGGCCAGCAGATCGGCCGCGGCAGACTGCACGGCCGCGTCACCGGTGGCGAGCTTGAGCTGGGGCTTGACGTCTTTGTTCTTGTCTTTCTGTGCTTGGTCTTTCTGTGTTTGATCCGTGTGGTCGAGCACGATGGCGACGAGAGATTCGGTTTCGAGTTGAGCGGGAGTAGAGAGAGAGATAGTCGTTTTCATAATGTCGTTTGAAGTGATCGGGTAACAGTCCAGTATCGTCGGCAAACGGGGGCGAGCGCAAGCACCAGAGGATATTTCAACCTGTTAGAATCCCCTCCCGTGTAGAGAGGTTGGTTTGACGAAGGTCCGGTGGTGGATTCTATTCTTCCCGGTGGTTTCCGTGATCGTGCTTTCCCTGCTGGTGAAGCAGCATGCGGCGAAGGCGGCGCGGTCGCATGAGGTGGCGCCGCCTCCAGTGGCCGCCGGTTCCAAATAGTTCGCGTCCTCACGCGGTTTTTGAGTTAAGTCTCGCCTGAATCTCTTGCAGCAATCCGGCAGCGGCTTCGCCGGCATCGCGAGTGGAGAAGTCGCTGCCCAATTCGATGACCGGCAGGTTGGAGCAGGCAGACTGGAAAGCTTGCTGCGTGGCCGGGGCCGCGGCAACGTCAGGGCCCGTCAGCAGGAGATCGAAATGCGTGATGCGCATCAGGATCATGGCATCGCGCAGATGGCTGCTGGTGTGGACGTCGTAGCCTTCGCGGCGCAGCAGTTCGCGCAAGTAGGCGAGCACATCGGCATTGTTGTCGAGGCACAGAACGCTGCGGCCAGCAGGGGCCGGCGCTTCGGCGCGGGCTCGAGGAGCGTAGAACGAGGCAACGGCCTTCTCCTCCGAGTCATGCGTGTCGAATAACTTCGCCAGATGAGATAGCTCGAGAACCTTGCGCACGTGGTCGGGCACGTTGCAGAGCTTGAGGTCGCCGTGAACCTGGCGGGTGCTGGTGAGGGTGCGGACGATGGTGCCGAGTCCGCTGCTGTCGATGAATCCGACCTCGCCCAGATGCAGCACGATAGAACGGCGGTCGCGCAACAGCCAGGCAACATGCGCCCGCAGAGACTCGCTCTCGCCGCCGGCAACGATTCGTCCGTTGCAGTGCACGATGGTGACGCGTCCCACATCGCGAGTATCGAGTGAAAGGCGCAATCGATTCTCCTGCGGATGAAGCAACACTGCAAAATCGCCACATTATACGCGAGCCCGCGCGACTTCAAAGTAAAACGATGGTGATGCCCCGATTGTTGCGGCCGAGGTCGGAGTCGCTTTTAAGTTCGGGATGAGATTGCAGAAGCTTCCAGACGATGTCATCGGACTTCGACCAATTCTCGCCGAAGATGCAGCTGCGAATGTGGCCGTCCTGCGCCAACTCGAGCAAACGCTTTTGCACGGCGATGCGAATCTCGCCGCCAGCGCCGCTCGAACCGTAGCCGTGGACCAGCTTCAGCAGCTTTGCGTTCGTCTGATGTGCGAGGGCAAGTTCCCGGTCGAGGCGGTTGAGGGCTTCGCGGACCAGCGGCATGTCGGACTTGAGGTTGACGGTTTTGATGGGCGATCCAGATCAAAAAAATCTCAGATACCTTGCGCTAAAATATCTGGAATCAATGAGTTGCGGAGGGTTGACCGGACATCGATCTGGCTAAAATATTGGAAACAAATAACTTACTCGCAAAATATTACAATCACACGACTTAGCGCGAGGCGACTGCTCGAAACGTCCTAGAATCAGGGGCTGAACTTGTAAAATATTGCATTCGCTGACGTTATCTCTGTGCTATTCAATTATCAAAGATGTAATGCGTATAGAAAATTGTTGCAGCACGGAAGATCGAAGTCAAGGGAATTTTTACTTGCGGCAGATTTACTTCAGTGTGGTGGTGAGTGCTAAAGTCTGGGCACAACAGTTAACTTCCGGTTTGCTCGTTACTCGTCCATTTGGTTCGACAAACGGCTGGGTGTCTTGGGATCGGTCAATCGAGAAGTTCGACGGGCGCGTGGTTCTCGACGATGAAATGCGACGCAGACCGTCGGATAAGGTGTTCGGTGGAAACAGGATTTCGCGGCCAACAATCTGGATGCACGCGCTGCGCCCGTGGCGAGCGCGTGCATCGGGTGTTCTGCTTCACGGAACCGGAACTGAAACGGCAGATGAACTAACCTTGGTGAACAACCATCGTCCGTCGATCTTCTTGGCCTCACCGTCGAGGTCTACGTGACTCTTCGCTGCCCATAGCGGTAAGCCAGTAGTCGGATCCAAGGACACGTCGAAGTAATGGCATTCGAAATACACCGAGGATTTCCATTGGCCGTCATTATCCCTTACAGGGACATACTTCGTTTTGTACGCTGGGGAAAGCGACACAAACTTATTGGCTATCTGCATCCCGCCGGAAACATACTTGAAGAACGTGCACAGCGTGCCCTGTTGACCGGTGGCAGACGTGTCGCCCGATGGCAGAGGGCAAGTTGCGGGATCATCCGGATCGCCGTTGCCGATATAATTTCCTGCCGCGGCAGAAGTGCTGACAACCGTGATTTCGCCGTCCTCAGTCCAGAGCGCGATAGCGTCGCGGATTCGCTGAGTTATCACTGCAGGCGAATCCCCATTCACTGGATCGTGGACGCTAACTGCCGCGTGAAAGGCTGCGTGAAGCTTTTCCAGTTCAGCCTTTTGCGCCAGTGGATCATCGCTCCAGTCAGCTGCATGGGCAACTCCCACCGCGGCGATAATTCCGACAGCCAGCAGGGCCCAAAAACGTGAGTACTGCTTCTTGAATGTCGATTTCATGTCCGTTTCTCCTTTGGGGGCGCGGTTGTCGTTCTCACCGCGCCTGTTTGTTTGCCTTCACTCCATATAGCGAAAATCGCAGCGGAAACCTGTAAGTCGGAAAGAAACTTCTCGGGGCACCTGCCGGGTGGTGTGGTAATGTTTACGCAATTGGCCACTCCCCCGGCCCAGGAATTTGGATGGACGACGCTCTCGGACACGAGATCACCCAGCTGCTTCAGGCATGGCGCCGGGGCGACGAAGGTGCCTTGGACAGCCTGACTCCTCAGGTTTATCGCGAGCTGCATCTGCTCGCCAGGCGTTGCATGGGACGGGAACGCGACGGCCATACGCTACAGACGACGGCCCTGATCAATGAGCTTTATCTGCGTCTATCCGATCTGAAGCTGATCGACTGGCAGAGCCGGGCGCATTTCTTCGCGCTGTGTGCGCGACAAATGCGGCGCATTCTCACTGACCAGGCCCGTGCCCGGCTATCGCACAAACGCGGCGATGGAGTGCAGGCGGTATTGCTGGATGAGGCCCTCGTGGTCTCTCCGCAACCCACTGCTAATCTGGTCGCGTTGGATGACGCTCTCAACCAGCTGGCGAAAGTGGACGACCGTAAGAGCCAAGTCGTGGTGATGCGCTTCTTTGGCGGTCTTAGCGTCGAGGAAACTGCCGAAGTATTAAAGGTTTCACCCGACACGGTTGCGCGGGATTGGCGGTTGGCCAAGGCGTGGCTCATGCGCGAACTGAGCGGAAAGAAATCCGATGAAGCCTGAGCGCTGGAGCAAAATCGAAAGCATTTTTCACAAGGCTCTCGAGACGGACGACAGCCGGCGCAGTTCCGTGATTGAAGAATCGTGCGCCGGGGATGAGGAACTGCGCCGCGAGGTGGAATCGCTACTGGCTCATCACAGCGACTCTGCGAGCTTCATCGAGAAACCGGCATTTGCGGACGAGGTGACGGCCAATAGCGCTCGGCCCGTCACGGCGGCAGCTGCGCCCAGGCGTGACCTGAAGGGGGTTGCGTTTGGACATTACCGCATTCTTGAAGAAATCGGCGTCGGCGGCATGGGACAGGTGTTCCGCGCGCTCGACACGCGGCTTCACCGGACGGTGGCGATTAAAGTGCTGCCCTCGACGCATGTCGCCGATCCGGATCGAAAGAGACGATTCCTTCAGGAGGCGCGGGCGGCCTCGAAGCTGAATCACCCGAATATCGTCACGCTGCACGACATGGCGAGCGATGGCGAAGTGGATTACCTGGTGATGGAGTATGTGGCGGGTAAGACGCTCAAGGAGTTGATCCGTCCCGAGGGCTTGCCGATTTCGGAGGCCGGCGGTTATGCGATCCAACTCGCCGGCGCGCTGGTGGTTGCGCACGCTGCGGGATTGATTCACAGGGACATCAAGCCCGCGAACATTATGGTCACGAACGACGGCCAAGTGAAGGTTCTCGATTTCGGGTTGGCCAAACAGCTGACTCCGGTGGGAGCCGATTCGCTCGATTCGGGACAGTCGGTACCGGGAATGTTGATGGGGACGGTTTCCTATATGTCTCCCGAGCAGACGCGCGGTGAGCCGCTCGATGCGCGGTCGGATATTTTTGCTTTCGGCTCGGTCCTTTATGAGGCTGTCACGGGGCAGCTGGCTTTCAAGGCCTCCAGCCTGCTATCTACGATGCACGAAATCGTGCTGCATGATCCCCCGCCACCGTCGCAGGTCCAGCCGCGCGTTCCCGTGTGGTTGGAACAAATCATCCTGCGGTGCCTGCGGAAACCGGTCGCGGAGCGCTACCAGTCGATGACGGAGCTGCTTGAGGCACTTCGCAGTGGCGGCGTCGGAGCCGCCCCCGAGACGGCGAGGGCCAGCGCGAGTCGGGCTTCTTCGATCGCGGTGTTGCCCTTTGCCAGCGCGAGTGGGGATGGCGAACAATTCGGCGACGGACTGGCCGAGGAACTGATCCACGCGCTGAGTCTGTATGACGACCTGCAGGTGATCGCACGAACGTCGGCCGCTGCCCTGCGTGGGCACGGGTTGGATATTCGCGAAATTGGGCGGCGGTTAAATGTAGGTGTGATCCTCGACGGAAGTGTTCGGCGTGCCGGTAACCGGCTCCGGATCACAGTTCAGTTGATCGACGTCAACGACGGTCACCACCTGTGGTCCGAGCGGTACGACCGGGAAATGACGGACGTGTTCGAAGTGCAGGATGCGATCGCGGCTGCGATCGTAAACAAGCTGCGCCCACAGTTACTGGGCGCCCGCTCCCCCTCGGCGGCGCGCCATTCGGAAGATCCGGAAGCGTACGCGCTGTATTTGAAGGGCCGCCATCATTGGGGAAGGCGCCCGGCGGGCACGATGGAGGCAATTGCCTACTTCGAACAGGCGGTCAAGCGCGATCCCACGTATGCCCTTGCGTACACGGGCTTGGCGGATGCTTACAACACACTGGCGAGCTGGGAGGGCGGTGTGCTTCCGCCACATGAGGGTTTTCCAAAGGGGATGTCGTATGCAGAGCAGGCGCTTCGCCTGAAGCCAGAGCTGGCCGAGGGGCATGCGGCGCTGGCTTACGCACTGCTCCACTACCGCTGGGAGATTCCGGAGG
>JBEKWP010000030.1:0-31468 GCA_049512915.1 Candidatus Sulfotelmatobacter sp.
CTGAGCAGCGACGATACCTGCAATTTTAGTAACACTGGCGATATGAACAACACGAATCCCCAACTGGGAACGTTAAAGAACAACGGCGGCCCCACCCAGACGATGGGTGAGCTCTCAGGGAGCCTGACGATTGACGCAGGCAACCCGAATGGCTGCACCGATGGCAATGGCAACCCGCTGACGACCGACCAGCGAGGCGCGCCGCGTCCGGGAAAGTATAAGCATGACAAGCGCTGCGACATGGGCGCGTTTGAAAGGCAGACCGATTGAGCCGGCGGCCGACCTAGCCCCAAAATGAAAGCCGCCTGACCGCTGCGGCGGCCTTTTCCTTTTCTCCACACCGACTTTTGCGGCCTGACTATTGCAGTCAGACCACAGCGCTCATCGCCCCGGGCTGGCTTTGGATTCCGGCGGATGATGAGCTAACCGGAGGCTGACCACTGCGGCGGGCGGCTTGCCGGGCAGAAGGAGCATCAAAGTTGGTAAGATGATGCGATCCCGCCGCAACCAAGGCCAATGCCTTTCTGCGAGGAATCAGAAGCGGAACCTTTACTCACGGCGCCTCTCGCCTCTTCATGCCGAGCGCTACGGTCCGCCACCACGCCCGGTTATGGGAGGAGAATGGATGATGGGAAAGTTCGCGAGCCTGACCGCGACTGCGAGTGCGCTGAGGCTGCTGATTTTGACAATTCTGTTGGGAGCGCAAGGGTTCGCCCAGACAGCGCCCGCTGAACAGGCGCCGGCACCTGCGGCTCCGACGCCCGCGGCGCAACCACCCTCCGCCCCAGACCAGGCTGCGCCGCAACCCGCGACCGGCCAGGAAGCCTCTGTTCAGGAGTCCACCACGGCGCACCGGAAAGCTCGGCCTCACGACTACAAGAACTGGGAATTTAACGTAGGCGGCGGCGCCAACCTTGACAGTGGCGCGACCAAGACGTGGGTGAGAGGCGGAGGCCTTGTGGGGTCGGCCGGGGTGGCGCGGAACGGGAACAAATATTTAGGCCTGCGCGCAGACGTAATTTTTGCCGATCTGCCGCTGCGCGACTCCACCGTACAGCTAGCCCAGGCGACCGGCTCCAGAAACTACGCTCTCGCGGTGACGCTCGAACCCATCATCAATGTTCCCGTGAGCGAGGTCTGGGGCGGATATGTCTTTCTGGGGCCGGCCTATTACCATCGGGCCGGGAATCTGAGCGGCAGCACGACGGTTCCAGGTTCGGCATGCAATACGTTCTGGAACTGGTGGGGCGCGTGCCAGAACTACAATTTCGCTCTTCCGATCAGCGGCAGCTTCGCGAATTCCAGCCTGAATGAATTCGGATTCGACGCTGGCGGAGGACTGACGCGAAAGATGCCGAGCGGGGTCGAAATCTACGCGGAATGGCGCCTCATGCACGGATCGCATAACGGCATCACTACCGATTTTCGTCCCATTACGATCGGATTTCGCTGGTAGGCGCCGGCTACTCAGGATTGGTGCGGTAACTCCAGAAATTTGCGGCGCGCTGTTGCAACTGGACGAATGACGCAGCGGCGACGGGCGGCGAAACTGCCGTGCCGGAATTGGCTTCGGCCAACGCGGCCTCCACGACGTGGTGCGCGGGTGCGAGCGAGCAGGCGGGATCCGTTGCGGTGGCGTTACCTGCGAGCAGCAAAGCCTGGCAGCGGCATCCGCCAAAATCCTCGGCGCGTTGGTCACAACTGCGGCAGGGTTCCGGCATCCATCCTTCCCCGCGAAAGCGCTGGAATGAGGAAGATTCTTTCCAGATGAACTCAAGAGCCTGCTGGCGTACGTTTTCGAATTCCAGGCCGGGAATGACTTCCGCGGCGTGGCAGGGAAGGGCTTTGCCGGCGGGATTGATGAGCATCAATCTTCGTCCCCATCCTCCCATGCAGGCCTTCGGGAAACGCGCATAGTAGTCAGGGACCACCGAATCAATACGGATGCGTCCGGCGAGGCGCTTTTCAGCAGCGGCTACAGCTTCCACGGCCTTTTCGAGCTGTGCCCGCGAGGGCAAGAGCGCAGTGCGGTTCCGCAACGCCCAGCCGTAATACTGAGTGTGGGCGATCTCCATACGCTCGGGCGCGAGTTGCTCGATGAAAGCGATCATCTCCTCGAGGTGATCGATATTCTGCCGGTGGATGACAAGATTTACGGTGAAGGCAAGCTTCTGCTGGCGGATAAGTCGTGCTAATTCGATCTTGCGCGCATGTGCTTTGGCGCCGGCAATCCAGTTGGCTGCCTCCTCGCGTGAATCCTGAAAGCTGACCTGGATGTGATCGAGTCCGGCATCGACCAGCGCGCGCAGCCGTGCTTCATCTAATCCGATGCCCGAGGTGATGAGATTGGTGTAAAGCCCTGCAGCACGCGCGCAAGCGACGAGTTCGGTTAGATCGGGACGAGCCAGGGGTTCGCCTCCGGTGAAATGCGCGTGCAGCATTCCGAGCTTGCCGGCCTGCTGAAAAATGTCGGCCCACTCTGTGGTGGAAAGCTCCGAAGTCTCTCCGGCCAGCTCCAGGGGATTCGAGCAATACACGCAGTGCAGCGGGCAGCGGTGGGTAATCTCGGCGATGAGGGCCAGCGGGTTGGGGATCATGGACGAGGCCGGTGGAAGTCTAAGTGTCTCCACCTGATTATAAGCTTGACTAGCAGTGTTACCCTAGGTAACAATTGATTTGGTGTACACAGTCGTGACAACAAGATCTTTCACTAAGGCTCTTTCCCGGCCTCCGGTGAGCTGGCAGAAGCGTATTGTGGGGAAAATCAAAGAGGTTGCGGCCGATCCCTATGCCAGACACAACAACGCTACCAAGCTTCAGAGGCGCGACGGTTACCTGCTGAGAGTTGGCGACTGGCGCGTCATTTATGAACTGCATGACGACCGCCTCGAATTATGGGTCTTACAAATAGCAGCGAGGGGAGGAATCTATTGATGCGCGTCGAAACTATTACTCGCAAGGGTAGGGAATTCGCGCTGGTTCCGGTGCAAAAGCTGGAGGAGTTGATAAAGGATGCGGAAATGCTAGCCGATGTGAAGGCCTACGACGCTGCGAAGCTGCGTCTTGAAGATGGTGAGGACGAACTTATTCCGCTGGAGATCACCGAGCGCAGGCTGAAGGGAGAGTCCGCGCTCCGTATTTGGCGTGAGTACCGGAAGCTTACACAGGAGCGGCTTGCGAAGAGGTCGAAGGTATCGCGTGCGCTGATTGCGGCGATCGAAACCAAGCGCAAGGCGGGGTCAGTCAGCACATGGAAGAGGTTGGGCGCTGCCCTCGATGTAAGTTGGGAGCAGTTGGCATAGGGTTATGGTCCCACCGAGCAGTATCGATCGGCTCAGTAGTCGACGATCCGCTTGTGCCGCAGTTGTTCGAGAAACAGGCCGATGTCTGCGCGAATCTTCTCCGGGTCCGCGTCCCCGAACTTGGCCTGGAGTTCTGCGATGATCTCGCCGAAGGTACGCTTGCCGTCGCAGCTCTCAAGTATCAGCAGGCCGGTATCGCGCAAGCGAAGCGCACCTTCCGGATACAGGATCGTGCGTTCCGGCTTGCTGCCGGGCTTATTTTCTTTTTCTTTTTCTGCGCCCCAGCGGCAGCCTGTTGCAAGGCGGGGCTGCGCGGAGTTCTCCGGAGGCGGCATGCTAGCTGGCCTCGATGCGAAACGCACCCGGAGGCGGCCATCCCGGCTCGACGTAGGCGAAGTAAAGAGCATCGAGCTGCGCCCAAAGGATGTCGCACTTGTCGCGCAGGGCCCGGATTGCCAACTCTTGCTCGGCGCGGGTCTTCGCGTTGTCGTAGACGTAGTTTACTGCGAACTGCGAATCCTCCGGCGCCTGATAAAGCCTGGCTTCGAAATAATCCAGACCTCCTGCGAGCCAAGAATAATGCTGGCGCAATTTTTCCACGCGCAAGGTGATCAGCTTGGTCGAGAACAATTCTGTCAGCGAGGAAGCCACCGCCTCCAGTAGAGACCGGCTGCGAACGATATTCAGGTATTCATCGACCGCGAAGCGGGTTGCGGGAAGAATTCCGTTGCCCGCACGAACCTGACCGGGATCGAGACCGGTGGCTTCGGCCAGCTTTATCCAGCGCTTGAGGCCGCCTTCGCTGGTAGCATCGCCGTCGTGGTCGACCACGCGCTTGCGCCACGCGCGGCGGAAGACCGGGTCAGGACCGCGCGACAGGATGATCGAATCTTTGATCGGGATGATGCTCTGATAGTAGTAGCGGTTCAGCGCCCAGGCCTGCAGTTGTCCGCGGCTGAGCTTGCCTTCGTGCATCAACAGATGAAAAGGATGCTGGTGATGGTAGCGTTCCTCACCCATGGCCTGAAATCGCGCGCGCAGTTCCTCGTTCGAGAGCAGGGGTGCAGCTTGCGATGCGGCTTCGGCATCTACAGATCGAACTGCCATCCATCCTCCGCAATTTCCCAGCCCGCGTCCCGCACCTGGCGATGTTCGGGACTCGTCTCGTCCAGCATGGGATTGGTGTTGTTGCTGTGCAGAAATATTTTACGCGGACGGCGCACCGCCGCCAACTTTGCCAGCGCGCTTTCGACCGGAATGTGGCCCATCTGGCGGGCGGTCTGTGCGCCGCCCTGAATGCGAATCAGTTCGTCATCGCTCCAGAACGTGCCATCGAAGAGCAGGACGTCGCAGTTGTCGAATTGCCGCAGCAGTGCGTCGTCTATTTGAGGAACTGCTGGCATATAGGCAAAGCGCGAGCCGGAAGTCGAATGGATGAACAAGCCCAGGGATGCTTCGCCTGGAGAAAGTTGCGATTGCCGTTCGACGCTGACATAGGGAGGATAATGGCTGCCCAACGACCACGCCTGGCAGCG
Source organism: Candidatus Sulfotelmatobacter sp. (assembly GCA_049512915.1). Classification (GTDB taxonomy): domain Bacteria; phylum Acidobacteriota; class Terriglobia; order Terriglobales; family Acidobacteriaceae; genus Sulfotelmatobacter. The sequence goes on from JBEKWP010000030.1 coordinate 4,838, forward strand.
GAGACTGGAATCCTCACCCTGAGCGTCGCACAAAGAAAATTCCTTCCCCGATTCAAAATCAATCCACTTGGCTTGATCTGGAATACGATGCAGCATGCCGAACACGGAGTTGTCTTCGCGGAGAATGCGGCGCACCGAGGCGGTCGCGTAAACCCGCAGGGGCTGAAGTTCGCGCAGCAGAAGCAGCCCGAGGACGTGGTCGAGATCGGCGTTGGCAAGCACTACACCCGCGATGGGCGACTGGCGCACGCCTTCGCGCGGCTGCAACTCAGGCGTCGATTCGATTTGAGCGCGCAGGTCGGGAGACGCACCGAGAAGGAACCATGAGCGTTCGTCTTCTGAGATTGCAATCTGAGTCTGGCTGCGCGGCTTTCCGTGGAACGTGCCGGCGCGCAGGGCGCGACAGTTTGAGCAGGCACAATTCCATTGCGGAAACGCGCCTCCGGCCGCGGAACCGAGAATCTTTACTCGCATCTCTGGTGAGTTTACAGCCTGGGGTTGGTGTTGAAGGTGGTTTCGATGAAATCCCTGCCGGGCCATACCTGGACAGTCCGGCTCTGCGCGCGCAGCGTTTCAGAAACCGTTGCAGCAGGACGGAACGCCAGAAATTGCAACTTTTCCGCGAACCGACTGCGGCAAGTGTGAAATAGTGTGCAACTCGAATGAGAATTCGCGCTCTGCTCTTGCTTCCTGCTTGTCTTCGCACCGCTTCCGATGCATACTCGGATCAGCCCGTGCAGCGCGGGTTTCGGCCTTCCCCCGCCCTCCCTACCCCTTACCCACCGAGGCCGAACAACGTAGCGGATCAACATCCCAAAGCGTCACGCCTGCGGAGAGATTCTCGAGTCCCACTTCCCCGGCCATTTCGGTTCCAGGCCTGCCGCACCACACGATGCGGAATTGCGCTTTCGAACCCTGGTAAAGAAGGTCGACCACGTCCCCCGGCTTGAGTTGAGCATCCACGCACTGCAAGGTGGCGCCGCGTCCGCTAATGGAGCGCAGGCTGGCCGCCTGTGTGAAGGGACGCGAATGAGTGTCCATGCCGTAGATCTGGACGGGGAGATCAACGAAGACGCGCTGCTGGCTGCGGCGATCCATGCGATGCTCCTTGGTATTCAAAGGGAGGTCAGGGCATGGTAGGCGGGCCGGGTGCGGAAACATAGGTAACCTCAGTCACCCGCAGGGGGATGCCGAAAGTTTGATTTCCTGGGTGAGGTTAGGGATCAGGCTTTAGTCGGGATCTCCGAGGGAGCATGCGCCGGCGCCGCGAGGATCGCCGCAGGAGTCGCACGCGCCCGAGGGAGCCGCCGAACCAGCAGAACTCTTTGCGGACATGGCAAAGACACTAAGCTGTGGGCTCAGCTTCTGGCTGTGACACTTGGGGCACTTGGCTTTGTCGCGGCCAAAGATCAGGGTTTCAAACTCGTGCTGGCATTCCTGGCAGACGTATTCGAAAATCGGCATGAGGATCGCTCCCTTGGAAATGGCTGTTCCTATTAGAATCAATTTGCGAGAGCTTCGCAAACTTGCTTCGCAGACTTACTTGGCAAACTTATTTTGCAAGCGGGGCGGTGACGCCTGGGACTTCCATCAAGAGCTGAATTCGAGCGCCGGGTGACGGAGAAGCCGCCGTCGTTTGTGCCCTCGATCTTCCGGCCACATCCGTGGTTGCGGGGCGGGCATGTACAAACCCTCGCCGCTTTTTTTCTTCCTCGCCGAATCGATCTTCCCTCCGCAGAGCAGCGTCTGATCGAGGTAGAACCCGGCATTCCAGTGCTGTGCCACTGTCACTGGCAGAAAGACCGGAGAGCGCTGACTTTGATTGTGGTGCACGGGCTGGAAGGATCGAGCGAATCGCAATACATGCTGGGCATCGCCCGGAACGGGCTGGCCGCGGGCATGAACGTGGCGCGCATGAACCAGCGCAACTGCGGCGGCATGGATCATTGCGCTGCTACGCTTTACAACTCCAGTCGTTCTGCCGATGTGGCGGCGGTCGCGCGCAACCTGGTCGAGCGCGACGGAATTCCCGGCTTTGTGCTGATTGGGTTTTCCATGGGCGGCAATCTGGTGCTGAAGCTCGCGGGGGAGTGGGGAAGTGACGGTCCGGCGGAGTTTCGCGGGGTGGCGGCGGTTTGTCCGGCAGCGAATCTGGCGGCCGGAGCCGACGCGCTGCACGAACCGGCCAACCGGATCTATGAATATTATTTCCTGCTGCAATTATTTCGGCGCTTTCGCCGCAAGGTACGTTTGTTTCCTCGCGACTTCGATGCTTCGCGTCTGCGCGGAGTTAAAACCCTCCGCGAGTTTGACGATCGCGTGACCGCTTACTATTGCGGTTTCACCGGCGCGGATGATTACTACGCTCGAGCCGCGGCTGCGAACCTGGTCAGCCGCATCGCAAAGCCTGCGCTGGTGATTCACGCGGCCAACGATCCTTTCGTGCGCATTTTGCCCGATACGCGGCAGGCGCTGCTCTCTAATCCCAATGTTACTTACGTTGAAGCTGAGGACGGTGGGCATTGTGCCTTTGTCGGCGAACGCGACAATGATCCGGCCTACGATGGCCGCTGGGCGGAGCGTGAGGTCGTGGAGTTCGCCAAGCAGTTCCGCTAGCTCATGTCGTATGAACTGGGCGCCGAAACCACGCCAGCATCTCTCCGCCGCGGCCCTTCGACCTCGTCCGAAGAAACGCCAGCAAAAGCATCGCGAGAAAGATCGCCAGCAATCCCCAGGACGCGGCGCGGATGCTTTGGATATGTTTGGGCAAGATGGAGAGGCGTCCGTATACCAATTCGAGGTGCACCCAGTACACCAGCAGGGAAGCCTGGCCCAGTTGAATGAGAGGACTGAACCCCCAGCTTCCCGCACCCCAGCGGCACCAGGCGTAGCTCGCCGTCAAAATGGCGAGCAGCATTCCCAAACGAATCAAAAAGAAGTTCGGGCTGGTGTGCCAATAGTCGTAGGTCGCGTAAAGCTGACGCGGCTGAGCATCGAGCCAGCGCGCGGCTGCTACAAATGCCAGGCCAGCGGCGCCAGCCAGTAAGAAGATCGCGGTTTCGCGGCTGCGCGCCCATTCGCTTTGCAGAATAAATCCGGTCGCCAGTCCGGCGAAGGCGAACGCTGTCCAAGGAAAAATCGGGAATATCCAGGCTTGCGGTGTGCCGAGATTGTGGACGCCGTTGATGTAGGACTCGAGCGGCCAGGGCAGCCAGTCTGGGCGCCAGGTGGTCCACAGCAGTGGTGTGAGAAGAGAAATCAACCCTGCGGTTCCGGCTGAGGCAATCACAAGTGTGACCCGGGCCGGCGCTCCGCGTGAAATCGACAGCACAAGCCAGCAGAGGACGCCCATCAGCATCATCGAGAGGCCGATAGTGTTCAATATGTCGACACGCAGCAGATCGCTGAGCGGCGCCCAGCCCCACGCGATGACATATTCCTGCAGGCGAAAGAGCAGGCCAAAGCCAAGAATCTCAGCGCCGCGGCGGATCGTGGTGCGGGCAATTCGTGCCGGGGGTAAATTCTTTTTCCATAGTTTCTCGGTCACCAGAGCGAACGAAATACCTGCCAGAAACAAGAACAAAGGAGCAGGGAAGGTTCCGCCCAGTTGCGAGTACGTGAAGAATCTGCTCTGCCGCGCGCCGGGGCTGAGCCAGGCATCGTAGCAATGGGTCTGAAACATCAGGACACAGGCGAGGCCGCGCATCCAATCGATGTAGGCCAACCGGGATGGATTCGGAGCCGTCATACATGCCGTCCGCGGGCAAGGCGGCAGTATACGGCACCGCGAGTAGCAGTGGGCGCGCGTTACTCCGCGGACTCAATCTGAATGAGGTCTCGAGGCCCCGAAGAGGGCGCGCCCGGTTGCCAGCGGGTGGGAGAACGCCGGTGACTGCGCATCCGGTTCACCGCCGAGCCGACGGCTTGAGGACGTCAGTCAGAAATTGGCGGGAATGGATCAATGGATAGAACTCGAGAATCCGCGTCGTTGTGATAGATTTTTTCCATGGGCGCGTAGCTCAAACGGATAGAGCACCGGATTTCTAATCCGGTGGTTGCAGGTTCGATTCCTGCCGCGCCTACCAGGAAACAGTGGCCAGTGGCCGGTGATCAGTGGCCAGTTGCGCTGCTTGCAGCACCAACCCTGCGCATTTTGTTTTGCTGGCCACTGGTCATCGCCCACTGCTCTTCCGATGTTCACACGTGGCCGTGTTGAGGCAGCTATCGGCCAGCACCAGGCGCTTAACGGGTTGGCCGCCGACGATGTGCGATTCGATGATTTCGTCAACATCGGCTTCCGTGACGTGCCCGTACCACACAGCTTCGGGATAGACGACCAGATTTGGGCCGTGTTCGCACTGGTCGAGACAGCCTGACTGATTGGCCCGTACTCTGCCTTTGAGGCCGCGTTCCGCCAGTTTCTGCTTGAACAGTTTCTGCAGCTTTGCCCCGCCGCTGGGATCGCAGCATCCGCGCGGGTTTCCCGGAGGGCGCTGGTTGCCGCAAATGAAAATGTGCTTTTCGAATTTCGGCATGAGATGTGGATTTCAATTTCGACGAACTTATGACGCTACGGTCCGTCCTTCCAGTGGCTGTGAGCTTGCGAGTTCGGCGTCCCAAATGCTCTCGAAATCGACGAAATACGCCTGTATCTCGATTCCGGGGATGGCCTTCGCCAGATTAGCGGCGGCCAGAGCCAGTTCGCGCTGGTGATGCGCGGCTTCAGCTTGGGCATCGCCTCCGAAAACCTCGGCAAGGCCTCCGTAGGCGCCGCAATCGGAATGCACCATCAGGATCACGCGCTTGGTGTCGTGCAGGCGAATGGATTTCCGAATCTGCTCCAGCACAAACTCACGGTCGGTCTCCAGTTCGGGCGAGGACAACGATTTGGCGCCGCCGGCAATTTTGATGGGATCAGGATAGACCACGCCGATGCGCTTGAGAAACTTGCGGAACCCCAGGTCAAAGCGGTTGTCGAAGCACCATAGAACGGCCGCGTCGCAACTATACCTCTCACGCGGAGAATCGAAGTGAAACACCTTTTTCACGATGGACTTCCTCAGCGAGATTCGCTGATCGCCATTCTACCGGAGAGTTGAGGTTTCCCGCCGCTTGCGTTGCCATTCGCTGCGCGGGCGCGATAAAATGATTTGTACACGTCTTCTCCGCTTCCATCCCAATAAGCCTTAGAAGTATTTGCCGCGGGCAAGAGTGTGCGACCCCCGGGTGTTCTTATAGCGCGTTCTTACATGCGCGCGTTGGAGCGGCGCGTCTGCGAAATCCCTGTTACGGAGTTGGCATTTGAAACGAGGCAACACCGCGGTAATTGTCGGCGCCCAGTGGGGCGACGAGGGCAAGGGAAAGATTGTCGACGTTTTGTCGGAAAGCTTTTCGGTGGTAGCCCGTTATGCCGGCGGCCACAATGCCGGACACACGGTCATCATCAACGGCAAGAAGTTTGTGCTGCAACTGGTGCCGTGCGGAGTGCTGCGAACCGCCTGCCGCAGCGTGATCGGCAACGGCGTGGTGCTTGATCCCATGGCTTTTCTGAAGGAAGTGGGGCAGCTGCGCGAGGCGGGCGTGACTGTCGACGGAAATCTTTTTATCTCGAATCGGGCCCAGGTGATTCTGCCCTACCATCGCATGATCGAGCTGGCCGCCGAGAATGCTCCGGGACGCGTGAAGATTGGCACCACCTCGCGCGGCATCGGTCCGGCTTACGAAGACAAGATGGGCCGGCGCGGGCTGCGTGTGGCAGATCTGCTCGATCTGCAGCTTTTGAAGAAGCACATCGAAAATGCGGTGCGCGAGAAGAACATGATTGCGCACGCGCTGTTCAATTCCGAACCGCTCGACGCCGACAAAATGTACGCAGAATACGCCGCAGCGGCCCAGAAGATCGCACCATTTGTGTGCGACACGGCAGTCTTGCTGAACCAGGCTCTGGCTGCCGGCGAGGCCATCCTATTCGAAGGGGCGCAGGGGACGATGCTCGATATCGACCACGGCACTTATCCGTTTGTCACTTCCTCGAGCGCAACTTCAGGAGGCGCAGCGACCGGCACGGGCGTCGCGCCGAACGCAATCGACTCCGTGATTGGACTTACCAAGGCATATTGCACGCGGGTGGGCGAAGGTCCGTTCCCGACCGAAGAGAAAGGCGATCTAGGCGATCAGCTGCGGAAGCGCGGCAACGAATTCGGCGCGGTCACGGGGCGTCCGCGGCGCACCGGTTGGCTTGATTTGCCTCTGCTGCGCTACGCTGGAATGATTAACGGCATCTCGTGGCTGGTGGTCACCAAGCTGGATGTGCTCGACGAACTGGCGGATATTCCGGTCTGCGTGGATTACAAGGTCGATGGAAAGAAGACCGTGGAGATTCCAGCGCAGGCCAGCGGTTACGACAACCTGGAGTGCGTTTACCGGAAGATGCCGGGCTGGCGGACTTCCACGCAGGGCATCACGAAGTTCGAGGAGTTGCCCAAGGCGGCTCGCGAATACCTGGGGTTCGTGGAGAAAGAAACGGGCGCGAAGATCGGCATGATCTCGACTGGTCCGGACCGGGATCAAATCATCTTCACAGACGAATTTGCCGCTGCCGTGAAGACAGGCGCATCCCGAAAAGTCTAGTCTTGACTTCCCACTAGTCAGGCGGCGAGACTACGTAACCACAACCAGTCGAAGTCCAATCGAGGTAAGGAGCGCACGATGGTGGTTTTGGCAGTCACGTGGATGGCGAAGGCAGGGCACGATGCCGATGTTCCCCCAATTTTCGCGAAGCTGACGGAAGAATCCCGCAAGGAGCCCGGCTGCGTAATGTACCAAGTGCACCGGCACAAGACCGAACCGCGACGCTTCTTCATCTACGAGCAGTACAAAGACGATGCCGCGCTCGAAGCCCACCGCGCTGCCCCGCATTTTCTGCAATATGCCCGCAAGGACCTGCCCAAAGTAGCAGACCGCGTGGAAGGTCACTTGTACGAGCCGCTCGGGTAGCGCGGCGTCCCGCCGGCTGTCGTGCCACCGAGACGGCGGCGCTACGTTATTTCGCCAGTTCGTATCCCGCAAAAAAGAAACTCAACTCAAAGCGCGCGGTATCTTCGGCATCGGAGCCATGAATCGCATTGTGCTCGATGCTCGACGCCCACTTCTTGCGGATGGTACCTTCCTCAGCGTTGGCCGGATTAGTGGCGCCCATCAGCTTGCGCAGGTCGGCAATGGCATTTTCTTTTTCCAGAGCCAGAGTCACTATCGGGCCGCTCGACATGAAATCAGTCAGCGAGTTATAGAACGGCCGGCTCGCATGCACGGCGTAAAACTGTTCCGCCTGGTACTTGGAGATTTCCAACATCTTCATGGCGAGAATGTGGAAGCCGTTTTTCTCGAATTGTTCAATGATGTCACCGACTGCGTTCTTGGCGACGGCGTCAGGTTTCACAATGGTAAGAGTGCGTTGCAGGGTTTTCATAGTTGGCAGGTCAGTCCTTAACAGTTGGCTTGTGATTTGTTCTCGGTACTTGGTACCCGGTACTGGGTGCTAAACCTTGACTCCCAGCGCCGCCACGAGCGTCTCCCCGATATCTGCGGGAGATTTTGCGACGCGGATGCCGGCCGCTTCCATCACTTTGATCTTCTCCGCCGCTGTGCCTTTGCCCCCGGAGATGATCGCACCAGCGTGACCCATGCGGCGTCCCGGAGGCGCGGTCTGTCCGGCGATGAAGCCGACTACCGGCTTCTTCATGTGAGTCTTCACAAATTCTGCGGCGGTTTCTTCGGCGTCGCCGCCGATTTCACCGATCATGATCACGGCTTCGGTTTCGGGATCGCGATTGAACAGGTCCAGCGCATCCACGAAGTTGGTTCCGATAATCGGATCGCCACCGATGCCAATCGCCGTGGACTGCCCGATGCCGCGCTGCGTGAGCTGATGGACGGCTTCGTAAGTCAACGTGCCCGAGCGTGACACGATGCCGATCGCACCTTCTTTGTGTATCGATCCCGGCATAATGCCGATCTTGCACTTGCCCGGCGAAATAATCCCGGGACAGTTCGGCCCAATCAGTCGCGAGCGCCGGTTCTGCAGAAACTCCCAAGCCTTGACCATGTCAAGCGTGGGAATGCCCTCGGTGATGCAGACGATGAGGTCGAGTTCGGCGTCGGCCGCTTCCATGATCGCGTCGGCGGCGAACGGCGGAGGAACGAAAATTATGGTCGTGTCGGCGCCGGTTTTCCCGACGGCCTCCTGCACGGTGTTGAAAATGGGCCAGCCTTCGTGCATCGTGCCGCCTTTGCCCGGCGTCACTCCGCCGACGACCTGGGTGCCGTAAGCCGCGCAGGCTTTGGCATGGAAGGTGCCCTCGCGTCCGGTCAGGCCTTGCACGATCAAGCGCGTTTTCTTATCGACCAGGATTGCCATAAATATGATTCCTCACTGCGCCCTAACCTCTGGCCGCGGCTACCACTCTGTCTGCCGCGTCCTTCATGGTGTCTGCGACGATGAAGTTGAATCCCGAGTTCATCAGAATCTTTTTGCCTTCGTCCACGTTCGTGCCCTCGAGCCGCAAGACCACTGGGAGCTGGATGTTGGTCTTCTTCGCGGCTTCCACCACGCCCGTAGCCAGCGTATCCACGCGCAGGATGCCGCCAAAAATGTTGATCAGCACCGCTTTCACACTCTTGTCACTAAGCAGGATCTCGAACGCGTGCGCGACCTGCTCGGCGTTTGCGCCGCCGCCCACATCGAGAAAGTTTGCAGGCATGCCACCGGCGTATTTGATGATATCCATTGTCGCCATCGCCAGCCCCGCGCCGTTGACCATGCAGCCCACGCTGCCGTCGAGCTTGATGTAGTTCAGGCTGTACTTCGAAGCTTCGACCTCGAGCGGATCTTCCTCCGTGATGTCGCGCAGTTCGCGGATGTCGGGATGGCGGAAGAGCGCATTGTCGTCGAAAGTCATCTTGGCATCGAGCGCGAACAGCCGGCCGTCGGTGGTGGTGATGAAGGGATTTATTTCGACGAGCGACGCATCCGTATCAAGAAACGCCTTATAAAGATTCGACAGAAATTGCACCGCGGGATTGATCTGCTTGGCGCTGAGCCCCAGCTTGAAAGCCATTTTGCGCGCCTGAAACGCTTCCAGACCCATGCCAGGATCGATGTGCTGCTTGAGGATGGCGTCGGGATTCTCGGCGGCCACCTGCTCGATTTCCATTCCGCCGGCGGCCGAGGCCATGAACACCGGCTTGCCTTCCGCGCGGTCGACGAGTATCCCGAGGTAAAGTTCTTTTTCAATGGGCAGAGTTTCTTCGATCAGCAAGCGCCTTACGATGCGGCCCTCGGGGCCGGTCTGGTGCGTGAGCAGTTTCATGCCGAGCATCTTGCCGGCGAGTTCTCCCGCTTCGTTGACCGACTTGGCAATCTTTACGCCACCGCCCTTGCCGCGCCCGCCGGCATGAATCTGCGCCTTGACCACGACTCCGGTCGCGCCGGCGCTGAACAATTCGCGAGCGGCGGCTTCCGCTTCCTCGGGCGAAGTTGCCATCGTGCCGCGCGGAACCGTCACACCATACTTCTTAAGAATCGCTTTGCCCTGGTACTCGTGGATTTTCATAATGACGCTTTGCGCTCGTCAGCTAAGAATTCGGAAGGGGCCCTGCTTGCAGCTATCAACCGAGGGCAGCAAACATCTAATTTTATAGAAGGGCAGAGGATTAGGGCAAACCGCGATGCCTCCCGTTGAAGAAATCATGGGGGAGCTAATGCTGTGGAAAGAACTGGTCTTTACTTCGGCGTCGAGGGCGTCGACACGCTCAGCGGGAGGGAGTCAATCAGATACCGGGCCTGGTCGCTGTCGACAGCGCCAAGAAAGAAATACAAATCGGACGTTGCTCCGTAAACGACGCGCCCATCGAAGTAATAAACCTTTCCCGCCTCCGCCGTGAAATGCACGAACCCCTTGGGATGCCCGCGATAAGACTGAACATTCGCGCACACATGATGCTCGCCCGGCTCTACGGACACAGCGAAATAGGAGCTATTCTTGTTTGCTCCCACCCATGCTCCGTCGATCGCGATCTTGGTCGTCACGGCGAAGGCATCGGAACCTTTCTCCTGAATGAAGTACACCAGCGCCTTCCCCGGATCAGGCTGGGCCAGCATATGTTGGGACTTATCGAGCTTGACTTGAAAGCTGCCACTCTCGGGGCCACAGGCCGATGTCGCGGGGCCAGACGCCGTTTGGCCGAACGCGGATGCCGCAAGAAGCAGTGCGATGAGAGCGCTTTTCATGACTTTCCCCCCAAGCATCTTGTATTGTCACTCGATCATTTCTGTCTGCACCTCTGGAAATGAAATGTGCGTACACTTATAGGAACACCAGCCCTGCGGGGAAGTGGTAAAGAGTTCGTCAGTTCGGGTAAAGTTTTGTCTCGAACCATCTCCGGGTCTTGACGGTTCTGTGCCGGGAGAATCGCTCTTAAGTCTTCCAGTCGGAACATTTGCGCTCGCATATGATCCTCGACGCCCTCCATCGCGTAGCCCACCACGGTCAATCTCTGGCGCGAGCGGAAGCACGTGGAGTGATGTCGGAAGTGCTTGCCGAAAGCTGCACCGACGCCCAGATTGCGGCGCTGCTCATGGCTTTGCGCATGAAAGGCGAGACGGTGGAGGAGATCGTTGGCTTCGCCGAGGCGATCCGCGCCGCGGCCACGCCTTTGCCCATCGCGTCCCCCGGCGCCCTCGACCTCAGCGGCACCGGCCGAGACGCGCTGGCTGAGTCATCGCTAGTTGATACCAGTCTCGTTGACACCAGCGGAACCGGCGGCGACGCCAGCGGAACCTTCAACATTTCTACGGCCACGGCATTCGTGACCGCGGGCGCGGGAGTGCGCGTGGCCAAGCACGGCAACCGCAGCATCAGCTCGAAATGCGGTTCGGCCGATGTGATGGAGTCGCTGGGCGTGAACATCCAGTTGACTCCAGGACGCGCGGCGCAATGTCTGCGCGAAGTCGGAATCTGCTTTCTGTTCGCTCCCGATCTGCATTCCTCGATGAAGCAGGTGCAGAAGGTGCGGCGCGAGCTGCGCCTGCGTACCATGTTCAACCTGCTCGGTCCGCTCACTAATCCGGCCAACGCTTCGGGACAAGTCGTAGGCGTGTATGCGCTCGATATGGTCGAAAAGCTGGCGGAAGCGCTCAGCATGCTGGGCTTGCACCGGGCGCTCGTGGTGCACGGACTGGACGGGCTCGACGAGATTACCATCACCGGTCCGACGCGTGTGGCCGAAGCCCGCGAGGGAACGGTGCGCAGTTACGAGGTTGATCCCGAGGAGTTCGGCATGAAGCGGGCCACGCTCGCTGATATTTCTGGTGGGGATGCCGTTAAGAATGCCGCCATTGTTCGCGAGGTCTTAAGCGGAAAGAAATCTCCGCGCCGCGATGTTGTCGTGTTGAACTCGGCGGCGGCGCTGGTAGCGGCCGGACGCGCCGACCGTTTGGCGGATGGAATTCCCGTGGCGGAGAAGTCGATCGATTCTGGCGCCGCTGCCGCAAAGCTGGCGGCACTCGCAGCTTTCACCCTGCAGCATGAATAGCGCAGTGTTGGTAACGTGTAAGCACCACGAACAGAGGTGGAGAGGTCCTTTCGCTTCGCTCAGGATGACGGCGCTTTGCTCTGTGCGAGAGCGCGACATCTACTTCGCGTCGCTCGTCTCGATCTTGAACACGTGGTTCGTGGTTTCGCTCTCGGGCACACTGCCGTCGTTCACCGAAACTTCCTCTGGTGCCTTCGGAACCTCCACACGAATCACGCCGTCGCTCTTGCCCCGCACCACCAACTGTTGCGTGACTTCTCCACCAGCGTACTTCACCGTGAGCGGAACCTCCGCTCCCGCCGCACCCAGGTTATTCACCGTGATCGTCACCATGTAAGCTCCGGGCAAGGTCTTGCGCGCGAATGCGGATTCTATTTTGAAATCGGGCAGGCCGCGGTCGTGGTAAACCCAGTCGTCGAAGAACCACTCCAAATCCTTCTTCGTCTGCGCATGAATCAGGCGCTGCATGTAGGTGGGTTCTTTATCTTCATCCGGACGATAAGAAGCGAGCGCCTTCTTCAATGCCGTCTCGCCGACCATGTCGCGCAGCATCCACCACACACACATTGCTTTGCTGCGGTAGAGTTCCTCGTCGATTGTGTTCACCAGCGACCGCTGCACTTCATCTCCAGATCTGGGGGCGGTTGTCAGGTTCTCCTTCTCTTTCTCAACCGCGCTTAGCGCGGAGCGGTGTACTCCCATGTAATCGACAGCGGCTTGCCGGCCACTGAGATGTTCCAGATAGATTGCTTGCGCGAAGTGGGCCAGGCCCTCGTTGATCCAGGGTCGAGATGAGAAAAAAGCCGCGTGAGTTAGTTGGTGAGCCGCAGCAAGGCCTGCCAGCTTGGGATCGGTGCTGGTCAGCGGCGTAAGCAGAAGCGAGCCGCTCTCAAAGGGGGGCGCATTCGGGTCGGGCAGATCGGCGGTTTGTGCTTTGCTCCGCGCTTTTCCAAACCACTCGGTGATGAATGGAGCAGCCTTTTCCGCCGTATCCGCATAATTCGTCGCCGCCGCATCATGGCCACGCAAAAAGTGAACTCCGACCGCGGCCCGGTCCAGGACTTCGTAGTCGGCGAGCAAAAACATCGGCACGACCATGCCCAGCGATCGGTATGTGCAATCCGCCTGGAACTGGTGTCGCACTTCGAGCCCGGTCGGGCAGGTCGTCGCGTTGACCAGAAGCTCGGGTTTATCGCCTTCGTCATCGCTCGGCACCGAGACCTTCAGATGCATGGTGGATTCGGCCTCTCGTGCTTGCCACCGGCCAACAACATCGAACGCGCTGGCGCCTTCCGAAAGACCTCCGGCTTCGGTCGCGATCGGATACCAGGCTACGTATCCGGCTCCGCGCACCGCGGTAAATTTCGCGCTGATCTGGTCCCAGTCGGTGCTGTTGGCGATGGATTCGGGCGTATCGATCCGCGTCAGCCGAGTGGCGTCGAGCACCACCACGCCTTCATAGGCGATCTCCAGATCGACGGTTCCCTTGGGAGGAACTGCCTCGGGCAGAGTAACGATCGCTTCGGAAAGCGCTCCCGTATGATCGATGTCGGAGGTGTAGGACTGCGAGACGAATTGCAGTTGCTTGCCGCCGGACCGGATAGAACGCCAGTCCAGCGAAGAAGAGATCTGCAGCACCGCAATCTTCTGCGGAGCCTGCGAGTCATTCCTCAGCGTGATTGTGCCTCGAACCCCCAGTCGTTGCAGGTCTGGTTCAACGCGGGCGTCCAGGTCGTATTTGGTGAAAGTGAATGCTTCGCGGTCGAGAGAGAATGCAGTTACGGCAGCGGTACAAAAAATGCACAGGAGGCAAAAACGCAGACGGCGCAACTTCATTTCGCACCCGGCGACGCTGCTTTCTCGCGTGCCCGGTCTTGCCCGCGTCTCTGCCGGACGATTTCATACATTACGACGGCGCCTGCGACCGATACGTTCAGCGAAGGAACTTTGCCCAGCATCGGAATCGACACCAGAAAATCGCACTTCTTCTTTACCAGGTCGTGCAGACCCTTGCCTTCTGCACCCAGAACCAGCGCGCAATCCATGTTGTAATCGAGAGCGTCGTAGGTTTGCGGGCCACGCTCATCAAGACCAACCGTCCAGATGTTCCGCTCCTTCAATTCTTCGACAGTGCGGGCGATATTCGTTACCTTCGCAATCGGCAAGTGTTCGCTCGCACCTGCCGAGGCTTTTGTGACGGTTCCGGTAACGGCCGCGGCGCGGCGCTCGGGAATGACCACGCCATCGGCGCCAGCGGCGTCGGCGGTGCGCATGAGAGCGCCAAGATTGTGCGGATCTTCCACTCCATCGAGCACGATGACGAAAGAATACCGTCCGCGTTTGCCGCCGACGACGTCATCGAGATCGCTGTATTGCTTGGCTGACGTGACGGCAACCACTCCCTGATGGGCAGCGTTGCCGGCCATGCGGTCGAGTTCCACGCGAGTGAGAAAACGCACGGGCACCCCGAGCTTGCGACAGTCTTCGATCATGCGTTGCAAGCGGATGTCATGCCGCTCCTTCGCCATGCCGACCCACTGAAAAGCGCGTCCCCGGGCCTTGAGCGCCTCGGTGACCGCGTTGATGCCGTAGATATAGTTCATAGGAACCGTTGCCAGTTGCCGGTTGTCAGTTGCCAGTCTTGAAATCTGCGCATGCTTCAAGTGTACCGAAAGCTGAGGCGTTGGACATTGTCCAGCGTCGCGTGCGGAGGACCGGGAAGGGCACGACTTCAGTCGTGCCGTAAAGTGCCCACAGAATGATTGGGCTTCAGCCCCTGAGGGTCGCACTGAGGAAGCGCACAATATCGCCTGGTTCGGGACGCTCCGTGTAATCCTCGTCTGCGGAAACAAAGAGCACTGAACCATCGCGGTCGATGACGTACACGGCAGGAATCGGCAACTCCCAACTATCGTCGCCATTCACGAACGGAAGGTTGACGAATGCGCGTTGATAGACCGCGCGCTGTTCGTCGGGAACGCGGTAAGTAAGGCCGAACTGCCGCGCCACCTTATTGCCAGAATCCGAAAGAAGCGGGAATCGTAGTTTGTGCTGATCGCGCATGAAGAACGATTGCCGCACCGTCTGCGGAGAAATTGTCGCGAGCGTTCCGCCGGCCTGCTCAATCTGTGGCACGATGAGATTCATCGCCTCCATCTGACCGACGCAGAACGGGCACCAGCGCCCGCGAATGAAACAGAGCACGAGCCTTCCTTTGGCGATCAAATCCGAGGAAGAAACAGTTTTGCCATCGTGATCTTGAAGCTGAAATTCTGGAACCTTCGCGCCGACAGGGAGAATATTCTCGGATAATCGTCGTTGAATTAGCTCGGCAACCGCGCGAGCATGAACCGCCTGAGTCTCCGCCGGAACGTATTTCGCAAGCAGCTCCTTGCGCTCGGCAAAGATCTCGCGCAGCGGGCGGATGTCCGCGCTGGGAGCCGATTCTTCAAGGGAGCGCCATTTCATAAAAGCAGTGGCCAGTGGTCGGTAGGCAGTGATCAGAACTAAAATGATCGGCTCAGTGGCCACTGATCACTAGCCACTGGCCACTGCCTTCACATTCCTGGCAGCTTCATCCCCGCCATCCTTCGCGCAAAGCTGGGCTTACCCATCTGCTTGAACATCTTTTTCATCTGCGCGTACTGCCGGAGCAGGTTATTCACTTCCTGCACGCTGGTGCCGGAGCCGCGGGCGATGCGCTTGCGGCGGCTGCCGTTGATTACTTCATGATGATTGCGCTCGTGGGTCGTCATCGAATTGATGATGGCTTCCACGCGGTTGATCTGTTTTTCGTCCACGTGGTCGGCGGCTTTCTGCAAACCGGAGAACGGGCCGATCGAGGGCATCATGCCGATTAGGTTCTTAATCGAGCCCATCTTCTTTACGTGCCGCAGCTGATCGCGAAAGTCTTCGAGCGAAAAGCCGTCGCCGGTGAGGGCTTTGGTGGCCATCTCCTGCGCCTTTTTCTTGTCGATCTGCGATTCGGCGCGTTCGATCAGCGACAGGATGTCGCCCATGCCGAGAATGCGCGATACAATGCGGTCGGGATGAAACGGTTCGAGCGCATCGTACTTCTCGCCCACGCCAATGAACTTGATGGGCTGCCCCGTGACCTGCCGGATGGAAAGCGCCGCGCCGCCGCGAGCATCGCCGTCCATCTTGGTGAGGATGACGCCGGTGAGCGAAAGCTTTTTATGGAACTCATCGGCGGAGCGCACCGCATCCTGTCCGGTCATGGCATCGGCGACGAACAGAATCTCCGACGGATTCAGCAGCTTCTTCAGCGACTGCATCTCGTTCATCAGTTCGTCGTCGATGTGCAAACGACCGGCGGTGTCGACGATCAACACGTCGCAGCCGGAAACGATGGCCTCGCGCCGCGCTTCTTTTACCAAGCGCTCGACAGCTTGCGTGAGCTCGGCGGGCGTGCTCGCCTCACCCACTTCGCCTTCGTAAATCTGAGCCTTGACGGCCTGCGCCACAACTTTCAACTGCTCCCGCGCGGCGGGACGGTAAACGTCCACCGAAACCAGCAGCGGACGATGCCCGCCAGTCTTGAACCAGTTCGCCAGCTTGCCCGAAGTGGTGGTCTTGCCGGAACCTTGCAAGCCAGCCATGAGCACGACCGTAGGCGGCTGCGATGCAAACTTTACGCGAGCCGTGTCTTTGCCGAGAGTCTCGACCAGCTCGTCGCGCACGATCTTGATGACCTGCTCACCCGGTGAAAGCGCGGTCAGCACTTCCTGGCCTACGGCCTTGGCTTGAATGCGGTCGATCAGCTCTTTGACCACTTTGAAGTTGACGTCAGCTTCGAGCAGAGCCAGCCGGATTTCGCGCAGCGCCTCGCCAATGTTTTCCTCGGTTAGCCGGGCCTGGCCGCGAAGGCTCTTAAACGCGCGCTGCAGTTTTTCCTGAAGATTCTCGAACATACGGATGGTTTATTTTAGCAGTGTCTAGCCGACCTTTGGCCTCACCATCTCGAATCGCTGCGTCGTCCTGGTGTACTGCAGGCCGCCCATGCGTCCAATGAGGTCGAGCGAGTTCCGGTCCAGTCGGCCCTCTTTGAGATGCGCTTCGTTCACGTGAATGGAGACGATCTGGCCGACCACTAGGCTGCTGCTGGTCGGTCGAGAAGAGAAGTCGAGAATCTGATGCAGCCTGCACTCAAAGCTGACCGGAGACTCCGCGACTCTGGGTGGGCGCACGATGTTCGACGGTTGGGGAGTGAGTTTCGCCAACTCGAATTCGTTCACTGATGCGTCGTATTCGCCGCTGGTCAGATTCATCGACTCACGAAGCTCATAAGTGACAATGTTCACCACGAACTCCCTGGTCTCCCGAACGTTCCGCAACGTGTCCTTAGCCTCGCCGTGGCTACCTTCCGCGTGCCTGGGCTGCCGCAATCCCGGCGCAAACGCCAGCAGCGGGGGATCGACGCATACCGCATTGAAAAAAGAAAAGGGCGCGAGATTGAGGTCTCCCGACGCGCTTATCGTCGACACCCACGCAATCGGGCGGGGTGCCACGGAATTCAGCAGGATGGCGTAAAGCTCACTGTGCGAAACGTCCGACGGGCTGACAATCATGCCATCAAGTATAACTTTCGAGGGGTTATCACTTCTTCGGAGCAAATACTTCTTTCGCCGCGATGACCGTGTTGCAATGAATGGTCACGGTATCTTCCACGTTCTGCGCGTAGCCTCCGGCGTAGGTCACCATCACAGGAATATCGCGGGCCCGCGCCACGCGAAACACGAGTTCGTCGCGCTTCTTCAATCCGTCGATCGTCAGGGAAAGACCGCCCAGTTGATCTTCGCGGTAGGGATCGGCGCCGGCGATGTAACACAGCAGATCAGGCTCGAACTGCCGCAGGCCGGAACTGAGCGCGTTATCGAGCCAGGCCAGGTAATCGTCGTCTCCAGCACCGTCAGGCAGATCCACATCGATTGAAGAAGGCGGCTTCCACTGCGGATAGTTGTTGGCCTGATGCAGTGAAATCGTGAAGACGTCGCCCGCATGGACGCCGCGAATTTTTCCACGGTGCGCGGAACCTGGCGCCGAGCCAAGCGCGGAGCCCGGCGATGACGAATCGAGAGTCGAAGCACCGGCAGAAGGCAAAGACGCGCTCGCAGCTCGCGTTCCGGCGAAGATCGCCGCCGTGCCATTGCCCTGATGAACATCACAGTCCACCGTCATCGCAGTGCGAATCTTATCGTCACGCTGCATTCGGCGAATGGCCACGGCTACGTCGTGAATCATGCAGAAACCTTCGCCGTGGTCGGGGAAAGCGTGGTGAAATCCGCCGCCAATGCTGATAGCGACGCGGTCGGCCAGAGCCTGCCTCGCCGCCAGAATCGATCCTCCGGCCGCCAGCCAGAATGCCTTCACCAGGTCGGGAGAAAAGGGAACCTCCAGTTCCATCTCTTCGCGGGGGCTAAGCGTGCCGGTCTTCAGCTTGTTCACATACTCTGGCTTGTGGACAAGCAGAATGTCCTGATCAGTTGCGGGCGCAGGCTCCAAAAAATCGGCAGCTTCCGCGACGCCATCGGCCAGCAGCCGGTCATGGACGCGCTTGTATTTTTCGGCGGGAAAAACGTGCTGGCCGATGGGAAGGTAGTAGGCGTCGCTGTAGATGAGCTTGAAGGGAAGCATGAGGCTTGCAGACTTTGCATTCAGCAATTGGCCCCTAGACTAAAGCGAATTGCTAACCGCTAATTGCTAATGGCTTGGGCCCTCGTCACCGCTTCTTTCCCGATTGCACCGCCGGCATCACAATCGGCCGTCTCACCGGCACGATCGCACCTTTCGCAGGGTCACTGGCGGCGTGGGCGCGGACCAGCACTTCTTCCTGGATATACTGCACGAACTCCTGAATCTGGCGCTGCATCTCTTCCATGCGCTCGCGCATTTGCAGGATGATCGCCATGCCGCTGATGTTTACACCCAGATCGCGCGCCAGCGACAGGATGAACTCGAGCCTCTGCAGGTCTTCGTCGGTGTACAGGCGAGTATTTCCTTCAGTGCGTGACGGCTTGAGCAGCCCCTCGCGCTCGTAAAGCCGCAGAGTCTGAGGATGGATGCCATACATCTCGGCGACAGCGGAAATCATGTAGGCCCCCTTCGATTTCCGTTTGGTCATAGTTCTCCTACAGTCGATTTTAGAGCAGGATAGCTTTTCTTCCTAATGGCACGCGGAAGAATCCTGCCAAACCCTTGCTCGCTTTTGGCATCCAAGTCCTGGAGGTTATTTCATGGACGAAAATAATGCTATCAGCGTGATTGAAAATCTTATTGAGACGTGCAAAGACGGGCAGAAGGGGTACCAGGATGCTGCGGCTCACGCGAAGCAGTCTGATTTGAAGATCTACTTCAACGAGCAAAGTCTGGAGCGGGCGCGTTTCGCCGGGGAGTTGGAAGCGGAGCTAATCCGGTTGGGCAAGCCGGACAAGAAAGTCTCCGGTTCTGTATCGGGTACGCTCCGCCGCGCCTGGATCGACACCAAAGTCAGTCTCGGCGGCGGCGATAAGACCATCCTGGAATCCGTTGAGGCCGGGGAGGACAATGCCAAAGAAAGTTACCAGAAGGCGTTGAGCGGTTCGTTGCCGGGGTACTTGGCAGAAATCATCCGGCGCCAGGCCGCCAGCGTGCAAACCGCGCATGACGAAGTGAAACGCCTGAGGGACGAGGCAAGGGCGGCTGCATAGCTCAGAAGACGTTCGGAAGCAGTTTGGGAAAATGCGCTAAACCCTAAAACTAAACTAAAACTAAAGAGGACCGGGGATTCCCCGGTCCTCACTTTCTTGAACACGGCGAACCGGCTCAAGCCGCCGTTTGAGGTTTTTCCGTGCTGGCCGCCCATCCCTGGGGCTTGAGCAAATGATTGACGGCATAAGCCACAAAGCCCGCCGCGATCAGGATCATGCCGAAAGCGAACGAACTCATGTTCCACACCTGCTCGTGCTCACTGCGGATAATCGAGAACCCCAGCAGCAGCATGGGCGGAATGCCGATCGCGATCGCTCCAAACAGCCCGCCAGGAACCCGGAAGGGACGTGCCAGATCCGGCTCGCGGAAGCGCAACACGGCCAGCGCCACAAACTCCAGCAGCAGGCTGAAGCCGTAGAGAAGAATGTCGAGCGTCACCAGCCGGGCAAAACCCAGACCAAGGCACATGGCCCATCCGATCGCCAGGGCGATAATGGCAACCCACGGCGCGCGCGATTTCTTTTGCAGCTTGCCGAAGATACCGGGCAGCATGCCATCCTGAGCCATGGCCAGAGGCAGGCGCGAATAGCTCATCACCAGCGCATTGAACATGCCAAAGGCGCTGATCACGCCGCCGATGACCACGCCGACGCGCAGCAGCGGCCCACCGAGCAGGCCGGCAATGTCCGCCCAGGAACCAGTCTCCCAGGCATTCGGAGTCAGCCCGGTCATCCACATGGCGGCGAAGGGAAGCACGTAACTCAAGGCCACGATGCAAACTGCCACCAGCATCGCCCGCGGATAAGTTCGCTGCGGCTTTTCCACTTCGGTGGCGATAGTCGAGGCATTGTCCCAGCCCATGTAATTCCACATGCAGATGAGAAGCCCGCCAAGAATGTCTACGGTAGATGTCGTCGGCTTGGTCACCGCGTTCGCCAGCGCGCCTATTTTGAACGGAGCCAGCACCACGATCGCGACGAACGGCGCGGTCAGCGCAAAGAACAACCACAACGACGTGAGCGACACCACCTTCACGCCGGCAATATTCATTACCGCGCACGCGATCACGACGGCCAGCGCGACCCACCATCCGCGATTTCCCTGCTGGAAATACGGGAACATGCGGGTCAGATAGGCCACGAACAGCGTGGGATAAATCGCCATATCGAAAATGGAGGCGACCAGCGAGAGCCAGGCTTCCTGAAATCCCCAGAAATTTCCCATCGCGCGGCGCACCCAGGCGTAGTAGCCGCCTTCGTAGGGCAACGCGCTCGACAGCTCGCCGATCATGAAGGCCGTAGGCAGGCTCCAGAGCAGCGGCGTAAGTAGCAGGATCAGGATGGCTCGTCCGTACCCGGCGCCGTGCACAATGTCTTCCGTGCCGTAGGTTCCGCCTGACACCATAAAGAAGGTGGCGGCGACCAGAGGCCAGAGCGTGAGGCGGACGAACTTCTTTGGGGCAATCGGGTTCCGGCTGGGGGCTTTGCTTGGAACGGCGGCGAGAGGCTGGGAATTCTCGGTTTGTTGATGCGGGGCGCTAGCTGTTGCCAATTTCTATGTCTTCCTCCTCAAGCGACTCACTCTCGCCACCTCGTCTCCGGAGGTTGCCGGAATACGACTTGCGTCTCGAGGCTCCCGAGTAACTGCGATTCCCGGGCATCCGGCGGAGTTAGTTCGCATGTAAGAGATTACGGGAATTCTCCACAGATGCAATCTTTTTTTCAGTTTTTTGGAAAATTTTTGTCAAGAAGATCCGGTACGGAGGTAACGCACAACCAGACTCCGGCGTACCCCACCAATGATTCGACGACGGTTCATCGTTGAGGAACCGGAGAAAGCTCTTGCGGCGATGGCCGGCACTGTCTATCATTCGGCACCGTCAGGAGGTTTCGATGAAAGTACCGTTTCTCCCTGTTGCTCTATTTGTGGCTGCAATTGCGACGTTCGCAGCGCAGCCATCGCAGGCGCAAAACGCCTTCACACCCGATCAAGTCAAGTACGGCCCAGCCCCGCCGTTTCTGCCTGCAGGAGCGCAACTCGCCGTTCTGGAAGGCGACCCCATGGCTTCCACCGGCGATTTCACCATCCGCCTCAAAATGCCCGATGGCTACAAGATCGCCCCGCACACCCATCCCCACCGCGAGAACGTCACCGTGCTCTCGGGAACTCTCAAAGTCGGTATGGGAGATCAGTTCGACGCCGGCAAGATGATGAGTTTTGGAGCAGGCAGCTTCGCCTACCTCGACCCCAGCGTGCACCACTACGCCGCGGCTTCAGGGGCGACAGTGATCCAGATCCACGGCTTGTCGCCGGTGAAGTTTAACTACATCAACCCGGCAGACGATCCGAGCATGAAGAAGTAGGGGCAGTCGCAACGTTCTGTCGTCCTGAGGCCCGCGTCTTTTGCGGGCCGAAGGACCTGTGCAATTTGTCGACAGTGCCTCGCTGCCAGCATGTTGCAGAGGTCCATCGCTTCGCTCAGGATGACAAATTAGATGGGGCTTGCGGGAACGAGCAGTCAGACCTTCTTCCACAACTCTTCCCGAGGATCTTCCGGATTCAGCTTAGCCAATTCCTTCAGCAGTTCCTTGGTCCGCTCGTCCCGCGGCATGGGCACAGTCACCGTGATCTCAACAATCTCATCCCCGCGCACGCCCTCTTTCGTAGCCGAGGGCACACCTTTGTCGCGCAGCCGGAGCTTTTGTCCGGACTGTGTCCCGGGAGGAATCTTCAGCAAAGCCCGCCCATCGATGGTCGGCACCTCGATCTTGGCGCCGAGGGCGGCCTCCGTCGCACTGACCGGCACGGTAAGGTAAATGTCGTCCCCGTCGCGCCGGAAGATGGGATGTTCCCCGGTCCGGATGATCACGTAAAGGTCGCCGGCCGCGCCGCCGTGCGATCCGGCATTGCCTTTGCCTGCCAGCCGGATGCGCTGCCCGTCGCGCGTTCCGGCCTTGATGCGCACTTCCAGCGGTTCGGTCCGGCTCACCGTACCCTCACCGTGGCAGGTGGGGCAGGTAGAAATGTTCTTGCCCGTTCCCTGGCAGTTCGGGCACGGCACATTGAACTTCATGCGTCCGCCGGTCTGCGTCACCTGCCCGGTTCCGTCGCACTCGGTGCACTTTCCCGGCGTTTCGATGTAGCCCTGTCCATGACAAGTAGGGCAGACATCCTGGCGCGAAATATTAAGCCGCATCACCCCGCCGCGAATCGCCGTCCAGAACGGTACGTTTACTTGATATTCAAGGTCAGTGCCCGGTTCAGGTCCCGTCTCAGCCGGCGTCGCACCGCGTCCGCCACCGAAGATTCCCGAGAAGATATCCCGGAACCCGCCACTGCCGCCGCTTCGCCGGCCTCGCCCCGCGCTTTCGCCGAGATCCGAGAAATCGAATCCGCTGAAATCAAAAGGAACACCCTGGCCGCCGCCCTGTCCCGCGCCGCCGCCAGGAAATCCTCCTCCGGGCGCGCCTCCGGCAAATCCGCCTTCGCCTCCGCCCCGCGCATAGGCTTCCGCCGTAGCCGGATCAATATTGTCCGAATAGAACCCGACCTGGTCGTAGATTTTGCGTTTCTTGGGATCGCTGAGGACATCGTTGGCCTCGGAGAGCGTCTTGAACTTCTCCTCCGCCGTCTTGTCTCCAGGATTAACGTCAGGATGGTACTTCCGCGCCAGCTTGCGAAACGCCTTGCGAATCTCCTCCGCCGAAGCGGACTTCTTCACGCCCAGGATCTCGTAATAATCTTTCTTCGGAGTTGTTGCCATTTGGTTTGGCGAGCGCCTGCCTATGTTTTGTCATCCTGAGCGAAGCTGCCGTCCGCGATCAGCGGACGGCAACGCAGTCGAAGGATCCCTACCTCCACCCAGCTTCCTCAGCGGCTATAAGGATCCTTCGACTCCATGGGTGCTCCGCTTCGTGGGGCACCCACTCCGCTCAGGAAGACAGATCAGTTCACTAGTCTCCGCTTCCCTTTATCCTCTTGTATCACGACCAGCGACTCCGACTCCGGCGCGTCCACGTAAACCGGGATCGGCATGGCGCCCGCCGGTGTCGAGACAAAAACCTCCCACTGCTTCTCATCTTCCGCAAGACTCAAGAAATAAGTCTGCTCATTCACCTGGAAATCCATTTTCAATTTCTCCAAGAATCCAAAATGTCACGCCCGAACAAACGTGATGGCGCGGGCAAGCCTACCCGCGCCACACGATCCAAGCTGAAAGCTGGTACCTGATAGCCGAAAGCCGACAGCTTACTTCTTGTCGTCCACGTCCACGTACTCAGCATCGATCACGCCTTCATCTTTCTTCTGACCGCCGCCGTTCGTGCCCGGGGCCGCACCGTCACCAGGACTACCCGGCCCAGCACCCGCCGCCGGACCCTTCGCCTGTGCCGACTTATACATCTCCTCAGCCAGCTTGTGCGAAGCCTTGGTCAGGGTCTCGCGAGCCTTATCCATCTGCGCCTTGTCATTCGATTCCAGCGCCTTCTTGGCATCGGCCAGCGCGTTCTCCACGTCGCCACGCTCGGTACCGGAGATCTTGTCCCCGTTGTCGCGCAGCATCTTCTCGACGCTGTAGACCATGCTGTCGAGCTGGTTCTTCGCTTCGATCGACTCGCGCGCCGCCTTGTCTTCAGCCGAGTGCGCGTCGGCTTCCTTGGCCATGCGCTCGACTTCTTCCTTCGACAATCCAGAAGACGACGTGATCGTAATCTTCTGGTCCTTGCCTGTGGCCGTATCCTTCGCGGTCACATTCAGGATGCCGTTGGCGTCAATATCGAAAGTGACTTCGATCTGCGGCACTCCCCGCGGAGCCGTCGGAATCCCGGTCAAGTGGAACTTGCCCAGAGTCCGGTTCTGCGCCGCCATCGGACGCTCGCCCTGCAGCACATGCACCTCAACCGAGGTCTGATTATCCGCAGCAGTCGAGAACGTTTCCGTCTTCTTGGTAGGAATGGTAGTGTTCCGCGGAATCATCGGCGTAGCCACGCCGCCCAAAGTCTCAATCGACAAAGACAGCGGAGTCACGTCCAGCAGCAGCAGGTCTTTCACCTCGCCGCCGAGCACGCCGCCCTGAATCGCCGCGCCGATTGCCACGACTTCATCAGGATTCACTCCCTTATGCCCTTCGCGCCCAAACAACTCCTTCACCAGCGCCTGAATCCGAGGCATGCGCGTCTGCCCGCCGACCAGCACCACTTCCTGGATCTTGCTGGCATCCACGCCCGCATCTTTCATGCACTGCTTGCACGGACCCACCGAGCGCTGAATGATGTCTTCCACCATCCCCTCGAGCTTCGCCCGCGTCAGCTTCTTCACCAGATGCTTCGGACCGCTCGCATCCGCCGTGATGAACGGCAGATTGATCTCGGTCTCCATGGTGGTCGAAAGCTCAATTTTGGCCCGCTCAGCCGCATCGCGCAGCCGCTGCAAAGCCATCTCGTTGCCCTTGGCGCGCAGGTCGAGCCCTTCATCCTTCTTGAATTCGTCAATCAGCCAATCCACCAGCCGCTGATCGATGTTGTCGCCGCCGAGGTGCGTATCGCCGTTCGTGGCCTTCACTTCAATGACGCCCTCGCCCACTTCCAGAATCGAAATGTCGAAAGTTCCGCCGCCGAAGTCGTAAACCGCAATCAGTTCGTCTTTAGTTTTGTCGAGACCATACGCCAGCGCCGCCGCCGTAGGCTCGTTGATGATGCGCTTCACATCCAGCCCGGCAATCTGCCCGGCATCTTTCGTGGCCTGCCGCTGCGCATCGTTAAAGTAAGCCGGCACAGTAATGACCGCCTCGGTCACTTTCTCGCCCAGGTAATCTTCTGCCGCCTTCTTCAGCTTCTGCAAAATCAGTGCCGAAACCTGCGGAGGCGTGTACTCCTTGCCCTGCGCCAGCACCGCCACGTGGTCGCCCGACTTCACGACCTTGTAGGGGACCATCTTGATCTCTTCCTGCACCTCGTCGAAGCGCCGTCCCATAAAGCGCTTGATCGAATAAATCGTGTTCTCAGGATTGGTGATGGCTTGCCGCTTCGCGACCTGCCCCACCAACCGCTCTCCAGTCTTGGTAAACCCCACCACGGACGGAGTAGTCCGCCCTCCTTCTTCGTTCGGGATAACTTTAGGCTCGCCGCCCTCCATCACCGCCACGCAAGAATTGGTCGTCCCAAGGTCAATCCCAATAATCTTGGCCATAATCGTCTCCTCTACCTTACTCTTGAATCAAATAAGTGCTTTGTAATCAATGCCTTTATGATTGCCAGCAACCCCATGCTAAGACCTGAGTGGAGCGCTGTCAAGGTTTAGATGCAGGTGGAAGGAAGGAAGTTGCGGCAATTGGACGGTGGGATTTGGACCGTGTGGGGACGGGCACTCCTGCCCGTCCATGCCGAGCAACGCTCGGCTCGCTCTCGTGTGCGGCGGCACAAATCCTGGCTTCGCTCGACGGCGGACTCCGCGCGCGCCACGAAAACGCCGGTGGGTGCATAATTCCGAACCCAAGGGGCCCTTGGCTGTAATGGGCGTCGTGTGGCAGAAATTTCACATCCTGAGCCGTGCGCAAGTTTTTGTCGTAGCCTCAATGTGCGCCGTTGTGATTGCCCTTGCCGTTGCGCTTGCTTCAATTCCTGCTGACGGTACCTCGTGGAATCGCTTTCTTGGCCCCTCGCGACAACTTGATCCGTTTATAAATTTCGGCTCCGCCTTTGTGTCAGTACTTCCAGTCTTTCTCGGCTATTACCACTTGGCCCGGCTTGGGGCGTTTCTAGGGGCCGCCATTTCGGCTTTGACCTGCTTCGCAACTCAGGTCTCCGCAGGGTTCCATCTTCGTCTTCCAAGTGGTCGGTCGCTCAGTAATGTTGCAGGAGGCTACGTATGTAGGTGTGTGGATGCTGCTCGTTGTGCTCCTCTTATGGGCACACATCAAGACATCCAATTCTGAGGCAATCCGGGATGCCCAGCGATCGCTGCATCTTGCCGATCTTCGAACACATTAGCTGGCCAATCGTTTGCGTCGTTGGGCGGTTGGCGTCTTCCTCCCGCTCCAGGAAAACGGGGCGCCCCATGTTTCGCGTTCCTTGCGAAACGTGGGATTCAGCGCCCCATCCCTCAGTGGTTCATGCTTGCACGAGCCTGAAAACCGCGCTAGGGTTGTAGGCGTATGAGCGACCTGCGAAGCCAGATCAACAGCCTCTCCGCCGCGGAGAAGGCCGAACTGCCCGACACGCTCTGGGAGAGCCTGGAAGCGGACTCCGCATCGCTGACCGATGCGCAACGGGCTGAGCTTGACTACCGCATCGCTCGGCATGAGCAGAACCCCTCCGACGTCATTCCGTGGCAGCA
>JBEKWP010000031.1:0-55310 GCA_049512915.1 Candidatus Sulfotelmatobacter sp.
TACGAATTCGGAGAGGAAAGGAGGTCGCGGAGAATCGCCAGAGCCATTGTCCGGTCGCGGCCGATACGATCTACCGCACATCTTGCGGATGTCATATCAGCCGCGGCCCGGCCAATGAATTCTGAATCAAGGCGAATTCATCCAGCGACCCGAACTTTTCAAGCTCTCCGAATCTTCGTAAACCGCGAACTGGACGATCTGAGGGCGCTTCTGGCAGCGGCGCCCCGGATTCTGAAGCCAGGAGGACGCGTGGTGGTGATCAGCTTTCACTCGCTGGAGGATCGCATCGTAAAGGATGCCTTCCGCGAGGGCGCGAAGCAGGGTTACTTCAGTTTGCTGACGAAGAAGCCGGTAACGGCAACTGAAGAAGAAAGCGATCGCAATCCGCGGGCACGCAGCGCGAAATTGCGGGCAGCAGAAAAAGTTTAGCTCCGGAAAACCTGCCGGAGTTCCCGGCATAGCTGTAATGGCGTGCCGGGCCTTCAGGTTCTGAAAAGAGCGGACAGGAATAAAGATCCGCAGTAGGGCCGGCATCCTGCCGGCTGTCGCGAGAGCGTCTCGCCCTCGCAGGCAGCGGCGATATGCGGCGACGGTAGCCGCCGAAACGGCGGCGCTACAAAAGGGTTCCGTGGTAGGAATCCAAAATTGAGGCTGGCAAATGTACACAGGAACATTGATTCGGGATTTGATGGCGATGGTGGAGCGGGCCGAACAGGGTGCTCTGCAGAAGCAGATCGTCGACGAACTGGAACTTCAGCGGCTTTTTGAGTTGCAGGTTCCACAAATGCAGAATGAGCCGGTTCTCGCAGGAGCGGCATAATGGCAGCAGCAGCGGCAATTCGAAGTGCGGTCCCGGCGGCACGGCGAAATACCTTCTTCACCGGAACCCCCGAAATCTACTTCGCCAAGGCGATCGACAATTCGCGACTGGTTAAGGTGGAAGATCCCGGACGCAATCGCGAGATGAAGCACTTCGGCGCGGCGCTGGCTTGTCTGTTCCTTCTCGTTTTTAGCTATGCCTGGCAACATTTCCGGGCGATTGAATATGGTTACCAGATCGAATCGGCGAAGCGCGAACTCAACGACCTGACCGAGATGAACCGGGCGTTGCGGACGGAAGATGCATCGTTGCGCGATCCCGAACGAATTGACGTGATGGCACGGCGTATGGGCTTGGTACCGCCGGAACCCGGGCAGGTGATCCGAATGGATAGCGCGGCTGCCGATGCGAGTGCGCCGGTGATGGCAAGTGCCGAGCCCGTGATGTTGCTGGCGGGGCAATAGGGCATCGGCGGAAAACAGCCGAGCCGTGCTCGAGACGGACAGCCGAAGGCGGCTGCCCCACACGAGTTTATTTGGCGGGCCACCGAACGGTGGGCCGCCATGTTTGTCTAGAACAGCCGCATGGCGTCTAACTCCAACCTCGGCAAAAATACCCGGCTCTATCTGCTGGGTGCGATGCTGTTGTTCTGGTGCGTGGCGATCTGCGGACGTCTAGTTTATTTGCAGATTTTCCGCTACGGCAGCTTTGTGAAGCAGGCCGAGCACCAGCAGCAACGCGAGATTCCGCTTTCCGCGAAGCGCGGTGTGATCTATGACCGCGCGGGACACGAGTTGGCGATGTCCGTTCTGGTGGACTCAGCTTTTGCTGTGCCCACCGAAGTAAAAGACCTGCCCACGGCCGTCTCGCTGATCACGCGGATCACCGGCGACGATCGCAATGTTGTGCTCGCGGATTGTCGCAATCACAAGACATTCTGCTGGGTGGCGCGCAAGGCCGATGACGAAACCATCGAGCGCATCAGGTCCCTGAACCTGCAGGGCATCCATTTCCAGAAAGAGCCGAAGCGCTTTTATCCCGCGCGCGATCTCGCGGCGCAGGTAGTCGGCACCGTCGGGATGGAAGACTCAGGCCAGAGCGGCATTGAGCACGCATTCGACGACAAACTGCGCGGCCGACCCGGCAAGATGTTCATCTCGGTGGACGCGCGGCGCCAGTGGTTCTCCGACGTCGAGAAGCAGCCGGAGCCGGGCGAGAATCTGGTCCTGACCATCGACAAGAATATTCAGTACATCGCCGAGAAGGAACTGGATCAGGCGATTCACGACACGCAGGCGATTGCAGGCACAGTGATCGTGGAGAATCCTCACACGGGAGAAATCCTGGCGCTTGCGAACCGGCCGACGTTCAACCCGAACCTGCGTAAAGAGATCACGCCCAACACGCTGACCAACCGCGCCGTCAGTTATGTGTACGAGCCGGGGTCGACCTTTAAGCTGGTGACGATTTCGGCGGCACTCGAAGAAAAGCTGACCAATCCCGATGAAGTGTTCGACTGCCAGATGGGATCGATCGTTTATAACGGGATGCGCATTCGCGACTCGAAGCCGCACGGCCTGCTGCCGGTTTGGGGCGTGCTGGCGGAGTCGAGCGATGTGGGGGCGATCAAGATTGCGCTGCGGTTGGGGGAAGAGCGGTTCTACAAATACATTCGCGCGTTTGGATTTGGACAACAGACCGGAATCGAATTGCCGGGCGAGACCCGGGGAATGACCAAGCCGGTCAGCCGATGGTCGAAGGTCTCGATCGCAGCGATTTCGATCGGCCAGGAGATTGGGATCTCAGCCATCCAGTTAGCGGGATTGATTTCGACATTCGCGAACGACGGAGTATGGATGTCGCCGCACATCATTGCCGGAAACGTTGAGCCGGGGGGTACGCCGCAGACGGTGGGCTTTCATCCGGGAGCGTCGCGGCGGGTGGTTTCAAGTTACACCGCGGCCGAGATGCGGTCGATGATGCAGAAGGTCGTGCTCCAGGGCACGGGACGCAGAGCGATACTGGAAGGATACACGTCGGCGGGGAAGACAGGTACGGGGCAAAAGGTGGATCCGGCGACTGGCGCATATTCCAAGACGAAGTATGTTGGATCGTTCGGGGGATTCGCGCCTCTCAATAATCCGCAGATAGTCGTCGTGGTGATTCTGGATTCGGCTGTCGGCCCGCATCAGGGCGGTCAAGTGTCAGCGCCCGTGTTTCACCGCGTGGCGCAGCAGGTACTCGAGTATCTGCACACGCCGCACGATCTGCCACTCGCGCCCAATCGTCAACTCTTGCTGGCATCCCGGGCGAAGGATAAGGATAAAGATCTGGAAGAAGGTACGCCCGACCATCCTGGCGAACCTCTGGAGACGGCGGGCTTGGATGGAGACTCCTCAGACGCGGCGGCTGGCAAGGCAATCGCGGCGCGTGCACCTTCACCCAAGACTGCCCGGAGCGAAGGAGAGGTCGTACAGGCGGCTATGCGGCAGAGCGAGCCAACATCAACCCCTGCGAGTCAGTCAGGTCAGGCTCCCGAGAAGACTCCGGATACCGCTCCTGCACAGCCGAACTTGCCAATGAGTGGAACCGTAGTGTTGGACGTCGAACAAGGCGGAATCGAAGTGCCGTCATTCATCGGCAAGACGGTGCGCGGTGCCGTCGAAGCTGCTCAAGACGTCGGCCTCCAACTTGAAGCCATCGGCAGCGGCGTGGCGCGTCAACAGTCTCCGGCGGCGGGGACGCACGTGACCGCGGGCGCCCGTGTGACCGTGCAGTTTGGGCGGTAACGGTCGATCCCTCCTGTTTGACCGCCTGAAAAACCGCGTGATACGGTAAACAGTCACACCATCCTGGCAGGCTATCCATCTGCTCGGTGACTGAGGTTTGGATTTTGTCTTCCGTTGAGACGACGCCTGGCGGTACAGCTACCATCATCCGCAAAACTGCGCTGAATGCCGTCCATCGCCAGATGGGCGCGAAGATGGTCGACTTCAATGGCTGGGATATGCCGGTGGAGTATCCCGCTGCGATCGGCTGCGGAATTATCAACGAGCACATGGCGGTGCGCACCGGCGTAGGTATCTTCGATGTCAGCCACATGGGCGACATTCGCCTGGCGGGGCCGCAGGCGCTGGCCGCGGTGCAGCATATTTCCATGAACGACGCTTCCCGGCTGGCAGTCGGGCAGGCGCAATATTCGGCGCTGCTTTATCCGCAGGGGACGTTTGTGGATGATGTGATCGTACACCGCCTGGGCGAGGACGAATACCTGCTGGTGATCAACGCAGGCACGCGCGAGAAGGATTTCAACTGGGTGCGCGACAATACGCGGCAGTTTGATTGCGGGGTGGAAAATCTCTCGGACGACTTCACCCAGATTGCCATCCAGGGGCCGAAGGCAGTGGACGTCCTGCAGAACCTGACGGACGCAGATCTGAGCGCGGTGAAGTTTTATTGGGTCACACGTGGCACGGTCTGCGGCCTGAAGAATATTCTGATTGCGCGCACGGGATACACGGCCGAAGACGGATTGGAGATTTACGTTCCTGCGGATGAGGCGACGAGCGCGCGAGTGTGGAATGAGATTTTAGGCGGGGGCAAGGAATTCGGCATTGTCCCCTGCGGCCTGGGAGCGCGGAACACCCTGCGTCTCGAAGGCAAGCTGCCGCTCTACGGTCATGAGATTTCCGATACGATCAACGTTTGGGAGGCCGGACTCGATCGCTTCTGTAAGATGGAGAAGCCGGAATTTGTTGGTCGCGCCGCGCTGGAGAAGGCGAAAGCCGCGGGCGTGACGCGGACGCTGGTCGGCCTTGAGATGACCGGGCGCGGCATCGCCCGCGACGGGTATAAGGTCCTCGACGGCGGCGATCGCGAGGTAGGATACGTCACCAGCGGGTCACCCGCGCCGTTCTTGAAAAAGAATATCGCGCTCGCCTACGTGCCGCCAGAGTTCGCCGCGGTTGGCACTGCCGTGAAGGTTGAGATTCGCGGACAAGGCGTGGAAGCCCAGGTGGTGCCGACGCCGTTTTATAAGCGGCCGAAGAAGAATTCGTAGCGCCGCCGTCTCGACGCTACCCTAAATCCAGGAGCTAGAAGCCATCATGGCCTATCCGACAGACCGCAAGTACACCAAAGAGCATGAGTGGATTCAGTCGAGCGGCACGACGGCCACGATCGGCATCACGGACCACGCGCAGGAGTCGTTGGGCGACATTGTCTTTGTCGAACTGCCTAAAGTCGGTGCGGATCTGGCTGCCGGCAAGACGTTCGGGACGGTCGAGTCTGTGAAGGCGGTATCGGATCTGTACGCTCCAGCCTCGGGCACCGTCACCGAGACGAACGCTGACCTGGCAACTTCGCCCGAGAAGGTGAATAAGGATGCGCACGGCTCCTGGATGTTGAAAATCACGCTGAAGAACCCGGGCGAACTGGATCGGCTGCTTTCCGCTGCCGATTATGAGAAGTTCGTTGCGGAAGAGGGCGGTCACTAAAATCATGTGATCCTGGACACGGCGGGAGCCAGCCGACGACTGTCACAATCCGACTGACCCCGAGTTACATCTAAATAGTTTCCCAACTATGCGCTATCTACCGAAATCTCCTGCCGACCGCGAAGCCATGCTGAAGGCCATTGGCCTGGGCTCGGTCGACGAACTGTTCGCGCCGATTCCAGCAGAATACCGGCTGAGCCGCGATCTCAAAGTCCCGCGCCAAATGGCGGAATCGGAAATCGTGGATTACTTCCGGCAACGCTCGCGGGAAAACGGCGAAGGCTACACCAGTTTTCTGGGTGCGGGCGCCTATGCTCATTACCGCCCCGTCATTATCGATTCGCTCATCTCACGCGGCGAATTTCTCACGGCCTATACGCCCTATCAGGCCGAGATCTCACAGGGCACGCTTCAGTCGATTTTTGAATTTCAGACCATGATCTGCGAACTGACGGGGATGGAAGTGGCCAACGCTTCCATGTACGACGGCTCAACCGCCGCTGCCGAGGCCGTGATGATGGCGGTGCGGCTCACCGGCCGGCGGTCGGTGGTGGTGGCGCGGAGTTTGCACCCCGAATACCGCGAAGTGCTGGCGACCTACGCGACCCATCAGGGGATGCCGCTTTCGGTAGCTGGCTTCGGCGAGGATGGGCGGCTGAATCTGAAGGAGCTGGAAAAGTCGATTACGCCGGAAACGGCGTGCGTGCTCATCCAGTCGCCAAATTTCTTTGGAACAATCGAGGACGTCGCGGCAATTGCTGAGGTCGCGCACAGGCACGGCGCGGTGCTCGTTGTTTCCATTGCCGAAGCGGTGTCGCTGGGAATTGTGGAGCCGCCGCGAGAGGCCGATGTCATCGCGATGGAAGCTCAGTCCTTCGGCGTGCCGCTGGGGTTTGGCGGTCCCTACTGCGGTGTGATCGCGACGCGAGAGAAATACGTGCGGCAGATGCCCGGCCGGCTGGTGGGCCAGACGGTCGACAAACAGGGCCGGCGTGGATTCGTGCTTACGCTGGCCACGCGCGAGCAGCACATCCGGCGCGAGAAAGCTACATCGAACATCTGCACCAATCAGGCGCTGGTGGCGCTGATGGTCAACATCTTCATGACGGTGTACGGCAAGGTGGGATTGAAGGAGTTGGCCAGGCAGAATCTCGCGAAGGCAGCATATGCAGCTGCGCAATTCGCCAGGCGTGGGAAGGTTCTGTTTGCCGGCGCGCCTCGATTTAACGAATTCGTTGTACAGACCGGTGAAGATCCGCATGCCATCAACAGCCGGCTTCTGAGGCACAAAATCGTTGGTGGCCTTCCGTTGAAGAAGTTCTATCCCGAGCTGGGGAACGCGGCGTTGTGGTGCTGCACCGAGCTGACGACGCGGAACGCCATCGACGCGGCAGTGCGGCTTGTGGCCGACAGTGCCGGGTCGGTGCCATCGACTAAAGAAGAAGCTGGGGTTGAGGAGGTGGCGCGATGAAGGACAGAATTCGCAAGGCCACCCGGCACGTCAATCAGAACGAAGGACTGATCTTCGAAAAGTCCTCGTCTGGCAAAGCTGCGTGGAAATTGCCACCGCTCGACGTACCCGAAGTCGATAGCTCGAAGCTTCTCGGATCATCCGAACGAAAAGACCTCGGAAGCATGCCTGAAGTGAGCGAAATCGAAATCATTCGCCACTTCACCCGGCTTTCAACGTGGAATTATGCGATTGATCTCGGCATGTATCCCTTGGGTTCATGCACGATGAAGTACAACCCCCGGGTGAATGAAGCTGTGGCGCGCGTGGAAGGAATCGCAAACGGGCATCCCTACCAGCCGGAGAAGATTTCGCAGGGCGCGCTCAACATTCTAAAGACGCTGAGCGAATGTCTCATTGAAATCACCGGGATGGATGCGATCACGATGCAGCCCGCGGCCGGTGCGCATGGCGAGATGACTGGACTGCTCATGGTGCGGGCCTATCACCAGTCGCAAGGCAACGCGCGCAAAAAGATTCTGATTCCTGACTCGGCGCATGGTACCAACCCCGCGACTGCCGCGATGGTGAATTATGCCGTCGAAAACTTGAAGTCGGATTCTCGCGGCATGGTCGATTTCGCCGCGCTCGAAGCGCAGATGAGTGAAGATGTCGCGGCGCTCATGCTCACCAACCCCAACACGCTGGGAGTGTTCGAGCAGGACATTCACAAGATTGCCGACATTCTGCACGCCAAGGGCGGCCTGCTTTACATGGATGGCGCGAACATGAACGCGCTGGTCGGCAAAGTGCGGCCGGGCGATTTCGGCGTCGACGTGATGCACCTGAACCTGCACAAAACGTTTTCCACGCCGCACGGTGGCGGCGGTCCGGGGTCGGGGCCAGTCGCGATCAAGAAAATCCTCGAGCCATTTTTGCCTACGCCGGTCGTGGTCACTAAGGCTGACGGCACTCTGGGTTTCGACTACGACCGTCCACATTCCGTGGGACGGGTTCGCGCCTTCTACGGTAACTTTGGAATGTTTGTCCGAGCGTTCGCTTACATCCAGGCGAATGGGCCGGACGGTTTGCGGCAAACCACGGAAGATGCCGTGCTCAATGCCAACTACATTCGTAAAGGACTCGAGGGCGCCTACGATCTGCCTTATTCGACGCCGACCATGCACGAAGTTGTCTTCAGCGACAAACTGCAGGCGAAAAAAGGCGTCCGAACCATGGATATTGCCAAGCGCCTGATCGACTACGGCTTCCATCCTTATACGACCGCGTTTCCGCTGATCGTTCCGGGTGCGCTGATGATCGAGCCCACTGAGAGCGAGTCCAAGGAAGAGATGGATCTATTCATCGACGCAATGAAGTCGATTGCGGAAGAGGTAGAAGAAGATCCGCAGACCGTGCTCGATGCCCCGCACTCGACGCGTGTTTCACGTCTCGATGAGACCGCCGCCGCACGCAAGCCCATCCTGCGTTGGAAGCCCTAAATTTGTAGCGCCGGAGTCTCGCCGGCTGTGGAGGGGGATGCTCACGCGTGTCCTGAGCCTGCCGAAGCCGCCGAGACAGCGGCGCTACGTACATGCCTCGCAAGTCACTTCGCCGAAATACCTACCGAAGCCCGCGTCGTCTCCCAGTCGATGCGCAACGTGCAACCGCCCGCGGACTTGTCATAGGCGATGGTGAAGTTCTCGACCGGCGAGAGCAATTTGGATACCTTCATATCCACGCGCGCCAGTTCATCGCTCTCATATTTGTATGGAATGCCCCATTCGCCGGTCTTCTTGTTGACGATCAGCGTCCACTTGTCAGCTCCTGGCACAGTAAAGATGGTGTAGCTTCCTGCCGGCACGGTCTTGCCGCCGACGACTACATCCGCACTGCTGACAAACGTTGTCGCCTCGTTGGCGCCCGTACGCCACACTTCGCCGAAGGGCACGAGGTCCCCATAGATTTTGCGGCTTCTCATGCGCGGACTGGAATAGTCGGTCTTGATGGTCTTGCCGCCACCGAGGTCACAGGTGGCCGAGGCTGCTGGACTGGGCCGGTTCTGGCTGAAGGCAGAGGCGGTGAAGAGGATCATCAGCACCGTGGAAAAAGCAATTCGTTTATGCATGGACTCTCCTTTCGAACTTGGCAACGGACAACAGGGTTAGACGCGCCTTAAAGGGATATGTCAGCAGACCGATGATTATGCTCCCTTGGCCGCCGCGGTTACAATCACCAGATGCCGGTATTCGATGAGAAGCAGGAAGAACTGGAACACTACGAGACCATGATGGGCGTGCCCCGCGGACGGCTGGCCGTGACCATGGACACGATCACCGATGCAATGGCTTTGGTCGGCCAGCATGGTGTCTATTGCCAGAGCCAGCGCTGGCCCGGCAAGCCGGTGATGGACATCCAGATCATCATGAAGAGCCTGACCGACGCGAAGGAGTTGATCCAGAGCGTGATGGAAGAGTTGAAGAAGAATTCCTAACGGTTGATTTAGAATCCGCACATCCCCAATTCCCAGGAGGATCACGAATGAAGACGTTGCAGACGGAGAAGATTGTCGCAACCCTGGTTCTACTAGCTGGTCTGATGACAGTTTCGTTGGGGGCGCAAACCGCCCCGCCAGCAACGCTTACACCGCAGGAGCGGGAGTTTGCCCTGAAGAATCTTCAGACCACGCACGATAAATTTCTGCAATCCATCGCGGGCCTCTCGCCGAAGCAGTGGACGTTCAAACCGGGGCCGGACCGCTGGTCGGTCGCCGAAGTTTCCGAACACATAGCCGTGTCCGAGTCCGCGCTTCTGGGACTAGTCCAAAAGCAGCTCATGGCTTCGCCCGCCGCACCGGAGAAGCGCGAACAGGTTAAAGGAAAGGACGAAATGATTCTGCAGAAAATTCCGGATCGCAGCCACAAGGCGCAGGCTCCGGAATTCCTGCGTCCTACGGGCCGCTGGGCAACGGAAGCGGACCTGACCAAAGCGTTCGAAGAAAGCCGCAAAGCTACGATGGACTACGTGCGGACGACCAATGACGACCTGCGCGACCACTTTTTTGATCATCCCGTGTTCGGGACGCTCGATGGTTACCAGTGGCTGCTTCTGCTCTCAGCTCACAGCGAGCGGCACACAGCTCAGATCGAGGAAGTCAAGGCCGATCCGAATTTTCCGAAAGAATGAGACCGGCCTCGCGGGTTAACAATCCTATGCCAGCGTGTACTTCCCGCGCTCAATCATCTTCTGCGCGATTTGCTGGCGCAGTTCGATGGTGTTGAAGGGCTCATGCTTGGCCAGCCGGCGCAGGATCGCAATCTGAGTGCGAAGCATGTCGCCGTCGGCCACAGCTGCGATCACCTTCCTGGCCGCGGACTCCACCTTCTCCATGGCTTGCGAGAGATAGACGCGGGTCATCGCGATGGGAAGCGCGGCCGCAGCTTCACCTTTTGTCTCCGCGATCTTCTGCGCGCGCAGCACCGCCGACTCCATCGCGTAAGTTTCGATCGTCATGTCGGCGATGGCGCCCATGATTTCCTGCTGGTCCTGAATCGCCTGCATATATTTCTGCGTGGCCGCACCTGCCGCGAACAAGCCGAGTTTCTTGGCCTGGTTCACGAGCTTGCGCTCTTCAGCGAGCGCACCTTCAAGATCCTCACCCGTGGAAGGTCCAGAGAGCACTTCATCCATCAGCTTCTTGATGGCCGGCATCAGCGGCAACTGGCCGCTCATGGCTCGCTTCAGCAGGAATCCTGTAATGATGAGCCGGTTGATTTCGTTGGTGCCTTCAAAGATCCGGTTGATGCGGGCGTCGCGGTAAGCGCGCTCCGCGGGATACTCCTCGACAAAGCCGTAGCCACCGTAGATTTGCAGAGTCTCATCGACCACGTAGCCGACCATCTCTGACGCCCACACCTTGATGATGGAACACTCCACCGCATATTCCTCAATGGCCTTGCGAGTCTCCTTCATCGCGTCAGCGCCCGACTTGTCGACTTCATTCAGCGCGCCGTCCATCATGCCAACCGTCCGGTAGATCGCCGATTCCCCCACGTAAATCAGGGTAGCCATGTTGGCGATTTTCTCCCGCACCAGACCAAAGTCCGCGATGACTTTATTGAAAGCCTTGCGCTGCTTCGCATAAGTGATGGCGTGCTCGAGCGATACCCGGCCTCCGCCCACGCACATGGCGCCCAACTTGAAGCGGCCCACGTTCAGAATGTTGAAGGCGATGATATGGCCTTTGCCGATTTCGCCCAGCACGTTTTCCACGGGAACCTTGCAATCGTTCAAAATGACGGGACAAGTAGAAGAGCCGCGAATGCCCAGCTTGTGCTCTTCCCCGCCGATGGATATGCCGGGGAAAGTCCTCTCCACCAGAAACGCGGTAAATTTCTCGCCATCGATCTTGGCAAAAACGGTGAACAGGTCGGCAAAGCCGGCGTTGGTAATCCACATCTTTTCGCCGTTGAGGATGTAATGCTTGCCGTCGGAAGAAAGCTGCGCCCGAGCCCGGCAATTCAGCGCATCGGAACCGGAAGATGCCTCGGACAGAGCATACGCGCCAACGAGTTCGCCGGCCGCCAGACGCGGCAAGTATTTCTTTTTCTGTTCTTCTGTGCCGAAGTAAACCAGCGGCAGCAGGCCAATTCCGGTGTGTGCGCCCCAGGTCGTGGCAAAGCCGGCATACTGCGCGATGTGGTCGGCGATGACGGCGGCGGTTACTTTGTCCATTTCGAGTCCGCCGTAAGCTTCTGGGATCTCGACGCCGGTCAGTCCAAGGTCTCCAGCCTTCTTCAACAAATCGCGCGAAATGGAGAAGTCCTTATGCTCCATCTTCTCCGCGTTCGGCAGGATTTCGTTGACCGTAAATTCCTGCGCAGTCTGCCCGATCAAAAGTTGTTGCTCGGTGAAATCTTCAGGGGTAAATACTTCGTCGGGGCGGCGGGATTCAAGCAGGAAGCTGCCGCCGGCGATTCTGGTCTTGGGTGCTGCTACGGTTGTGGCCATCACTCAATCCCTTCAAATGCAAATTCCGGCACGGAGGCGAGACACAGAGAGCCTATCAATTGTAAGCGAGAAAACAGGTAGAAGCGCGATTGCTTTGGTAATGCGCCGGAGGTTACGCCAGGTTTTCGAAAATCCCCGCCGCTCCCATGCCGCCACCGACGCACATCGTAACCAGGCCGTAACGCCCGTTGCGGCGCTTGAGTTCGCGGATAATGGTGGCCGTCAGTTTGGCTCCAGTGCAGCCCAGCGGATGCCCCAGCGCGATCGCGCCACCGTTGGGATTCACCTTCTCCGGGTCGAGCCCCGCTTCTTTCATCACCGCCAGCGCCTGCGCGGCGAAGGCTTCGTTCAATTCGATCACATCGATATCGGAGAGCTTCAACCCAGCCATCTTCAGAGCTTTTGGAATGGCGAACACCGGGCCCAGTCCCATTTCTTCGGGCTTGTATCCGGCCGTGGCGAAGGAAACGTAGCGCACCAGCGGCTTGATGCCTAGCGCCTTCGCCCGTTCCGCAGACATCACCACTGCCGCAGCTGCACCGTCTGACGTTTGCGAAGAATTTCCAGCAGTCACCGTGCCCTTCGCGTGGAATACGGGCTTCAGCGCGAGTAGAGCTTCGAGCGAGGTATCGGCGCGCGGACCTTCGTCCATTTTGAAAACAATTTCCTGCCGCTTCGGCTTCGATCCATTGGGAGTAGTAAAGCTCACGGGCACCGGCACAACTTCGTCGTCGAACTTGCCGGCCTGGATAGCCGCCAGCGCTTTTTGATGGCTGTGCAAAGAAAATTCGTCCGCCGACTGACGCGTAATGCCGAAGCGCTGGCCCACACGCTCAGCGGTGAGGCCCATGTTGAGATAAGCCTCGGGGTAGTGGTCGACGAGCCAGGGATTCGGCGAAACCTTGTGCCCGCCCATCGGGATCATGGTCATGGATTCCGTGCCGCCAGCCACAATCGCTTCGGCGCCCCCGCTCATGATGCGCTCAGCAGCCATAGCAATCGCCTGCAGCCCCGACGAGCAAAATCGATTGATGGTCAGCGCCGAAACCTCCACTGGCAGCCCAGCGCGCAGCGAAGCGATGCGGGCCACGTTCATCCCTTGCTCGGCCTCAGGCGTCGCGCAGCCGAGGATGACGTCTTCAATCTCCTTGGCATCGAGTTGTGGAACGCGCTCCAGCGCGCCTTTGATGGCGACAGCGGCCAATTCATCGGGACGGGTGGCGCGGAGCGTGCCCTTATGAGCGCGTCCTACCGGCGTGCGGACTGAAGAGGCAATGACAACTTCCCGCATAAGAATTCTCGTTTCTCGGCAATTCGGTTTCAGCGATCATCCTATTGGATGCTCGGTATCCCGAACCAGCTTCACTTGGCCGGAGCATAGAAATAATAGTCGGCGGTGTAGGCGCTCTTGCTTTCCGCGTCGCGGTGAGCCGCATCGCAACCCTCGGCCGGAGGCTGGCCGCCATGCGTGTGAACCCGCTGAATGCTCGTCACGTTAGCGAGCTGACCATTTCCTGAATGACTGACCACCTTCACCAGCAGCCAGGGAATTGATTGAGCATCAAGAGAGTCGACATGGGCCGCGGCTTTCCCAGTCACCTCGCTGCCATCCTTCAGTTTCCACGTAGGGCCCGCAAAGTGTTGTCCGATCACTTTGTCTTTTCGATCATGCAACTCAGCGTCGGGTCCCTTGAGCGTCCAACTGAACTTGCCATCGGCCGCGGCCTGGCAGGTATAGACCTGCGATCCCGTCGCATGCGCGAGCAGCACAACTTCTTCGCCAGCAGGCGCCTGAATCGCATCCGGCACATCGGGCGACTCCTCCTTTACCTGAGCGTCTTTGGCTTGCGCGCTAGCGAACGAGGTTCCAAAGGTGAGGGCGACCAGCCCGACGGCCGTTGCAGCAGTTTGAAAGAGTCTTCGCATGATGGCGATTGTAGCAGGCGAGAATCTTCGGGAAAGAGATCAACCTTTCGAAAAAAACCTATACTCTTGCCCAGTCTTGCCACGTGAGTCCTTTAACGCGGGAGAACTCGGAAACATTGGCCGTCACGAGGGTAAGTTCACGCGCCAAGGCCTGGCCAGCGATCAAGGTGTCATAAGCGCCGATGGGCGTGCCGGAGGCTTGAAGCGCAGCGCGGATCGATCCCGCGACTCTGCCATCCTGCTCTTCGAAGGGGAGCAAGATGATCGGGCCAGCCAGAAAAGTTTCAAGCCGCTGCGAATTTAAGCCCCGGTGAATACTCTTCGCAACGCCATACCACAATTCAAAAGCGACCACGGCGGAGACGTAGATCTGCGCGCCACTGCCGACCGCCCTTTGAAAACGGCTTCGAACCGCAGTCGACCTGCGATTGATCAGCGCGATGCAGACGTTAGTGTCGAGCAGATAGTTCACTCGAAAATTTTGCGCTTCGGCGTGAGGGGTTGCTGCCGGTCGGAGGGGAAGGGCTCGGAATTCAATTCATCGAGCTTGCGGAACCATTCCTTCGGATCTTGAATGAGCGGTTCAAGGAGCACTCCCTGGCCCACGCGCCGGATGCGCACCAGGTCGCCCTCGAAACGAAACTCCCGAGGCAGCCGCACCGCCTGGCTGCGGCCGTTCTGGAAGAGCTTGGCAATATCGGTCCTGGCCATTGCGGAATCCCTCAACTCCCAACTAAGTATATATCAAAAGTATATATCCGGCAAATGCGTTGAGAGAATCCCGAGTCTCGACAAGAGTTTCTAATTCCGCAGCGTTTTCCCCGTCTTCAGCGTGTACTGAATCCTCTCCTGCGTTTTCTTCTCGCCGCACAGTGACTTGAAACCCTCGCGCTCCAGATCGAGGATGTACTGTTCGCTGACTGGGGTGCCGGGCGTAACGTTGCCCCCGCAGAGCACTTCGGCGATCTTTGTCCCGAGCTTCACCTCATAATCGGTGATGTAATCGCCCTGACGCATCATGTGCACGCCCATCCTGAGCGTGGCCAGAAGACCTTCGCCAGGCGCCGGGATGTCCAAACGAGGCACCGGCGGCTCGTAGCCGGCACGGACCAGTTCGAGAGCGCGAGCCTTGGCATCAGAAAGCACGCGCTCGCGATTCATGGTGATGCGGTCGCTGTCGCGAAGGAAACCGAGGCCGCGAGCTTCGTGGGCGGAGGTCGCTACCTTCGCTGTAGCAATCGCCTCAAACGCCCGCTTCATGGCTTCCAGCATTTCGACCGATCCAGCAAGCCCGTCTCCGGAACCCTTGCCGCCACGAGCAGCAGCGGCGCCATCAACGGCGCGCAGCAGCATCTCCTTGCAGCCTCCGCCTCCGGGCAGCAGTCCGACGCCGACCTCGACCAGCCCGGTATAAAGCTCAGCATGAGGCTGGCGAGCCGCTGCGTGCAGCGAGATTTCCGTGCCTCCGCCCAGGCACAATCCGAACGCCGCGGCC
The DNA here is from genome assembly GCA_049512915.1 of Candidatus Sulfotelmatobacter sp. Lineage (GTDB taxonomy): Bacteria > Acidobacteriota > Terriglobia > Terriglobales > Acidobacteriaceae > Sulfotelmatobacter. The sequence goes on from JBEKWP010000031.1 coordinate 15,198, forward strand.
ACCACCGGCTTCGGCGAGAATTTGATAGCCTGCGTCATTCCCTGGAATTGCCGGATGGCGAGGTCCACATCGTCCCACTCTTCTTCCTGCACGCTCATCAGCAGCAGCATTAGGTTGGCCCCGACCGAGAAATTCGTGGCATCGTTCGTGATGACGAAGGCGTCGAACGCATCGCCCGGGCCACCGGGTTTGAGCGTTTGCAGAATCAAGCTGATGATGTCGGCCCCGAGCGAGTTCATCTTTGAGTGAAACTCGATGCAGGCCACGCCATCGCCCAGATCGACGAGCGACGCGCCGGAATTCTTCTTCACCACGCCGTTGGATTTCTTCGCAACCGCAACCGACCACACGCCGGCAGGAACTTGAACCGGCTTCCGGCCTCCGGCAGCCAGGTCGAAATAAACCCGCCCCGACGGTGTCTTGGCGTCGTCGCCGTACCAGGACTTCTCGCCCGATGCCAGCAACTTCTCAACGTTCGCCGCCACCGGCTTGCCTTCTTTCTTCATGCGAGCGACGGTGGCCTCGACCCCGGCGGCGTCCCACAGCTCGAACGGCCCCAATTCCCAGCTGAAGCCGAGGCGCATCGCTTGGTCGATCTCCACGATCGAGTCAGAAATCTCAGGCACGCGGTTGGCTGAGTACGTCCACAAATCCGATAAAGACGACCACAAGAACGCTCCCGCCTTGTCGCCTTTCTGCGGACCGCTGCCTTCCAGTCCGAGCAGCATGCGCAGCCGTACACCCGTGTCTTCGATATTTTTAGCCATATCCAGCGCCGCAAACTTCGGCTTCTGCCGGGGATGGTATTCAAGCGTCTTCCAGTCGATCGCCAGGCGCTCGTCTTCCTTGCCTTCGCCGCCTTTTGCTCTTTTATAAAAGCCGCCCTTGGTCTTGTCGCCCAGCCATTTGCGCTCGATCATCTGCGTGAAGAAGGCGGGCAGTCGAAGATCGCTGCGCTCGTCATGCACGTTCGCGGTCATATTGCCGACCACGTGACCCAGAACGTCCAACCCGACAAGATCAATCGTGCGGAAGGTTGCCGACTTCGGCCAGCCGACGGCCTCTCCCGTCAGTGCATCGATGTCCTCGATGGTCAGGTCCATCTCTTGCATCAGGCGCATGACATTCAACACGGAGAACGTACCGATGCGGTTGCCAATGAAGTTGGGCGTATCTTTGGCGATCACCACGCCCTTGCCCAGCTGCACGTCGCAGAAGTGCGAGACGGCGTCGATCGCAGCCTGATCCGCTTCCGGTGTAGGAATGAGTTCGAGCAAACGCATGTACCGCGGCGGATTGAAGAAGTGCGTCCCGAACCACGACCGCCGGAAGTCCTCAGAGAATCCTTCCGAAATCTTTCCCACTGGCAGCCCGCTGGTATTGGTTGTGATGATGGTGCCGGGCTTACGCACAGCTTCAACTTTTCGCAGTAGCGCCCGCTTGAGTTCAAGGTTCTCGACCACGGCTTCGATGACCCAGTCCACCTCCGCCAGCTTCTTCAAGTCGTCATCGAAATTGCCCACGATAACGAGGCGGGCAAGAGAAGCATCCATAAACGCTGCAGGCTTGGATTTCTTTGCCGCGTCGAGACCGGCAGCGGCAATCTTGTTGCGCGCCGCCGCATTCACGCCGGGAGCAAGGTCCGCTGGAACGATGTCGAGCAGATAGCTGGGAACGCCCGCGTTGGCAAAATGTGCGGCGATGCGGGCGCCCATAGTTCCTGCGCCGAGAATTGCAACTTTATTAATGCGTTTCATTAATTAGCCTCAATAAAAAACGAACCACAGGGAACGTAGAGGACACTGCCTATGGCAGTTTATCCACCGCCCAGTCATTGTTGCCAGTGTTCACCACAATAATGCTGGAGAATCGCCGGCGGGCGTGTGTGCCTCTCGCAGGCTGCGTAACCAAAACGACCGGAAACTCATAGCGGCCGCGCTTCAGCAGCTTGCCCTGCTCGATTTCATAAGCGCCGGGCACGGGCGCAGAGAAGAAAGCTTCGACGCCATCAGTAGTAACCGCTCCCTTGGCATGGCTGCTGAGCAGCGCCGTCCCGCTTTCGACGTCGCCAGACTGCCATGCCTGAAGAAAGTGATCGGCTGCGGCAAGTGCGGGTACATAGCCCCGGTCCAAGGCAGTAGACCGAGTCTTGGCCGCCAGATGCGACAGCAGCAACAATACACAAAGAATCAGCGAGAGCAGCGGACGAGAGAACGCAGAATGCGGCACTCGGCGAACACACATCAGACCATTATGCGGGATGACGCGGCCCAGTGGGAATTCGACGATGCTGCCCACTCTAAAGTTCGGCGTGTGTATCCACGTACTCCAGCGCCCGCCGCGCCATCTGTTTCTCTCCCTTGTAAGCGAGCAGCGCAGCAGCATCTTCGAGCCGCACCCAGCTGGCGCGTGCCACTTCAACGCGCATCGCAGGCGCGATATCGTTAATGCGGCCGGAGCGGTAGCGCATCAGGTAGAAACTCACGATCTTGAACACACGCGCGCCATCACCCCAGGCGCGTGTATAAACGTATTTACTATCGCCGAGCTTAGTGACGGGCTCCGCCGTGACTCCGGTCTCCTCATAAACTTCCCGTAGCGCGCTTTCCAGCGGTTTTTCGCCAGGATCCACCAGGCCTTTCGGCAGCGCGAGCACCGTCTTCAGACGCGTGCCTGGGCGATTAGCTTTGCCGCTTGTAGGGCTGGCAGGCGCGTCGGCGGGCTCGATTGCGGCCATCCACCAAGCCCCTTCCCGGAACCGGATGACCACCCCGCCGGCCGATATCTCCCGCACCATAATCGGCAAGTTAGCAGGATTACAGGAGTTAGTCATCTGCGTCAGGGAAGGGGTAACACCCAGGTAACATCCGCCGGGCACGTCTCGTAACTAAAATGGCACCAACGTGCCCTGCAGCGTTCTGCCATGTCGTGGCATCCTAATAGCTACCAGGCACGTGGGTTCCCGCGAGGGACGTGGAGTTCCGGTGAAGAGTCTTGGCAGGATCATCCGGTCGGTACAGGCCTTTGGACGGGAATTATCCGGCAAGGGCACTGCGCCCGAGCTGCGGATTCCCACCATCGGAGTTGCCCTCGGCGGCGGCTTCGCCCGCGGCATGGCCCACATCGGAGTCCTGAAGGTCCTCGAACAAGAAGGAATCCCGGTTCGCATGATCGCCGGCACCAGCGTAGGCGCGCTGATCGGGGCTTGTTACTGCAGTGGGCTTTCCATCGAAGAACTTGAAAAAGTTGCGCGCTCGGTTCGTTTCACCACCTTCGCCCGCTGGACGGTTTCGCGCTACGGATTCGCCTCCAACGACCGCATGGTGCAGTTTCTAAACCGCACCTTGAAGGTGAAAACCTTCGAAGAGCTGCGCATTCCTCTGGGCATCACCGCCACCGATTTCAATACCGGCGAAGGCGTGGTCTTTCATTCGGGTTCGATGATTGATCCAGTCCGCGCCAGTTGCGCCTATCCCGGAATGTTCCTGCCGGTAAATATTCGCGGACGCTGGCTGGTCGACGGTATGCTCTCGCATCCCGTGCCCACTTCGCCGCTGCACGAAATGGGCGCCGACCGCGTGATCGCCGTGCATCTGCGGGGACAGTGGTCGAAAGACGGCGCGCCGCGGCATCTCTTCGATGTAATCGGACAATCCTTCGCCATCGCCCAGGACCAGATGAGCCATCTCTGGCGAGGCGCCGCCGACGTGATCGTCGAGCCCGACGTAGCCGGCTTCGCCTACGACGACTTCAAGCGTGCCGGCGAACTGATCACCGCTGGAGAAACAGCTACGCAGAAGGCGCTACCCGAAATCCGCAAGTGGCTGGACACGCCAGCGACCTTAGCCGCTCCGAAAGCACGATCCGCAGTGGCGCGTCCCGCGCCCATGCCAGCGGATTGACTCACGAGCTATTATCTGCCGCCAAGCGTGCCAGTCAGACTTCTTCGTTCCGGCAATCTCGACCCGCATCATGGGGAAGCTCCCGTTCGGACCCCAGGAGGAAACGATTGACAAGGGGACCAGCAAGCTTCATAATAATGCCTAGTCAGACTAGTCATGAAAATGCATTGGAAGCCATGTTGGAAGCCATGAAAGAAACCACGCGAAGCCATGCCAGTTCGAAGACTGCCCCGGAATCCTGGCAGATTCAGAGCGCCAAAGCCCGTTTCAGCGAGGTCTTTCGCCGAGCCCGCACAGAAGGTCCGCAGCGCATCACCCGGCAGGGCAAAGAAAGCGTGGTGATGGTTGCCCAGGAGCAATATGACCGGCTGGTGGGTAAGTCGCGTCAGCCCAAGAATATCGTGGATTTTTTCCGGCAATCGCCGCTGGTGGGCCTGGAACTTAACCTGAAGCGGGATCGCAGCCCGGCTCGCGACCTCGACCTATGAGAGGGTTTCTACTGGATACGAATTGCATCTCCGAACTGATCCGTAGCAACCCGGAACCACGCGTCATGGATTGGATGAGGGCGGCGGATGAGAGCCTGCTCTTCCTGAGCGTTCTCACGCTGGGCGAAATTCGGAAGGGCGCGGCCATCCTTCCTCAGAGCAAGCGCCGAACTTACCTCGAGAGCTGGCTGGAATTCGATCTGCAAGTTCGATTTTCAGGAAGAATTCTGGCGATCGATAATGCGGTCGCGGACCGATGGGGATGGCTAACCGCCGAGGCCGAACGTAAGGGCAGGTCTCTGGCGGCGGTCGACGGTTTGCTCGCCGCCACCGCGCTCCACTATAACCTTACGGTCGTCTCCCGCAACATCAGCGACTTTGCCCACACGCAAGTGCCGATTCTGAATCCCTGGGAATCGTAACCAGCGCCCTAAGCGGCGACCGTGACCTTCTTCGCTTCCTCGCAAATCCGCTTCCAGGCTTTCTCCACATGCCGAGCCTCAGTCTTCGTCTGGCCCACACACAAGCGCAGCGTGAACTTCCCATTCAGCTTGGTGTGCGTGAGGAAGAGATCTCCGCTGCAGTTCAGACGCTCCATGATGGTCTGATTCGCCGCATCCCCACCTTTGTGCCGGAAGCAGATCAGGTTCAAAGGCACGGGCGCGGCCACCTCAAAGCGAGAGTCACTTCGCACCCACTCGGCAAACTGCTGCGCCAGTTCAACGTGGCGCCGGATGTGGTGCTGCAAGCCCTCCACGCCGTAGTGCCGGATCACAAACCATAACTTGAGCGAGCGGAAACGGCGGCCGAGCTGAATCTGCCAGTCGCGATAATCAATCACCGCGCCCGATTCCGTTGCCTGATTGCGCAGATATTCCGGCAGGATGCTCAGCGTCCGGATCAGCGCCTTGCGGTCTGCGACCCAGAAACAATCGCAGTCGAAAGTAGTGAACATCCACTTATGCGGATTGAAGCAGTAACTGTCAGCGAACTCGACGCCGTTCTGCAGATGGCGAAACTCCGGGCAAAGCGCCGCGGTTCCTGACATTGCCGCGTCCACATGCAGCCAAAGATTGTGCGTGCGGCAGATCTCGGCGATCGCTGCGATCGGATCCATCGCGTTCGAAGACGTGGTACCGACCGTAGCGCACACAAAACACGGAACCAGCCCGGCGCGCTTGTCAGCCTCAATCTGGCGGGCGAGAGCTTCGGGGCGCATGGCGAAGTTCTCATCCACATCAATCAAGCGCAGGTTGGAGACGCCGATGCCGGCAATCATCGACGCTTTTTCGAGCGACGAGTGCGTCTGTGAAGACGCGTAAGCAACAATCCGGCCATCGCATCCTTTTTGATTGCTCGCGTAGTTCGTAGCGCGTTCGCGCGCGGCAAGCAGCGCGCACAGCGCAGCGCTCGAGGCGGTGTCTTGAATCACTCCGCCGCCCGTACTCGACGAAAGAAACTTCTCCGGCAAGCCGAGCATCGGCACCAGCCAGTCAAGCACATGCGTTTCCAGTTCCGTGCACGCCGGGCTGGTCGACCAAAGCATGCCCTGCACGCCCAGCCCGGAAGAAAGAAGATCGCCGAGAATCCCGGGGCCGGAGCCATTCGACGGGAAGTAGGCGAAGAAGTTCGGAGATTGCCAGTGCGTGATGCCGGGCAAAATTAACTCCTCCACATCTTTCAACAACGCGTCAAACGGCTCGCCTCGCGCCGGAGCATTCGCCGGCAGTGAAGCGCGAATCTGCCCCGGCTTCACCTGCGAGAGCACCGGAAACGACTCGATGCGGGAGTGGTAGTCGGCGATCCAGTCGACCACGGCGTGGCCGTGGCGCCGGAACTCGTCGGGCGTCATATGAAAAGATTTTTCGTCGGACATTGTTCTCCACAAACTGAAGGCTCAGGGAAACGTAAACTTGCAGTCTACTCGCGTCGCAGACGCCCAAAGTACAACCGCGTCTTGTATTCGAAAACCGCACGGCCCTCAGTGGCATTGGCCTCAAAGACGCGGCGCAGCTCGCTCAGCATGCCCGCATGCCGGGGATGGCCCGGGGCCGGGGCATAAGACGACGACAGCAGTCGGCCTTCCACGCCCGCATAGTCGAACTCCTGCCGCATCGCAAACGTCCGCTCCTGAAACGGCGCTGGATCAAAGAATTCGTTGATCGCCGACGTCGTATGCTCGTGGCGAATATCCTGATAATCGGTGGCGTAGGTCAAGAGCAACTGCTCGTAATCGCGCAAGAAGGCCGTCGAATCGGTGACGCGTTCGTTCCACAGAAGCACCAGCCATCCGTCGGGCCTCAGGATCCGAACGAACTCGCGCCGTGCCCGGACGCGGTCGAACCAGTGCGCGGCTTGCGCCGCGGTGACGAAGTCCACACATTGATCCGGCAGTGTAGTTGCTTCTGCCGTTCCTGCAACGCTCGCGAACTTCGGAAACGCCGCCAGCACACGCTCGCCCGCTTGCCGCATCTCGGCGTTAGGTTCGACACCGAACACTGGATTGCCATTCTCCAGCAGCGTGCGAGTCCAAATGCCGGTGCCCGATGCGATATCAGCAATCACATGGCTGGCACTCAAGCCACACTCGACCTTCAGTTCCTCGACCACCTCGGGCGGATATCCCGGCCGGTAGCGCACGTAGTTCTCGACCCGATCAGAGAAGCGGCTGGTGGCATTAGAGGCAGGCATCGGAATCTATAAGCGGCAAGCTGCTCATCTTGCCTGGAACCCATCTTAAATCGCAGGACGGTCAAGTTGCGATACCATTCCAACTAAGCTGGGCCTGACTAAGCTGGGTCTAACTAAGCTAGGAAAGTTTTGATTGCATGAGAATCGTCATCAAAGTCGGCACCAGCCTCATCGCCCCCGGAGGGGAGATCGACGCGAACGTGCTGCGCGCCATGGTCGATCAGTTCGATCTCAATAAAAATGAGTACCTGATCGTCACTTCCGGCGCAATCGCCGCGGGCATCTCGGGATTGGGATTGAGCCGGCGGCCCAGCGGCGTCCCGGGCATGCAGGCCTGCGCCGCCGTCGGGCAAAGCCAGCTCATGCATACCTACGAGCGCCTCTTTTTCGGCAAAAAATTAGTGGCGCAACTGTTGCTTTCAAGCGACGACTTTACTTCGCCGGTGCGCTACCGCAACCTGCAGAATGCGCTCGCCGAACTGCTGGCGCTCGGCGTGGTGCCGATCGTGAATGAAAATGACAGCGTCAGCGTCCGCGAACTGGAAGGTGCTTTCGGCGACAACGACGAGCTGAGCGCGCTGCTCGCTACCGCCGTGAGAGCCGACTGGTTGTTGCTGTTGACCAACGTCGATGGCTTACTTGTCCCGAACGGACGCAAGAAGCCCAAACTGCAGCGCGTGGTGCGCAAACTGACTCCTGCGCTGGAAGCGCAGTGCAATGGCAAGAGCGCGTTGGGACGCGGAGGCATGATTTCCAAGCTGCGCGCCGCAACGCTTGCGAGCGAAGGCGGCGTCCGCGTGGCCATCGTGAACGGCCGCCATCCGCAGGGGATCACACTGGGCATGCAACGCAGGATAGGAACCTATTTTCCTCCCCGGCAGGAACGAGGCAAGTAACAACTAAGTCTGATGACAGCGACCATTGCCAACTCGGCTTCCACACAGGAAAAGCTGCTGCAAGCGCGCGCAGCCGCTGCTCAGCTCGCACTGCTATCAACCGAGGAGAAGAACGCATTACTGCTGGCGATCGCAGACGCGCTCGAAGCTCACGCGCAAGCGATTCTCGCGGCCAACCACGAAGATGTGGAAAGCTCCGGCCTCGAAGGCGCCATGCGAGACCGCTTGCTGTTGACTCCGCAGCGGATCAAGGAAATGGCCCAAGGTGTTCGCGAAGTCGCGGCGCTCGGCGATCCAATTGGAGAAACGCTGGCCGAGTGGACCCGCCCAAACGGCCTGCGCATTCGCAAAGTGCGCGTGCCGCTGGGCGTGGTCGGAATCATTTATGAATCCCGCCCGAACGTCACCGTAGATACCGCCGTGCTCGCCCTGAAAACCGGAAACGCAATCGTTCTGCGCGGCGGCAAAGAAGCGGCTCGCAGCAATCAGCGCCTGGCAGAGATTCTAGCCGCTGTGCCAGGAGTGCCTGAAGGCGCAATCGAACTGCTCGATTCAAGCACACGGCAGTCGGTGCAGGAACTCATCAAGGCGCGGGGGCTCGTGGATGTCATCATTCCGCGCGGCGGCGCGGAATTAATCGCATTCGTCACTGAGAACTCCGCCGTGCCCGTGATCGAAACCGGGGCAGGGAATTGCCACATCTTCATCGACGAATCCGCCGATTTCGACATGGCCGATGCAATCGTGATCAACGCCAAAACCCAGCGCCCATCGGTGTGCAACGCCGCGGAGAAGCTGCTGGTGCATGAACGGATCGCGGCGGAATATATCCCGCGAATCACGAAGAAGCTGATCGAAGCCGGAGTCGAAGTTCGGGGAGACGGAAAATCCCGCAGCTTAGGCGCTGGATTAAACATTACGCCAGCCGCCGAACAGGACTGGTATGAAGAGTATCTGCGCCTGTGCATAGCGGTTCGCGTGGTGGCAAGCGTTGACGATGCGATTGCCCACATCAACCGCTATTCCACGAAGCATTCTGATTCCATCGTGACCCGCGATGAAGCGAACGCCCGCAAGTTTTTGCGCGCAGTAGATTCCGCCGCAGTCTACTGGAACGCTTCCACCCGCTTCACCGATGGCGCGGAGTTCGGTTTCGGCGCCGAAATAGGCATCAGCACGCAAAAGCTGCACTGCCGCGGTTTCGGCGCCGAAATAGGCATCAGCACGCAAAAGCTGCACTGCCGCGGTCCGTTCGCGCTCGCTGAACTCACTTCTGCAAAATACGAGATTTTCGGGACCGGGCAGGTCCGGTAGTTTTTCGCACCTCTCGTGCGGGTTCTCCATGAATTGCTTGGGGGTCCAATGCGAAATAGTAGTCGTGATTCGCGCTCACGTCTGAGAGCCCACTATTTCTTCTCGCAGTGATCTTGAGAGGTTTGAAAGTCTTGCGTGCACGCTTCATCTGTCTAGCGTAGCACCCGTTGTGCTACCTTACTTACTTTCACCACGGGTGCCCAATGCGATTCTTTTCAGCGGTACTTCTTTCTTCAGTCGTCCTGCTTTGCTGTCTGCCGATCATTGTCAGCGGTCATGGGCCGCAGCCTTCCTCCGGTGCTCAACCCATTTTCGGTTTTCGCGATGCCACTGCCGAAAACGCCGCCGAGGCCCGCTTCATCGCCGTGCCCGATCCCAAGCTGGCGAAAGAACATCTGCGCACCCTGACTCAGGCGCCGCACATGGCCGGCACGCCCGAGGACAAGGCCACAGCAGACTATGTGGCGGAAAGATTTCGCGCCGCTGGCCTCGACACCGAGATCGTCGAGTACAAGGCGTGGCTTAACTATCCCTCGGAAATCAGCGTCGACATCACCGCGCCCGCCGGAGTCGAAATGCACGGGCCCACGCGCGAGCACGTCGAGGGCGATCCCTACGACAACGATCCGCGCGTCGTCACGCCCTTCAACGGCATGTCTCCGTCAGGGGATGCTGAGGCGGATGTCGTCTACGCCAACTACGGCACGCCAGAAGATTTCGAGAAACTGGAGAAGCTGAAGATCGACGTTCGCGGCAAAATCGTCCTCGTTCGCTACGGCCAGAATTTCCGCGGGGTGAAAGAATTCATCGCGCAAGAACATGGCGCGGCAGGAGTGCTCATCTACTCCGACCCGTTCGACGACGGCTGGCGGCGCGGCGATAAGTATCCCGAAGGCCCGTGGCGGCCTGATACCGGCGTGCAACGCGGATCGGTTGGCTACATGTTTGAATTCCCCGGCGATCCGACAACACCGGGAATTGCATCGCTGCCGTCGTTGCCCGACAGCAAGCGCATCTCTCCCGAGCAGTCGGCGCAGATGCCAAGGATTCCGGTGACACCGCTCTCCTATCACGATGCATCGCCCATTCTGCAAAATCTGGGCGGGCCCGACTCGCCCCGCGAGTGGCAGGGTTCGCTTCCTTTCACCTACCACGTGGGACCCGGACCGGTGCGCGTGAAGATGCATCTCAAGCAGGATTATCAGTTCCGCACTCTCTGGGATGTGATCGGCCGCGTCCGCGGCAGCGAGTTTCCCGACGAATGGGTTGTCGCCGGCAATCACCGCGACGCGTGGGTGTATGGCGCGGTCGACCCGAACAGCGGTACGGCGGCAATGCTTGAATCCGTGCACGGTGTCGGCGAGTTGCTGAAGTCAGGTTGGAAGCCGAAGCGCACCATGATTTTCGGCAGTTGGGATGGCGAAGAAGAAGGGCTGATCGGTTCCACCGAATGGGCTGAGCAGCATGAATCCGAACTGGGCAGTGCCGCTGCGTATTTCAACATGGATGTTGCGGTCGCTGGGCCGAAGTTCAGCGCCTCGGCCGTTCCCAGCCTGAAGCAGTTTTTGCGTGATGTCACCAAGGCCGTGCCCAGTCCCAAAGGTGGGACTGTCTACGAACAGTGGCAGAAGTCTGATCAGCCTCAGTCGCCCGCGGAAGCGAGCAGCGAATCGCGCCGCAAGCCCGCTGCCCCTGCCAACGGCGATGTGCAGGTCGGCGACCTCGGCAGCGGCTCCGACTACAGCGCGTTCCAGCAGCACTTGGGCGTGCCTTCCGGCGACATCAGTTCCGGCGGACCGTATGGCGTGTATCACTCGGTGTTCGATAATTTTGCCTGGTTCACAAAGTTTGGTGATCCCGATTTCGTTTACGAGCAGCAGATGGCGCGAGTCTTCGGCCTGGAGGCACTGCGCATGGCGGATGCCGACGTGCTGCCCTACGACTATGAAGAATATGGAAAGGAGATTGCTGTCTACCTCGATGAGGCCAGAAAAAAGGCTGAGAGTAAATTCGGCGAGCATGGGCTCGATCTGAATGCAGTGACCGCGGCAGCGAAACATTTTCAGGATGCCGGGGCGAGGATTGCAGCGAAGCAGAAGAATCCGCCGCGAGATCCCGCGCGGTTGAATCAAGCGCTGCGCGGCGCTGAGCGTGCTCTTCTTGTTCCTGAGGGGCTGCCGCACCGTCCCTGGTTCCGCCATGCGATTTACGCTCCGGGCGAATACACGGGGTACGCCGCGGTGGTGATTCCGGGAGTGAATGAGGCTCTCGACAAGGGCGACGCGGAGCGGGCCCGCCAGCAGTTGGCAGTTTTGACGGCAGCGCTCGAGCGCGCGGCCAAGGTGTTGGAAGAATATCGTTGATATTTGACTAGTCATCTGACTAGTCATATAATTGCCTGAGAGGTGAAGCGGTGAGTTCCTGGCAACTGCAAGAGGCAAAGTCCCGTTTCAGCGAATTCCTCAACGCGGCGCTCAAGAAAGGGCCGCAAGTGGTGACGCGCCGCGGGGTCGAAGCCGCCGTTCTTGTGCCGATTGCGGAGTGGCGCCGAATGCAAGAGGCAAGGCGACCCAACATCAAAGAATTACTCCTCGCTCCGGGACCCCGATTTGACATTGTTCTTCCCAAGCGGGTCAGGTGGGCACGTCGGCGGCCCACTGATTTCAGCCACCCGGATTTCAAGTGATTCGCTATCTGCTGGACACAAACGTGATTTCCGAACTGCGCAAGACCAAGCCTCACGGGGCGGTTGTGGCTTGGCTGGAGACCCTTGCTGTCGAGCAGATTTTTCTTTCGGCGGTGACAATGGGAGAATTGCAAGCCGGCGTGGAGTTGACGCGCGCACGGGACCCCGCCAAGGCCCGCGAGATCGAGTCTTGGCTCACCTCCGTGGAGATGTCGTTCGCCTTTGTGTCAATGGATCCAGCTTGTTTCCGGGAGTGGTCGCGCCTGATGGCCGGGAAGCCCGACGCGCTGCGGGAGGATGCTATGATCGCGGCGACCGCCAGAGTCCACGGGTTCAGCGTCGCTACCCGAGACGAAAAGGATTTCAAGCGCCTCGGGGTAGAGATCTTCAACCCGTTCAAATCCAACTGATCTCATGACCTCCACCCACGCACTTGGGCAATTTCTGCGCACCCTGCCGCACTCGGCGGTGGCCACGTTTCTCGCGTTGTTTCCCATCGTCGATCCCTTCGGCGGAATTCCCATCTTCTTCAGCATGACGTCTTCCTGGACTGCCCAGGAACGCCGGAACACCGCACTGAAGACCGGTCTCTGGGTGTTCGTCATTCTGGTTACGTTTCTGTTTTTCGGTCGCTTCGTGCTGCATTTCTTCGGCATCTCGCTGCCCGTCCTGAAAATTGCCGGAGGATTGATCGTTGCCAATACTGCCTGGGGTATGGTCACTTCTCATGCGCGCATCACGCCGGAGGAGAGCCACGAGGCGCAAGGCAAAGAGGACATTTCTCTGACTCCCCTCGCCATGCCGCTGATGTCAGGCCCAGGAGCCATCGGCGTAGTCATGGCGCTCGCGGCCAACGTGGATAGCGCCGCTTCTTATTTTGGGGATGGTGATCGGCATCGCCGCGATTGCGCTGACTGTTCTTCTTTTCTTCTGGTTGGGAGGGCCGCTGGTGCGCCGGTTGGGACCCAACGCTGTCGGAGCCATCAACAAGATCTTCGGCTTTCTGATTCTCGCCATCGCCGTCCAGTTGGTGTGGGACGGCGTCGCCGACTTCCATAACTAAACTGCCAAATATCGCTGTGGAAAATCCGCGAGAAAATACTCTGGAATCACCCTCGAACGGCGATCTTCAGGCGGGTTCATTCCGGGAAAATCCAGGCTTTTCATGGATACCCCCCCTCCCCCACCCTCTGAATGCCTTGACCGGCGCGGGGTCTGCAAAAAGTGTCTGCAAAATCTTCATGTCAAATAAGTTAGAGATCAAAATCTAGAGGACAAAGGAGTTGGGTCCTCTGTCGTAGTATTTGTCTATACCGCCTCCGCCTTGACAATAATCCGCTTACTTTGTGCCGGAGGCAAGGTTGGATGTCACATGCCCCCTGTGAATTTTTTCGATTCCAGTCCGTAAGCCGCGCAGACCGTTCACCTACGCCCGGAGTTCGGATCGCGGTGGCTTTCGTGCGCTGTGGCGGAAGTGAAGAATCTCGATCTCACGCTTATGTTCGTCCACTCGGTAGTAAATCAGGAAAGGGCTGTGCAGCAGTTTCCGAACTCGCGCCCGTTCGTGGATGATGCTGCCCATGCGCGGAAAGCGGGCCAGCAGATCAACGTGGTCCAGCAAAGAGCCGCCGAAGCGGGAAGCTGCCTCTGCGTCGTCTTCGGCTATGTGGCCGACGATTTCGGCAAAATCGTTCAGCGCCCTTTGCGTGTAGAGGAGGCGGTAATCCACTTAGGCAACCGCTTGCGGACTTCTTCGGCGGGAACGGTTCGATCAGCTTTGGCATCCCGAATACCTTCGTCGATGGCGGCGAGGGTTTCCTCGTCTTCCTCGTCGAGGATGGGAGCAGGACTTTCGAGTTCGAACTTCTTCACCTTCGCCATAAGTTTATCGTAGGCTGGAATTGGTGGGCGGCGCAATGGAAATTCGCTCCCATCTTCACGCGATCCGGCGACAGTTGCCATTCTGGGCGTGAAGAGCAAGTGCCGACGGTTCAAATCCAATAGAATTCTCAGGGTGTGCACGCGAGCAGACGCCCGGTCTAGCTCTGGCTTGCCTTTACCCAAGCTGGAACGGGCTCGAACCACTGACTTCCGGACTGCCCGAGGACCGCGACAAGCCGGTAGCCCTCTTCGGTTGAGTTGTCGAACAGAATCGTGTGATCGGCGCGCTCGATCGCTGTCGGAAAATTCTCGAAGCTTCGCTGGTAACGCCGACGGACATCGCTTTCCGGAACATCGTGGCCACCCGCGAGCACTCGATTTCTGATTCGAGCCAGGTTGATCTCAACATTTTCGGTCCCGATGTAGACCAACACGATCTCGAAACCATGAATTCGCGCGTCAACCATCATCTGCAGATAGTGTTTTCCGGCCAGCGTGGTTTCAACGGCGAAGCTCTCGCCTCGGTTGATGTGTTCCTTTGTGGATTTTAGGACGTGTCGCGCTGCTGCAATGGGGAAAGTCGAGGGCACACTCGACTGCAGCGTTCTGGCAATGCTGTCAGGATCAAGAAGCGGGATCTCTCGAAAGAACCTTTCGTCTGAGGTCAGTGTGGTCTTCCCGGAACCGTTTGCTCCAGCGACAAGAGTAAGTCTGGGTTGGGTCACTTCGAGTGAGAGGAGGGCTGCGCCGGGGCTTGCTTCCGCTGCCGTTCGGCGAGAATTTCCCGCAGCCGTTTTCGATCGGCGGCCACTCGCGCGCGGGCTGCCTCGGCCATCTTTTGCGCGAGTTCGATCCAGTTCACAGCCATTCCCATAGGATACGCCCGCATTGTCTCGGTTGTCGGTGTTTTTGAAAAGTCCCAGTTCTCGCAAGAGAAGCGGGAAGCGGGGCGCCCGGCTAGTGGTGCCCATGCTGACGGATCTCAGGAGAAACCTGTTCACACTTCCCGTATCTCGCGTACTGGCCGCTGAAACTCTCATCAGGCTTAAGAACTTCCACCGAGCGCTTGTATCGAAGGGTTTCCCAGGTGATGTTGAATCTCATTCTTCCGAATGTCTTTGGTTCTTTTGAAAGCACGAATTCTTCTCCCACCCATGAACTTCCATCTCGGTCATAAAAATCCTCCTCGCCAATCGGCACTCCCTTGTCGTATCCCCGAACGATAAGGAAATCTTTCTTGAGCTTCCGCTGCAAGTCTGGGCTCATTTTACTGAAGGTTCCGTCGGCGATCATGAACTCGCGGATAGTCTTGCTTTCGCCGAAGATGAAGAAGGTCTCCAATTTGTGATCGTCATCGAAGCAGACGTATCCGTCCGCCATGTTGTCGAGTCCGCCTGCGTCGTAGATCTCTTTGTAATACTGCCGGGCGCCCTGCCCGAAGCACGAGGCAGTAAGAAGAAGACCGATCGCCAGTTTCTTCAAGGACTCCTCCCTAGTTGGGGTAACGATGGCCGAAGGCGACGACTTTCCTTACTCTCCATCCCACGGAAACTTCCACTTCCATATGTATTTAACGACGTAAGGAAGGTGTCCGGTCATGCCTACAAAGGCTACAAACAACACAATGGCATCGCTCGCCGCGAGTTTGTAGCCCGGGTATATGTGCTGAAGAGCAATGTAACCCAGGCACCAGCCAACGAAGGAGCCCAGAAAGTTTAGCCAGCGCTGGTGCCATCTAAGAGAGGGATTCCTGGAGATCTTATTCTTGTCTTCTTCGCTTACTTCTAGTGCATCGAAAGCATATTTTCCATACCACAGACTGAAACCAGCAGCAACGATCCAGTAGCCGATTTTCGCTGCCAACCTGATATAGCACATAGCTCTGGTGGATCCGACTTATCCAGCACTATTTCTCTTTGACCTTCTCTGCCAATTCGCGAAACTCTTTCGCTTGCCTGTGGCTCGCCTTGATTTGCAACTGCGCGAGCTGACGGGAATTCTCGGTCGTCAGGATCGGCGCCAGGGCCTCGAGTTCCGTCGCTACTTCACGCGCGTGATCGGCCTCTTTCAACATCAAATGTTCAAATTTCCGGACTGCCTCGTGGTGATCCATAGGCCTCGCTTCGGGGTGTTCAAGTGCGTGCTTTACTTAATCGAAACCAGCCGCTCCACCAGTTCCGAATAATCCTTCTTCTCGATGCCGTGCACCTGTTTGTTGTATTCGTCCACCTTCGACGAATAATTCATCGAGCAGAATTTCGGGCCGCACATGGAGCAGAAGGCTGCCTCTTTGTAGAAGTCGTCGGGCAAGGTTTCGTCGTGCATCGAACGCGCGGTTTCGGGATCGAGTGAGAGCGCGAACTGCTTTTCCCAATCGAATTTGTAGCGGGCATAGCTGAGGGCGTCGTCGCGGTCGCGGGCGCCGGGGCGTCCGCGGGCGATGTCGGCGGCGTGGGCGGAAATCTTGTAGGCGATGATGCCGTCCTTCACGTCTTTCTCGTTCGGCAATCCTAAATGCTCTTTCGGCGTAACGTAACAAAGCATGGCCGCGCCGTACCATCCGATCATGGCCGCGCCGATGGCCGACGTAATGTGGTCGTAGCCGGGAGCGATGTCGGTGACCAGCGGGCCTAGAGTATAAAAGGGCGCCTCGTAGCAGAGTTCGACTTCTTTCTCGACCTGCTCTTTGATCTTGTCCATGGAGACGTGGCCGGGGCCTTCGATCATCACCTGCACGTCGTGCTGCCAGGCTTTTCTTGTTAACTCGCCAAGCGTACGCAATTCGGCGAACTGGGCTTCATCGCTGGCGTCAGCCACGCAGCCGGGACGCAGGCCGTCTCCCAGCGAAAAGCTGACGTCATACTTCTTGAAAATCTTGCAGATGTCGTCGAAACGGTCGTACAAGAAATTCTGCTTGTGGTTGTAAGCCATCCACTGCGCGAGAATTGCGCCGCCACGGCTCACGATGCCGGTAATGCGCTTGGAAATTAACGGCAGATACTGGATCAGCACTCCGGCGTGAATCGTCATATAATCCACGCCTTGCGCGGCCTGCTCTTCGATTACTTCAAGCATGACTTCGGCGTTCAGATCTTCCACGCGTTTCACGCGTGCAATGGCTTCGTAAATCGGCACCGTGCCGATGGGAACCGGAGAATGCCGCAGAATCGCTTCGCGAATTTCATGAATGTTGCCGCCGGTCGAGAGATCCATCACGGTGTCGGCGCCGTAATGCACGGCGGTGTGCAGCTTTTTCAGCTCCTCATTTACTTCGGAAGTGACCGCTGAGTTGCCGATGTTGGCGTTAATCTTGCACAGCGACGCCACGCCGATCGCCATCGGCTCCAGTTCCGGATGATTGATGTTGGCGGGAATAATCATGCGGCCGCGGGCCACTTCGTCGCGCACCAGTTCCGGCGAAATCTTTTCGCGGTGCGCGATGTAACCCATCTCTTCCGTGACCGCGCCTTGACGCGCGTAGTGCATTTGCGAGAAGTTGCCGTCAGCGTTCGCCCGCTTGCGCTGCGCCAGCCACTCAGCACGCGGCTTAGGGACGCCGTGGCCATTACCGCCATTGCCGGAATCGCCGTTCATTGGGGTCATGTGTCGGAGCCAGCTTTCGTCTGGATTCTACTGGCCCCGATTATAACCCGGACGTGCCGGAAGAATGCCGTGTCACTGCATTTGCTCAGCGCATTCGATCGAGGTGCAACCTCCCGGCCCTTGGGTGCGAACGTTGCCCACCGCATTCTTGATGTGAATGGCGGTCATCGCTGCGGGATAGGCCCACCAAAGCCGCCGGATGATGCGGTCTCCGGTCAGCCAGGAGTGCGGCTTCTTAAGTTCGTAGGTAACCAGAAATTCTGCAGCAAAAAGCGCCAAGCCTCTGGCCATGACGGGCTGGTTTGCCGGCGGGCGCGTGACCCAGGGAGCACCGGCGTCGTACTCATGGCTCAGCACGAGCTGACGGCTGGTGAAGCGGAAACTCTCGGCTCCGCCGAGCGCGCCCATGACCACGAAAAACTTTTTATCGAACACCCTCTTCGGCTTTGTGGCGGCGGGTGTGGAGGTTGTCTCCGTGGGCGCAGACGGAAGCGATTCAGGCGCGATCTTGTCGAAATCCTTGCTCTGGGCGGCAAGCCGGCCTGCCGGCAATAACGCAAGGGTAAGAATCAGTACCTCGGCTCCGGTCAAATATCGTTTCATTCAATTCCTGTCGAGTTGGCGCTGCAGCAGAGAGACCGGCAGTCGCGGGTTGCGCCGGAGGAAAGTTCATCCGGCCTGACTTAACGGGAGCAAACCCGGGTCCAGTTCGCAAAGAATGTTTTTCAACGAATTGGCCTGTTTTCCGGCTTTGGGGCAGCGCATTCGCAGCTCAACGCGCAGGATTTTCGTCGAAGGTATGTCTAATGTTTCCTACTATCCTCAGTGCGTTTCTAATGTTGAATCGTCTAATGTTCAACAGCCGACCGGAATTGGAGCCGCACTGCCGCTGTTGCGCCGCTTGCCCATACGGATTGGCGGGCCTAAAATCTCAGCCGTCCTTAAAAAGGAGAAGTTTCGTATGCGAGTGTCCCAGTTCTTTCCGGTCGTTCTGCTTCTAACAAGTGTCTTCGGCTTCGCTCAAACATCTTCCACCGCCACTTCCCCCACCAAGCCTGCTTATGGTTCGAGTCTCGATACCATCGACAAGAGCGTTGATCCCTGCGTGGATTTCTACCAGTACGCCTGCGGGAACTGGATCAAGAGCGCCGAGATTCCTGCTGACCAGTCGCGATGGGGCGGCTTCATGGAAGTTCGCGAACGCAATCGCAGCATCGAGCACGACATTCTGGAGAAGGCGGCGGCTGGCGGCGCGGGCCGCGACGCGGTCGATCAGAAAATCGGAGATCTCTACGGCTCCTGCATGGACGAAAAAGCGGTGGACGCAAAAGGCATCTTCCCGCTTCAGCCGGAGCTCGACCGCATCGCTGCGGTACCAGACAAGGGTGCGCTGATCGAAGAGATCGCGCATGTGCATCTGGCCGGCCCCAGTCCGCTGTTCAATTTTTATTCCAACTCCGATCTCCACAATGCGGATCAGGTGATCGCCTACATCGATCAGGGCGGCCTCTCCTTGCCCGACCGCGACTATTACATCAAAGACGACAGCGCGAAAATGAAGGAGATGCGGCAGCACCTGGTGGAGTATGTCACCCAGACGTTTTCGCTGGCCGGCCAGACGCCGCAGCAGGCGGCCGATTCGGCGCAGACTGTGCTGCGCATTGAGACTTCGCTGGCGAAGGCTGCGATGGACCGCACGGCGCGCCGCGACCCCAAGAACCTGGATCACAAAATGAGCCGCGACGAAGCGGTCGCGCTGGGACCGAATTTCTATCTCAACCGCTACTTCATTGCCGTGGGCGCGCCAAACTTCACCCAGCTTAACGTACCGAATCCTGATTTCTTCAAGCAGGTGAACGGCGTTCTGGAAGCAGAATCTCTGGACTCGCTCAAGACCTACGTGACTTGGCATGTGCTCAACGCTGCGTCCCCATGGCTCTCGGAGCCATTCGTCGAAGCCAACTTCAAGTTCCAGCAGAATCTCAACGGCCAGAAGGAAATTCAGGCGCGCTGGAAGCGCTGCGTCACCCTCACCGATCGCGAACTGGGTGAGGCGCTGGGGCAGAAATACGTGGAAGTCGCCTTCAGTGCGGAAGCCAAGCAGCGCATGCTCAAGATGGTGGATGCTCTCGAGGCGTCGCTGGCTGAAGATGTTCACGATCTCTCCTGGATGAGCGACGAAACGAAAAAGCAGGCCAAGGTGAAGCTCGACGCCATTCGCAACAAGATCGGCTATCCCGACAAGTACCGCGACTACAGTTCCGTGGTGATCAAGCGCGACGACCTGTTGGGCAATGTGGCTCGGGCAAACGAATTCGAGTCGAAACGTGAGATTGCCAAGATTGACAAGCCGCTCGACCGCAAGGAGTGGGGCATGACTCCGCCGACGGTAAACGCGTATTACAACCCGTCGTATAACGAAATCGTATTTCCCGCGGGCATCCTGCAGCCGCCGTTCTTTGATAACGCCATGGACGACGGCGTTAACTTTGGCGGCATTGGCTTGGTCATTGGTCACGAACTCACTCACGGCTTCGACGACCAAGGGCGCAAGTTCGACCCGCAAGGCAATCTGCACGATTGGTGGACGGAGCAGGACGGCAAGGAATTCGAGAAACGAGTCAGTTGCGTGGCCGACGAGTACTCGAACTTCGTCGCCGTCGATGACGTTAAGTTGAACGGCCGTCTTACGCTGGGTGAGAACACGGCTGACAACGGCGGCGCACGCATCGCGCTGAGCGCGCTCGAGCACAAGATCGCCGAGGACAAAACTGGAAAAGAAGGTCAGAAGATTGACGGTTACACGCCCGAGCAACGCTTCTTCCTGGGATTCGGACGGGTATGGTGTGAGAAAGTGCGTCCTGAACAGTCCCGCGTATGGGCGGTCACCGACCCTCACTCACCTGGGAAATACCGCGTGGACGGCGTGGTGCAAAACATGCCGGAGTTCCAGAAGGCTTGGGGATGCAAGGCCGGGCAGCCGATGGTGGCCGAGAACGCCTGCCACGTCTGGTAGATCGAAGAGGCCGCCGTATTTTGAAAGGGCGCGGCTTCAAGCCGCGCCGTTAATACTATTCAAGTCAACAGTGGCTTTAGCCTTCGTTTGAATTGCAAGGACAGCTGCCCCTTCGACTTCGCTCAGGGGTAGGGCTCTCGGCTGTCCCTATCACGGTCATCGCGGTTGATCCCAACCGCTCAGCCGCGGCCACCAGCGCCGAACGTTGCGGCAGTACTCTTCGTAAGCTGCCCCGAACTTCCGCCGCAGCGTGGGCTCTTCGTAGAACACAACAAACAGATGCACGCCAAGAGCAACCGCCGCGACGGCGCCAATCACTCTGGGATCGGGATGTCCAAAAATCACCCACAGCCCGATCCATCCCGCGGCGAAGCCCACGTACATCGGGTTGCGCACGTAGCGGTAGAAACCAACGACAACCAGGCGTTGCGGCGGAGCAATTGGGGCTGGCGTGCCGCGTCCGGTCCATCCGAAGTCCCATACGCAACGCAAGGCAACGGCAAACCCCAGTACCGACGGAATCGCCGCCAGCCATCGCCAGCGCGCCGCGCCTGCCGTTTCCACCGTGAAACCGAGCCACTGCGGGAGCAGCCAGAACCAAAGTCCGAAGAACGCCGCGCCCACTAACAGCGAGACTGCTGCCGTTAGCCACCGATAGCCGTGCCCCACTTCCAGACTCCGCGCAGAATGTGCATCGGTCATAAGTCCCTCCGCGAGCCGCTGCTAACATGCGTGTCGCACGAGCGACGTTCGCCACGTTTTCACTGGACTGATGTTAAGTCAATAGAAAAATCACTGAACAGTTGGTTTCTTTAAAACCGGAGCCGAGCCCCAGAAAAGAAGGGAGAAAGAAGAGAGAAGGCCCGGCGAAATGCCGGGCCTTCTCTCACCCCGGTGGATTTCCGTCCACCGGAGATGCGGAATCTCCTCTTGTCTAGTAGTGGTTCTGCATGATCAGGTGATCGACGATGCGGTGGGCTTCGTCGATGTGGTGAAGAGCGCGATCCCGCAGACCGCGCACCGAGGGATCATCTTCCTCGCGGGCGATATCGTTATGCGCCTTGTCGAGCAACTCCAGCGTGCGGTGAAAGCGGCCGGCGCGGTCCATCCCGGCATCCACCGGAGGATGATCGGTCAGATTCTTGCCATCATCAATCGCAGCGTTCTTGATCTCTCCGATGGCTCTGTCGATCTCATCAATGGCGTGCTCTTCTTCTTTGTCCATGTGATGGGTGAGCGCCGGGTTCTCCAGGTGGGCGCGTGCGTGCCGCAAGTCGGTGAGCGCATGCAGGTATGCCGGATGCCTTCCTGGTTCGTCGGCGAAGGTGAATGCGGCGCAAAGAGCAACGATAAACGCGAGTACGGCGCAATGTCGTACAGTCTTCATAGTCTCCTCAAGTGCCATCTTGGCAGAATGAACTTCGTTAATAATGAACCCAGGCCCGGAAGTTTCGACTCGGTGGATTCTAGAGTGCGGCGTCGGCAAGGGGAAGTTACCGCAGGACATGGCCAGCTTTAAGTCCGGACTTTCGGGAGACTTACGGCTGCTGACGGGCTTTCCCGGAAGGGTTCGCAAGAGGCACGAGCGGCTCAGTGCTTTCCCGGCGCCTTGAAGCCTTTGCGGCGTTGCTCACTGTAGCGATGCAATGCATCGAGGATGATGGGATAGGCTTCGGTCGCGGGGCGTATCTCGTCTACTTCAACGGCTTTGCCCTCAAGCTGTTTGTAATCCTGAAAGAAGCGCCGCAGCATGAGCAGGCGGTGCGGCGGCATTTCCGCGGCCTCGTGGTAGGAGTTGAATTCGGGATCTTCGGTGGCGACGGCGATGATTTTGTGATCCTGCTTGCCGGCGTCGATCATGGTCATCAGCCCGATGGCGCGGGCGTGGATGATGGTGAGCGGCACCACGGTCTCCTGGCAGAGCACGAGAACATCAAGCGGATCGTCGTCTTCGGCCAGAGTCTGCGGAATGAAACCATAGTTCGCGGGATAGTAAACCGCGGAATACAAAATGCGATCGAGCTTGATCAGGCCGCTCGCTTTGTCGAGTTCATACTTCACGCTTGATCCGAACGGGATCTCGATCACGCAATCGAATTCGTGCGGGAGCTTGTCGCCGGGAGTTACATCGTGCCAGGGATGGATCATGGGATTGTAGGACTGCTTTCATTTTAGCGGAGTGAGGCTGGTTCTGGCTTCTCGCTTATAGCTTCTAGCTTCTCGCTTCTAGCTTTCAGCTCTTAGTTCCGCTTCTCTGTTCCTTCGTTGCTTTCCTGGTGAGTACGCGGACTGGTTCGGGTGTGGATTTCTGCTCCAAAATAAAGTTCGGCGCGCATCTTGCGGTAACAGCCTATTGGCGTGCGGATCGGATCTTGGGTGATTTTTTTTATTTTGGATACCGCCGGAAGCCCTGTCTGGCGCGGGTTTCGGAAAACAGATTTCGCAAAATCTTGTTGTCAAAGAACTTAGATACCAAAATCTAGAGAACAAATGACTT
Organism: Candidatus Sulfotelmatobacter sp.; assembly: GCA_049512915.1. Classification (GTDB taxonomy): domain Bacteria; phylum Acidobacteriota; class Terriglobia; order Terriglobales; family Acidobacteriaceae; genus Sulfotelmatobacter. The sequence continues at coordinate 38,172 of JBEKWP010000031.1, forward strand.
AGGCTCGCGTGATTCGATCTCTATGGACCGTCACTGCCTCGACCATGATCGCGCAACTTCGATTCTGGGCGCAAGGTCAGATGTCACATGAGGGCTGTGGAAATTCTTCGGTCGTAGCGACCATTTCATTCTTCCTGGCCAGCTTGGCCGCGGCCTGAGACGATGCGCCACCCAAGGGGGCACTTTTGGGAATCTTGATTCTGGCCGGGGCGTCGCGTATGGTCTTAGTGGTCGCGAGTTTGCTCCAGTGGGTGATTGCTTATGTCGAGCCAGGGCAAGACTTATCTAAAATTTGGCGGGGCCACGCTGTTGATTCTTTTCCTGCTCGGCTACCTCGCTTATACGGGGGTTCAGGACAGCAAGAGCTACTACGTGACCATCAGCGAGTTGCACAAGATGGGGAACGGCGCTTACTCCAAACGCTTGCGGGTCGCGGGGAATGTGCAGCCAGGCTCGATCAAGCGCACCGGAACCCACGTAGAGTTTGTGCTGATGGAGCAGGATCAGTTGCTCTCGGTGGATTACACCGGAACGGAAGCGCCTCCTGATACTTTCAAAGACGACTCGCAGGCGCTGGCCGACGGCAGCTTCGGCCGCGACGGCGTCTTTCATGCCAAGGCGTTGCAGGCCAAATGCGCTTCGAAGTATGCGCCGCAACAGCCCGGCACTCCCGCTAACGGGGCGCCATCCAACGAACCGCCCAAGAGCATGACGCAGGTACAGACCGGTTCTCAACCGGCCGTGGCTTCGAACTAGCGGGACACACTAGCGAAACACGGTGTCAAGAGACGCTTGTCATCCCTCGCTGCGCTCGGGGTACAGTGGCTACCCGCGCTCGACTTCGCCGCAGGCTTTCGCTATCTTCTACCTTTCCACTTTGATCCCATGAATGCGAGCGCGTCCAAAACCGCGGCCCCGGCCGGAATCATCGCGGTCAGGAATCTGGTCAAGCAGTTCGGACGATTCGCGGCGCTGCGCGGAGTCAGTGCCGAGTTTGATGCCGGCAAGTTCCACGTGATTCTCGGCGACAACGGAGCAGGGAAGACGACTCTGTTGCGCGCGCTGGCGGGATTGGCGCATCCCACGCGCGGCGAGATTTCCATCCTGGGCAGGAATCCGCGCGATGCCAGCCGCGAGATCGGTTACATGGCTCATCCCTCCCTGCTTTACGACGAGATGAGCGGTATGGAGAACCTGCGCTACTTTGCCCGCCTCTACGAGATTGCCGGCGACGGCCGCTGCCGGCAGGTGATTCAGGCCGTCGGGCTCGAGCCCGAATTGTCGCGGCCGGTAGGAAAATATTCGCAAGGCATGCGGCAGCGGATGTCGCTGGCGCGGGCGATTCTGCACGATCCGAAAATTCTGTTGCTGGATGAGCCGTTTTCGAACGTCGATGCGCACTCGGCGCGGGAAATGGTTGGCCTGCTCAAGGGCATGTGCGATGCGGGCAAAACTATTTTTGTGGTCACGCACCAGGCTGCGCTGCTCGAAGGCGTGGCCGACGAATTTGTGTGGATGCAGGCCGGGCAAATTATAGACCGGACGCATCGTCTGGTCCGTGATCTCGACCGGGCGGTGGAACCATGACCTCCTTCTGGTCGATCACGCTGGTGACGCTGGCCAAAGACATTCGCCTGGAGTGGCGCTCCAAGGATGCGCTCAACGCCATGCTATTTTTTTCTCTGCTGGTGGTGGTGATCTTTGTTTTTTCTTTCGACCCGCTGGCGGAAGAATCGCGCCACATTGTCGGCGGTCTGGTTTGGGTGGCGTTCCTATTTGCAGCGGTGGTTGCTCTGAACCAGACCTGGGCGCGGGAGCTGCGCAACCAGGTGCTCGATGCCTACCGCGTGTCTCCGGCTCCGGCGACTGCATTGTTTCTGGCGAAAGTGCTCGGGAACTTCATCATGGTCAGCCTTCTGGAAGCACTGATGGCGCCTCTGTTCGTGATCTTTTACAACTTGCGCGTCCTCGGCCCGGCGTGGCAGTTGATTCCCGTGGCGCTGCTGGGAACGTGGGCGCTGGTAGTGAACGGAACATTTTTCGCCGCCATGTCGCTGCGCACGCGCAGCCGCGAGCTGATGCTGCCTCTGCTGTTGTTTCCGGTTTCGATTCCGGCGGTAATCAGCATGGTCGCCGCTACCACGAACATTCTCACCGGAGAAGATTCCGCCCACTTTTTCATCGTATTGCTTCTCACCTACGATGTGGTGTTTACTACAGCTTGTCTGGCCTTGTTTGAAACGGTGTTGCAAGCGGAATGAAAAAGGCCTTCCCCATCCTCTCAGTTCTGACGGCGCTTTTGCTCGTCTATGCCTTCTATCAGGCTCTGTGGGTCGCCCCTACGGACGCTCTGCAGGGCGATGTTTACCGCATTATTTACTATCACGTGCCTTCGGCGTGGACGGCTTTCCTGCTGTTCTTTATCAACTTCATCGCTTCGGTGGAATACCTGGCCAATGCGAAACCGTCCACGCAGCGCGCCGCAAAGTGGGTTGTGATTGCGCTCGGAATCGTTGGGGTCATTGCGCCGTTTATCCCGCAGGTGCGGCAGCAGTTGCCCGTCGGGATGTATCCCAGTTCAGTCGCCACCACGGCGCTGATCATTGCCGCTCTTTATTTCGTGGTCGGAAGGTACTTCCCCGGGCAGGATCTCGACGTGCTCGCGGTGACTGCGGCGGAGGTAGGCGTTGTCTTCTGCACCATCGTTCTGATTACCGGCCCCATCTGGGCGCGGCCGGTGTGGGGCATCTGGTGGGCGCCGGGAGACATTCGTCTGACCTCGACGCTGGTGTTGTGGCTGATCTATGTGAGCTATCTGGTGCTGCGGCGTTTCTCAGACAGCGCGCAGACCCAGAAACTGGCCGCTGTTCTCGCGGTTTTTGGCGCGCTGGATGTTCCGCTGGTTTATTTTTCTATCTGGTTCTTCCGGACGCAGCATCCTCAGCCTGTGATCGGCGGAGGAGGCTCGATTGATCCGCGGATGTTGCAGGTGCTGCTGATCAACTGGATGGCGTTTCTGTGTTTTGCGTTTCTGGTTTGCTGGTCGCGATATCGCCTGGAGAAGCTGCGCCGCGAAGTGGAAGAAGCGGAAGCGCTCGAATCGTTGCTCGAGCCTGCGGGCCCAGCCGCGGCGTCTTCCAAAGCTAACGTTTCTCTGACCCGAGGGCCAAAATGAATTCCATCAAGTTTCTTTACGCCGCCTACATCGCCACCTGGGTGATTCACGTTCTCTATATCGGCAGCCTGGTGCGCCGCTACAGCCGCTTGCGGCAGCAGATGAAAGACTTGGGGAAGTGAAAGGCGGCTTCGGGCTTCGGCAAACCCCTGCCCGCCCTTAGTGGTGACGCCTCTCTTGTGATCTAGATTGGCCGACGCCGGAAGCCCGGCTTTCAGTTCGCCGCTCCGCGCTGCAGAGCGCTGATGAAGTCCGTGCTGCCTGCGGAACGGAGGAATTCGTAGTCCTCGATCATCGCGGCGGTTCCGATGCGCAAAGAGGGCAGGGGCGATTCCACGCGAATGACGCGCGCCGTGAAGCGCACTCGCACCGCGTCGGTCAGCGTGATATGGGGCGGGAAGGTAAGGGTGACCTCGCAGCGGGTTCCGGCTGCGACCGGGCGGTCGAGATAGAAGAAGACTCCGCGGGCGCTTACATTCTGGGTTTCAGTCTGGAATTCGTTGTCCTGGTCGTTGTCCTGGACGTTTTCCTGAGCGTTTTTCTGAACGTTTTTCTGAACGAGGCGAACCACTGCCGGCAGGCGCATATCAAAGCGCCGCATCATCCGCCGTTCCTGAGAGTCCGGTTGCATCCGTTGCGTATATTCCGAAAGCATGTTCCTCGATGAAGACGAATGTAAAATGCTGTCCGGAAATCAACCTTCAGGCTGGGTAGGATAGGCCCCGGCCCTCGACAGGCCCTGACAACCACCAATGTATAGAAACGCCAGCACTTTGCAAGAGCAAAAAGGCTCCGGAACTGATTCGGTAAATGCTCCGCGGATCGGAGCCTGGTCGAGCGGCGACAGGCCCGGACACCGGTTTATGAGCAATCCCGATGCCATCGGTGCCCGTGCCATGTTCGGTTAATCCGCAACGAATCAGCGCCTTGCCGTTGCCTCGACGCCGGTAGCGCACGAATAATGCAGAGCTTTGAAGGCTATACCCGCCAGTGATGAGCTGCAATCCGCGTCATTCCACTTTCGTGCCACGGTTTTTTCCCGCTTGCCTCCGGCATCTTCCCACGGCTCGAAACGCATCAGACAACTCCGGGAGCGGGTGCGCGGGGCTCGCTTGACTTGGCTGGCTTGACTTGTCTATCCATCAGATGTTTAAGTAGTTGTTTGCTTTCCGCCAGTTCCAGGTGACAGTTCAGCAGCGGGCGGTTTCGCCGGTGCCGGGTGAGTACTGACTCGCGCGCCGTATCTACTCTCTCCAAATCTATTGAGAATGGTCGGGTTGCATCGGAGGAAAAGCGTGATGGGTAATGGCCGTTGGTCGGAAGAAGACTCGGGAAAAAGCTCGGCAGAAAGCTCGGCAGAAAGCTTGGGACAAACTTTGGGGAAAGATTCCGGAAAAAGCCTGTTATGGTTTCGTACTCTTGGCGGGCTGGTCGTGCTGCTGGTGGCCGGTTCAGTGTTGCTCGGATTGGGTTCCGGCCGACACGCTCAGGAGTCCGTCACCCAGAAGTCGGTGGCTCAGCATCTTGCCTCTCCGGGTGCGGAGTTGTCCAGACTGTCGCTGAAGTCGAAACCAGAGTCGCGCGCCATCCTCGGACAGCTGCCGCTTATCTTCGAGCCGAACCAGGGCCAGGCCGATCCTGCGGTGAAATTCCTCGCACACGGCTCGGGATACAGTCTCTTCCTCGATGCGAACGGCGCGGTGCTGGCTATGCAGACCGCGCCCTCGTCTTCATCGTCAGCAAAGCCTACTGAACAATTCGTACGGATGAAGCTGGTGGGCTCGAACCCTGCGGCCGCGCTCGCCGGAGCCGACGCGCTGCCCGGCAAGAGCAACTACATGATCGGCAACGATCCGCAGAAATGGCACAGCGGTATTCCACAGTTTGGCGGGGTTCACTACGCCGCCGTTTATCCCGGAATCGATCTCGTTTTTTACGGAAACCAGGGTCATCTGGAATACGACTTCCGCGTCGCTCCCGGCGCCAACGCGTCGCAAGCGGAACTGGAATTTGATGGGGCGAGCAACCTGAAACTCAAGCTGAGCGGCGGAGACCTGATCCTCACCAGCAAGGACGATGGCGGCCTGCGCCTGCGGGCGCCCAAGGTGTACCAACGCGACGGAGACCGCCATGTGCCGGTCGCCGGACGCTTTGTTCTGCGCGCCGCGAACCGCGTCGGTTTCGAGATCGGGAATTATGACCGCAGCCGCGAGTTGATTATCGATCCGCTGCTTGATTTCTCCACGTACTTCGGCGGCAGCGGAACGGAAACTTCGCCTTCGGTCGCGGTCAATGGGAACGGCGAAATTTATATCGTCGGTTCGACCACATCGCCACCTGCCAGCTTCCCGCTGGGAACAACGACCCCGGCACAGATCGGTACCGCGCCTAACATTTTCGTCGCCGAGATCAATCCATCGCAGCCTCCGTCCGTGGTTTACGCGACGTTCATCGGCGGCAGCGGAGGCTCGGGAGCTGACACCAGCGTCGGCATCGGCGTCGATGCCGGCGGCAATGCTTACCTTGTCGGCAACACCAGCTCCACCGACTTCCCGACCTTCGGCATTCCTTACCAGACTGCGCCTGAGACTAAGACGAACTGCGCAGGCTTGCCCACTTGCACCTCGGTGTTTGTCAGCGTGCTCAACCCGGCGGGCTCTGCCCTTATCTATTCCTCCTATCTTTCCGGCAATGGCGATGACCAGGCCAGCGGGATGACGATCGACACCAAAGGCGACGTATTCCTCACCGGCACCACGACTTCGCAAGACGTGCCGTCTCTTACAGACGCTTTTCCTGCGACCTACTTCCCGGTGCCCTACCAGCAGACACCGAAGACGAGCCTGCAATTCTTCGTCACCGAGGTAAATACCAAGAACCCGAATAGCGTGGGCGGCATTGCGTATTCCACGTATTTCGGCGGAGGCACGCCGGCTCCGGTTGCCGCCAACTGCGGCACACCGCCTTGCAACGTCGGCGGGGGCATCGCAGTGGATGCAACCGGCAACGTCTATTTCAGCGGCACGACGAATTTCTTTAATAGCGGCCTGGGCCAATTCGGCGACAGCAGTCTGTCAACCGATTTTCCGATCGTCAATGCATATCAGCCCTGCCTGGATACAGTTCCCCCGACCACCCTCACCAACCCATACCAATGCACGGCGCCGACCACCGGGGGCGCGCCCTATCCGACCGATGCCTTTGTCGCCAAAATTAATCCCCTGGGGGCCGTAGGCACGCAGCTGCTTTTCTCCACTTACTTCGGTGGCGCCGGTAACGAAACCGGCCCCGCCATCGCGATCGATTCCGGCGCGGCCCACATTTATCTGACGGGAGAGACAAATACCGGACAGACAAGCGCAACCGCCATCAGTTTCAACCTGCCCACCGGGATCACGCCCTTCCAGCTCTGCCTGGATACTCCTCCCGTCACCCCGCCCAATGTGCCGCCGTGTCCGACCATTACAGCTACCCCGGCGCCCTTTGATGCCTATGTGGCGCAGATGACCAACCCCACGCAGAACGCCTCCGGCACTCCAGTGGACGTGGCCCTGACCTATTTCACTTATTTGGGAGGAGCAGGAAACGATAGCGCCTCAGCAATCGCAGTATTGGATTCGCAGAGCACGACGCTTAACGATGTAGTGCTCACCGGAACGACTGCTTCGAGCAACTTCCCCACCACCATCGGCGCATTCCAGACGACGCTCAACGGAGCGCAGAACGCCTTCTTTTCGCAGATTAATACCACCACGACGGTGAACCAGAATAATGTTGGTTCTTTCTCCACTTATTTTGGAGGCAACGGCGTGGATCGCGGCACCGGCATCGCGGTCGATCCTAATCTGAATTCTTATTTTGTCGGCGATACCACCTCGACGAACTTTGAAGTAAAGAATCCTCTGCCCCCGGGCACGCTTAACGGAACCCGCAACGCGTTCGTGGTCGAATTGGGGACAGCGGCGAGCTTGAGCGTCGCCTGCTTGGGACAATGCGTTTCCCCGAACACGGCAACCGTGAGCGCCGGCAATCCAGTCACGGTCACCTTTACGGTGGCAAATGAAGGGCCGGACCCAGCCACCAACATCCAGGTGAGCGGCAACGTTCCAATTTCCGAGGGTGTGACCTTCGACAGCGCCACCGTGGGCTCGGGCACGTGCAGCGCGCCCAGCAGCAACGCGGTGGTTTGCCAGATCCCGACGCTGCAATCCGGCGCCCTCGCGACCGTCACCTTTGTTGTGACGCCGAACGGTCTTTGCAACTCTTGTTCGGTGACGGCGATGGTCTCCAGCGCCAACGATACGAACACCAGCAATACGGCTACGGCGTCGTTCACGGCGGACGATTACACCGTAGCCATTAGCCCGCCTTCTCAAACCGTGGCCGCGGGCTTGCCCGCCAGGTACGCCGTGAACTTGTCACCGACGGGGTCGTTCCCGGCTTACGTCACGCTCAGTTGCAGCGCTCTCCCCACAGGAGCGGGTTGCAGCTTTACTTCAAACACGGTCTCGTTTAGCGGGGGCAACGGCTCTGCCTCGGTAGGCCTGAACCTCACCACGACCGCGCAGCCCGAGACTACCGTCAGTTCAACCGGATGGCGCCACCCGATTTACGCCTTCTGGCTGATGGTTCCCGGGATGGCTCTGTTGGGGTTGGGTTCCGGCGGCAAAGCTGGCGGGAAGAAGATGAAGCGTTTGTGGGGTTTACTCGCGCTGTCGGTGCTGTTTGCAGCGGTTCTGCTGCAGCCCTCTTGCAGCACCGGCAAAACACAGCCGACTGTGAGCGGAACTCCCTCGGGCACCTACGCTCTCACGATCACTGCGACTTCCGGTACGTTCACGCAAAGCGCGCCGTTCAGTCTGACAGTCGTCCCGTAAACGGCAACACGGTAAGCGGCGACAGCACCGTCGTGATAAACAGAATTGTGTGGAGTGACTCTAAGCCCCGGCGGAAAGCTTGTGGTGGCTCTTGGCCTCAGCGATTCCATACTGCCGGATTTTGTACAGCAGGGCTTTGTAGCTGATCTGCAGAAGCGCCGCGGCCTGTTTGCGGTTCCAGTTGGTCTGCTCGAGCGCCTGCCGGATGGCTTCGCCCTCGGCTTCGTCTTTAGCGGAGCGCGCCAGAGATTTCAATCCGCCGCCCGGTTCGCCCTTTGTCGCAGAGTCTCCGCGCGCGCCGCCGTTGCCGTCGTTGCGCGGCTGCAATTCCGCGACCGCGAGATTTTCGTCCCCCAGAATCAAGTAGCGCTTGAGAAAGTTGTTCAGCTCGCGCAGATTGCCCGGCCAGGAATGCGCCTGGCAGGCCTCGAGCATCGCGGGAGAAAGCGGCAACTGGGGCCGCGCATAACGCTCGGCCATGCGCGTCATGAAATGCTTCAGCAGAATCGGAATCTCTTCCTTCCTCTCGCGCAGCGGCGGGAGTGACAGCGTAAACGCGTTGAGGCGATAGTAAAGATCTTCGCGCAGGCGTTTTGCCGCCAGCGCCTGCGGAATGTCGATGTTGGTGGCGGCGAGGATGCGCACGTCCACGCGGATGACGGAGCGGCTGCCTAGCCGCGAGAATTGCTGATCTTGCAATACGTGAAGCAGCTTGGCCTGCAGCGCCGGCGGCATCTCGCCGATTTCATCGAGCAGAATTGTGCCCTTGTTGCACAGTTCGAACTTGCCTGGCTTGGCATGCGTGGCCCCGGTAAATGCTCCGGGCTCATAGCCAAAGAGTTCGCTCTCCAGCAGATCGGCGGGGACGGCGGCGCAATTCACTTTCAGAAAGGTGCGGTGGGCGCGCGGCGAGAGCTTGTGAACCAGGCGAGCCAGCACTTCCTTGCCGGTTCCGCTCTCGCCCAGCAGCAATACCGGGATATCCACATTGGCGACCAGCGCGGCTTGCGAGCGGATCTTGCGCATGACGGGACTGGCCGCAATGAAGAATGTGTCTTCGCCGACTTCTTCGACTTCACCTCCCACCGGCATTTTGCCCTGACCCAGGCACAGGTTGACCACCGCATCCAATTCCGCTTTCTGGAAGGGTTTGGTGAGGTAATCCTGTGCTCCGAGGCGCATGGCCTGTACAACTTTCTTGGTATCGTTGACGCAAGAAAGCATCACAACTTTCACGCCCGGCCGCTTCTGCCGCAGTTGCTCGAGCGTCTCCAGGCCGTCGATGCCGGGCATCAGAACATCCAGCAGCACCAGATCGGGTTCCATGCCCTTGTCGATGCGCTGCAGAGCTTCTTCGCCGGTTGACGCGGTTTCCACTTTGTAGTCGTCGACCTCGAGCAGCGTCCGGATGTAGCGCAGCATGGCCGGTTCGTCATCCACCAGCAGAATCCTGGCCGTCTCGTTCGTCGCCTTCCCGCTCATCGAGTCTTTCCTTTGCCCGCCGCCGCGCTCGGGACCGGTTTAAAGGGAATCAGGAAAGAGAATTTGCAGCCCGCACCAGGATCGCTTTCCACCCAGATTTTTCCGCCCATGCCCTGCACCAGGCGGCGCACGATGGCTAAGCCCAGGCCCATGCCTTCCTGGTTTTCGGTGCCCGGCAGGCGGAAGAAATCGTCAAAAACTTCCTGTTGGTACTCCGCTGGAATTCCTGGTCCGGTATCGGACACGCTCACCTTCACGGCATTCGGTTGCGAAGTATCCTGTCGGCGCCGCTCGCCAGCGGACGCGGGTTGGGCCGCGGCGCGGCGTTCCCACATGTGAGGTTCCGCATGCAGCCAAACCGTACCGCCCCGCGGAACAAATTTGAAAGAGTTCTCCAGCAGGTTCGAGATTACGCGCTCCAGCTTGGGAGAATCAAAAGGAAAAACCGGAAGCTTGTCGTTCGCCAGAAAGTAAAGAGCCAGTCCTTTTTCCTGAAAGCGGGTTGACCACAAACGGCAAACATCGGACAGGCACTCGTTAATGTTGCCCGCAGCAAACTGCATCTTGAGGCCGCCGGTTTCGAGAGCGCTGTAGGTGAGGAAATCCTGAATGAATTGCTGCAACCGCTTGCCGCTCGACTGCATATCGCCCAGCACTTCACGCTGCCGGTCGTTCAACGATCCCAGCTTCTCGCTTTGCAGCAATTCGACATAACCGTTCAGGATTGCGAGCGGCGTTTTCAGGTCGTGAGCCGCGGAGCCAAGGGCATTCGTGGTGCGCTGGAATCGCTCCTGCAACTCGGAGTGCGCTTGTTGCAACTCAGCCGCATCGAGAATTACTTCCCTCGGTGCAGCGGGCGAGGGCGCGCCCGTCTTTGCTGCGCCGGGCTCGGAGACAGAAATATTCTTTTGCGCAGTGGCCATAGCCATAAAAGGACGGTCTAACACAGAGGGAGGATGGACTCGACGTATGAACGCGGAACCCTGTACAAAAATCGTATGCTACGCCACTTTTCCCTGTCAACGAAAAATGCAACCTGATTACCCAAGTGTGGCAAAACCTTGCACTTAACCACCGGCCACGACCATAAGTGCGCTGCTGCCGGGGTGGAGGCCCGGGGATGTTGCAAGCAGGTGCAACCGCCCCACTTTGACGGCGTTAGCCCTCCCAGTGCCGGGAGTTGACCGGGTGGCTTGGGGTTTCACCCCAGTTGCTTCTTAGATTTGGCTCATAATTCAGGATTTGGCCCCTAAGATGCTGGAAATGCTGGATTAAATGAAGTACGAAGGGGTGTGCGTGAACGGCCTGAACGGGAAGACAGGTAAGACCGCAGCGGCAGAGCGACGGAGGTGGCCTCGCCTACCTTTGGCGATTCCGGTCTTTGTCAGAAGCGGGGCGGAGACGGGAAAGGAATTTCTGGAGTTTGCCACCGCACTCAATGTTTCCGCCGGGGGCATGCTGGTCGCGGTTCGCCGCTCAATCCCCTCCACGGCGCAGGTTTTGCTGGAGATCCCGAGCGCTCCGCTCGCTGCCTTGGCGGCCTTGCCGCGAGTGGCACGAAGCCTGCGCGCGAAGGTGTTGCGCATGCAGCACGGAGAAGGCTACAACCTGGTCGGGCTGAAATTCTCCCGGCCCCTGCTCAATTCTCAGGCTACCGACAGGCCGCTCCGAAGGAAGCTGGCTTCTATCGTGTGAAAATCTTTTCCCTCGTTGATTGGACATTCTCCGCCATGGTTCCCGCCCGCCGGTTACCCACCGCTCCACCTCCCAATCTTTAGTAAGTTGCTTTTCATCAATCACATAGACTAGGCTCTGAAGGTACGTGCCGGTGCCCCTGGCGTTTGGTTCTCCGGGTGCACACTACCCCCATAAGCCTATGCTGTGGTAGCCCCTACGCAGCTTGGAACACTTATGAGCACTTCAAATCCAGTCAACGCACTAATCCAGCCCCTGGGCGAAATGCCCCCCGACTCCGTCGTATTCGGCGGCACCGAAGCCATGCGGGCTCTGCGGGAGCGGCTGGCCAAAATTGCCGGCGCCAACGTCCCGGTGTTGATCCAGGGTGAGAGCGGCACGGGCAAAGACATTATCGCGCGCATGATCCACGCCGGTTCGCCGTGGAAGACGGGTCCGTGGGTGAAGGTCAATTGCCCGGCGATCCCCGGTACGCTTCTCGAAAGCGAACTGTTCGGCTATGAAAAGGGAGCCTTCACCGGCGCCTATGGCACCAAGCCCGGCCGCGTCGAGATGGCGCACCGCGGTACTTTGTTTCTTGATGAGATTTCAGAACTCGACATGGCCCTGCAGTCGAAGCTGCTGCAATTACTGCAGGACGGCCAGTTCTGCCGCATCGGGGCGCAGGAAGACAAAAAAGTGGAAGTGCGCGTGGTCTGCGCCACCAATCGCAAACTGGAAGAGGAGATCGCCGCCGGCGCCTTCCGCGCCGATCTTTTCTACCGCATCAATGTCGTGAATCTGCACATGCCGCCGCTGCGCGAGCGTGCCTCCGACATTCCACAGTTGGTCAGCTATTTCCTCGAATACTACAACCACAAATTCAACTCGCGGGCCAACCCGCTCTCCGCCGACCTGATGAGCGCGCTGAAGAAATATCACTGGCCGGGCAACGTCCGCGAGCTGGAAAATCTGATGAAGCGTTACGTGATCCTGGGCACGGAGGAATCCATCTCCGGCGATCTGCGGCCGCAGCCCCAGGATTTTTTCAGCGCCGACATTTCCGTCGATGGTCCCATTTCGCTGAAAAAGATTACCCGCCAGGCCGTGCGGGAACTGGAACGCAAGATCATCCTCAAAGTTCTGCAGCATCATCACTGGAATCGCAAACAGGCCGCGCGCGCTTTGGGCATCAGCTACCGCGCGCTGCTCTACAAGATCCGCGATGCCGGCCTGCCCTCGAACCGCGCTCCCCGCCTTCCCCAGCAGGAAGAAGAAGCGGTGCTACCCATCGCCGCAGACTGATTGCAAACTCGACAGTAGCCGCCATTCTTCTTTGCAACAATCCGTTCAAGGGGGAGTTCCATCGCTAGTCCCTCCATCGCTAGTCCCGTTGCCTTATCAGCGCACGACAATGAAAAGCGATCTGCTTTTCCTCCTGCGTGGGCAATGCCTGAATCTTGTCGGCCGTGAGGCCAAGGACTTCCAGACCCGCTGTCGCCGCCGAGCGAATGCGCTCGCTGTGCTCTCCGATGCCTCCGGTAAAAACGAGAAGATCGATTCCGCCCAGCAGAGCAACGTAGGCGCCAATTGCTTTTCGTATTGCAGTCGCGAAGATGTCGAGCGCAAGAATGGCACGCGGATCGTCGCGCACTTCCAGCGCTTTCACGTCGCTCTCTCCGGCTGAGAGCGCGTAGAGCCCGCTCTGATGGTTCAGCAAATCCTCAAGCTTGTTCGCGCCGAGCTTTTCATTTCGCATGAGGTAGAGCAGAACTCCGGGGTCGAGATCGCCCGACCTTGTGCCCATCGGGATGCCGCCCGTAGGCGTGAGCCCCATGGTGGTGTCGATGGACCGTCCGTTGCGCAGAGCGCAGAGGCTGGCTCCGTTGCCGAGGTGCGCGAAGACAGCGCGTTCGGGAAGCCGAGCACCTAGCCGCCGCACCAGCGACTCGTAGGAGAGGCCGTGGAACCCATAACGGCGAATCCCCGCGTCGAAGTAGCGTTGGGGAATCGGCAGATGCGATGCCACTTCCGGCATGGTTCGATGAAAAGCGTCGTCGAAACAGGCGTAGTGTGACGCCGAAGAAAAAATCGCCTGCGCCTCGGTAATAAGCGTGAGCGCCTGCGGAATATGCAGCGGCGCAAAATGTACGGCGGCGCGCAGCTGGTCGAGAACCTGCGGAGTAATGAGCTGGTGCGTGAGCAAATGCGGGCCGCCGTGCACCACGCGATGCCCCACGGCCACAGGCGCGGTATGAATGTGCTCCTGGATGGCCGCCGCGAGAGCGGTGAGGGCATCGCTCTGCGACTCGTGAATTTTCTCTTTCCCGACCAGAGCTGTTCCGTTGGAAGAACGAATGTTCAGTGTGCCATTGCCGCGTCCAATGCCTTCGGCGCTGCCCGTCAGCACCGCTTCCTCGTCGTCCGCCCCGCGGCGGTAGATGCCGAACTTCAGCGAAGAAGAGCCGCTGTTGAGAACGAGGATCAGATCGTCTTTCCTGGCCGAATCATCCGCCATGGCTATCCCGGCCACTTCCAGTTGCGGATCTCTTCTTTATCGATGCCTTCGGCGTGGGCGTAATTGATGCTGTCGATGATCTGGTCTTTCAGCCATCCTTTGACATGCGCTCCGATCGGCTGCAGGCGCGGAACCCGGTCGATGACATCAATCGCCAGGTCAAAGCGGTCGATCTGGTTGAGAATGGCAAGTTCGAGCGGCGTGTTGATATTTCCTTTTTCCTTGTATCCGCGAACATGAATGTTGTCATGATTCGTGCGGCGGTAGGTGAGTTTGTGGATGAGGGCCGGATAAGCGTGGAAGTTGAAGATGACTGGCTTGTTGACGGTGAACAGCGAATCGAAGTCGCGGTCCGGGAGTCCATGCGGATGTTCGCTCTCCGGCATCAGACGGAAAAGATCGACGACGTTGACGAAGCGGATCTTCAAATCAGAAAAGTGCTCCTTCAATATCGCAACTGCGGCGACCGCCTCCATGGTTGCGATGTCACCCGCGCAGGCCATCACCACATCCGGCTCCGCGCCGACGTCGGTCGAGGCCCAGTCCCAGATGCCGATGCCCTTTGTACAGTGGTTTACGGCTTCCTCCATGGTGAGGTACTGAAGGTGATCCTGTTTGTCGGCGACGATGACGTTGAAGTAATTCCGGGAGCGCAGACAATGATCCGCCACACTCAGCAGGCAGTTCGCGTCTGGCGGCAAATAGATGCGAACGACATCCGGGCTCTTGTTTGTGACCACGTCGAGAAATCCGGGATCCTGATGCGTGAAGCCGTTATGATCCTGCCGCCAGACCAGCGATGTAATCAGGATGTTGATGGATGGCACGGGCGCGCGCCAGGAAATCTCTTTCTTTGATTTCTCCAGCCACTTGGCGTGCTGGTTAAACATGGAATCGATCACATGCACGAAGGCTTCGTAAGTTGAGAACAAGCCGTGGCGGCCGGTGAGAACGTAGCCTTCAAACCAGCCTTCCAAGGTGTGCTCGCTGAGCATCTCCATGACGCGCCCGGAAACATCGAGCTCGCCGCCATCGGCGTCCTCCGGTTTGTATTCGGCCAGCCACGTCTTCTTCGAAGCCGCGTAGATCGCGGTGAGCCGGTTGGACGCCGTTTCATCCGGACCAAATACGCGGAACGAATTCATGTTGCGGCGCATCACCTCGGCGAGAAAGTGCGCCAGCACGTCGGTGGGCGGAGCATAGCTCCCGCCCGGTGCCTTTACCTTGACGGCGTAGTCGCGAAAATCCGGCAGCTCGAGTTCTCGACGCAGCAGACCACCGTTTGCGTGCGGGTTCGCGGAGATGCGGCGCGCACCCGAGGGCGCAAGTTCCTGAAGCTGCGGCATCAGCGTTCCCTTGGTATCGAAGAGTGCTTCTGGCTTGTAGCTGCGCATCCAGTCTTCGACAATTTTCAGATGAGCCTTGTTCGTGGCCGGGTCGAGCACTGGAACCTGGTGCGCGCGCCAGAAGTCTTCCACCTTGTGGCCGTCCACTTCTTTGGGACAGGTCCATCCTTTGGGCGAACGAAGCACGATCATGGGCCAGCGCGGCCGCACCGTATCGCCGGTTGAACGGGCATGCTGCTGGATTGAGCGAGTCTCAAGGATGCACTGCTCCAGCGTCGACGCCATTTTCTGATGCATGGTGAGCGGGTCGCTGCCTTCCACAAAGTAAGGTTTGTGCCCATAACCCGTCAGCAACGCCTCTAACTCGTCATGCGGAATGCGCGCGAAGATGGTGGGGTTCGCGATCTTGTAGCCGTTGAGGTGCAACACGGGTAAAACAGCCCCATCGCGAATCGGATTCAGGAATTTATTGGAGTGCCACGATGTCGCGAGCGGACCGGTCTCGGCCTCGCCGTCCCCAACTACAACCGTGACGATGAGATCGGGATTATCAAACGCAGCGCCATACCCGTGCGAGAGGGAGTACCCAAGCTCACCACCTTCGTGAATCGACCCCGGCGTCTCTGGCGTGCAGTGCGAGCCAATGCCTCCGGGAAATGAGAATTGCTGGAAAAACTTCAACATGCCCGCTTCGTCACGGCTCTTATCAGGATAAATTTCCGAATAGTAGCCCTCGAGATAGCAGTTGGCGAGCGTAGCCGGCGCGCCGTGGCCGGGCCCTGCGACGTACATCACATTCAAGTCGTACTTCTTGATGAGCCGATTAAGGTGGACCCAAACCAGCGACTGGCCCGGATCCGAGCCCCAGTGACCCAGCAGCCGATGCTTGAAGTGCTCCGGCTTGAGAGGCTCGCGGAGCAGGGGATTGGCGCGAAGATAGATCATGCCGGCCGCGAGATAATTGCAGGCTTCCCAATAGGCATGCATTCTTCGCAGCTCTTCCGGCGATAGGGGTGACGACAGGGGCGTGGCGACGTCGGTGGCAGCCATACATATTCTCCTGGGGATGGAGGTGAAATCAGAGTACAAGGAAGGTGGGCCCTACCTTCACAGAGAAGTATATCCTGCTGCGCAGGGGTGGGGGCGCGGTGCCAACTCCATCAGCCGATTCCGAGTTCGTCGGGAGATTCCAGCGGCGTTCCGCAACGCCGGCAGATGATAGAGGAACAGTCGCCGCAGGTCAGCGGATCGTTCACCTCGACCGCACAATTCGGACAGTAGAAAGAACTGCGGTCGGGTTCCGGCGGAGGATTCTCAGGACGTGTCGCCATTGAGGAAAAAACTGTAGCATAGAGAAGCAGGAAATTCACAAAGAGAAACCAACTTGCCAGAAAAAGCTCTTACCCCCGACCAGAAACTCCAGCAGGAATTTAACCGCTGGGCCGCGGCCGGCGAAGGCCCGAAGATGGAGAACCATCATCTCGACATCACCGCGAAAACAATTCGCAAGATGAATCTGCGTCCGGGCGAGCGCGTGCTCGACCTGGGTTGCGGCTCGGGATGGGCGACGCGACTGCTGGCACGGCTCGTCGGCGAGGGTCCGGATGGCTTCGGCCAGGTAGTCGGCCTCGACGTTTCCGACGAGATGATTCGCGAGGCTCGTGCCGCCTCGAAAGATTTCGACAACGTGCTCTATGTCTGGGGATCGGCGCAGCAGATTCCCTGGGAAGAAAACTTCTTCGCGCTGATGGAACTTTTTCGCGTTCTGGCCCCGCGGGGAAGATTATTCATCCTGATCAATCTATACAAAGACAATCAGTATTCGTTGCAGTGGGTCGACAAGCTGAAGGTGCCGGTGCATGTGCGCTCCGAGGCGGAATACGTCGAGCTGCTGAAGAAGCATGCCTTCGAAAATGTAGAGGCACTCCGCATTCCCGACGACACCCCCACGCCCGACGACTACCAGACGAAATCATTCCACAGCCTGGACGACCTGCGCGCGTTCAAGCGCGAGGGTGCATTATTGCTGATGGCCTCGAAGCCTGATCTGCGAACCCCCGGGCCGGG
>JBEKWP010000032.1:0-31148 GCA_049512915.1 Candidatus Sulfotelmatobacter sp.
AATGCTGGTGCAAATCCAGCCGCCAATCTGAATGACTTGGTTGGGCCGTCGTCTAACTCTTAAGACATCCCGGTTAGTCACTCTTCTTTAGCCTCGCGCTTGGACTTCAAAACAGCCCACTACCGAAATTTGACAGCGCTGCCAGACCTTCCTAGACTGGGACCATGGAAGTCCGCCTGCAACCCGAAAAGGAAGCTCAGTTGGCGCAAATTGCGGCCCAGAGAGGGCTGGACCCGAACGAGCTCGTGCAACAGGTTCTGAGCCGTTATCTGGAGGACGACAGACACTTTGTCGAAGCCGTCAATCTCGGACTGGCGGCTGCAGATCGCGGAGATTTCGTGGAGCACGAGGAAGTCGGAAAGAAGCTGAAACAGATCTTGCGGGATTAATGCGCCTGCGCTGGACCACTCCCGCCGCTGACGATCTCTACACGATTGTTGAGCACATTCAGCAGGACAATCCCGTTGCCGCTTCCGAAGTGGCACAAGCCATTTACGATGGTTGCGACGGCCTGAGACGCTTTCCCTATCGCGGGCGTCCGGGACGGATCGACGGCACCCGCGAACTCGTCTTCCCCGGACTCCCCTACATTGTCGTCTTTCGGGTGCAGAATCAAGTCGTGGAAATCGCCCGCATTTATCACGGCGCCCAAGACTGGCCCTGAGATCTCTGCTGGCATAGGCATGAACTTGTATGTTTCCCCACACCCGTTTCCGATTTACAATGCAACCTGCCGGGTAATATTCAGCACCGTATTCGAACCCCGGCGTATTCATAACGCTTCATCAGGGAACCGGATGGCGACGACAAAAACCGATCCCAAGCTCTCCATCGCGAGCGGTAAAAAGTCCCAGACGTACGAGGGACTTACGCGCGAGCAACTGATCGAAGCCTACCGCATCATGTACACTTCCCGGCGCATCGACGACCGGGAAATCCTGCTCAAGCGCCAGCAGAAGATCTTCTTCCAGATGTCAGGAGCTGGGCACGAAGCCATCGGAGTGGCCGCCGGCATGGCCCTCAGGCCGGGCTACGACTGGTTCTATCCTTATTACCGCGACCGCGCCTTGTGCCTGGCCCTGGGTGCCAAGCCTCTGGACATGTTTCTGCAGGCCGTAGGCGCAGCCGATGATCCCAGTTCCGGCGGTCGTCAGATGCCTTCGCACTGGGGATACAAGCGGCTGAACATCGTGACCCAATCCTCCCCCACGGGATCACAGATTCTGCAGGCCGTAGGCTGCGCCGAGGGGGGACGTTATTTTTCGCAGCGCCCCAAGGCCGCCGAAATCCCGCCTAAGACCTCACTCGATTATCGCCAATTCAAAGACGTCACTTTCCAGGGCGACGAGATCTCCTACGTTTCTCTCGGCGACGGCACCACCAGCGAGGGCGAGTTCTGGGAGGCCATGAACGCCACCGCGCTCGGCAAGCTGCCCGTGATTTTCTGCGTGCAGGATAACGGCTACGCCATCTCCGTACCGGTCGAAATCCAAACCGCCGGAGGCAGCATTTCGCGGCTGGTTTCGGGCTTCCCGAATTTCCATTTTGAAGAAGTCGACGGCACCGATCCGGTGGCGAGTTCGGCTGCGTTTCAGCGCGCTGTGAAGTATTGCCGCCAAGGTCATGGACCCGCGTTTGTGCATGCCCATGTGATCCGTCCGTATTCCCACTCGCTCTCCGACGATGAACGCTTGTACCGTCCAGATTCCGAGCGCGAGCGCGATGCCGCCCGCGATCCAGTTTCTCGCACGCAAATGTTTCTGCTGCGCGAGGGAATTCTCGACGAGAAAGGCATCAACGAACTGGAAAAGAAGGTCGAAGAGGAATTGCAGGTCGCAGTCGACCTGGCCCTGGCAGCCCTGCCGCCCGCGCCCGAGAGTGTGCTGCAGTATGTGTATTCACCCGATCTCGACCCCACATCGGCGTCGTTCGAAACCCAACCCGTCGTCGGTCCTGATTCCGCCGACGGCAAGAAGCCGGTGGCCAAGACCATGGCCGATCTGATCAACGTTACCTTGCGCGACGAAATGAAGCGCGACGAGCGCGTCCTGATCTTCGGAGAAGACGTAGCCGATTGCAGCCGCGAAGAATACTTGAAGCGCAAGTTGGTAAAGGGCAAGGGCGGAGTCTTCAAGCTCACGTTCGGTCTGCAGAACGAGTTTGGCCCCGACCGTGTTTTCAATTCTCCGCTGGCCGAGGCCGCCATCGTGGGCCGCGCCACCGGCATGGCCACGCGCGGTCTTAAACCGGTGGTGGAGATTCAATTCTTCGACTATATCTGGCCTGCGATGATGCAGATTCGCGACGAGCTGTCCGTGATCCGCTGGCGCTCGAACAATGTTTTCTCCTGTCCCATCGTAATTCGAGCCGCGATTGGCGGGTACCTCACCGGTGGTGCGATTTACCACTCGCAATGCGGGGAAAGCGTCTTCACCCACATTCCGGGCTTGCGCGTCATCTTTCCGTCAAACGCTCTGGATGCGGCGGGACTGCTGCGCACCGCGATTCGCTGCGATGACCCAGTCTTATTTCTCGAACACAAACGTCTGTATCGCGAGACCTACGGTCGAGCCCCCTACCCCGGTCCCGACTACATGATTCCGTTCGGCAAGGCGAAGATCGTGCTTCCCGGGACGGACCTGACCGTGATTACTTATGGAGCTGTCGTGCCGCGCGCCCTGCAGGCGGCGCAGAAGCTCGAGCGCGAACACGGCTTCAAAGTGGAGTTGATCGATCTGCGCAGCCTGAATCCGTTTGACTGGGAGACAATTGCCGCGTCCGTCGGGAAAACCAACCGCGCCCTCGTCGCCTACGAAGACACTCTCAGTTGGGGCTATGGTGCGGAGATCGCGGCACGCCTCGCGGACCAACTCTTCGATCACCTGGATGCGCCGGTTCGCCGCGTGGCCGCCGCCGACACATTCGTCGCCTACCAGCCGATTCTCGAAGACGCCATCCTGCCGCAGCCGAATGACCTGTTTCGCGCGATGAAAGAGTTGGCCGAGTACTAGAGTCGGCGCCGAATCGATTCCTCGAACTTCGTTCGCCAAGCCTGTTCAAGAACCCTATTCACTAAATAAGCCGCGGTAGATCCCTCCGCCGAGCGCCCCGCCAATCAGCGGAGCGACCCAGAACATCCACAACTGCTGCAAAGCCCAGCCGCCCGCGAAGATCGCGGGGCCGGTGCTGCGAGCGGGGTTTACTGATGTGTTCGTCACGGGAATGCATATGAGGTGAATTAAGGTGAGGCAGAGCCCGATGGCGAGCCCAGCGAAGCCTTTGGGTGCCCGGCCGTCCGTCGAACCCATGATAACAATCAAGAAGAACGCGGTGAGCACCACCTCAGCGACGAAGGCGGAGAGCGCTGAATAGCCACCGGGAGAATGCAGGCCGTATCCATTCGACGCGAAGCCAGCGTGAACATCGAAGTCGGCCCTTCCGCTGGCGATGACGAAAAGCACGGCCGCTGCCGCGATTCCGCCCGCGACTTGGGCGATGACATAGGGGATCAAATCGGAAGCAGGGAAGCGTTTGCCCACGACCAGGCCGAAGCTGATGGCGGGGTTGAAGTGGCCGCCGGAAATATATCCAAGGGCATAGACCATGGTGAGCACGGTGAGCCCGAAGGCCAGGGCGACACCCGTGAATCCTATGCCGAGCGCAGGGAAAGCAGCCGAGAAAAGGGCCGCGCCGCATCCGCCGAAGACGAGCCAGAACGTTCCAAAGAATTCTGCGAAGGCACGTTTGCTGAGAGTCATGAGACCTCCTTCATGGTGTGCGGTATTCGAGTGCCGGCTTGGTCTATCTTGACGCGGAAGATTAGCACAAACTGCCGCAGTCGTGCGCTAGTAGTCTTTACCGTTCTGCGCTCCCGTGTTCTGACGCGCTCGGAGATCGACCAGGTTACGAAGGCTTACCCCGCAAGGCGATCCTGATTGCCCGTTCTCACAGGCGATGCTAGGCTGCAAATAAGTGAACTCGGCAACCATCAGCTCGGTGAATTCGGGCCAGCCTGCAAGCGGCCCCGCCATCGCGTGGCTGCAATCGGCCACGGCAGAGGTGTGGCTAAAGTTTCTGCTCGCGCTGGTGGGATTGGGACTCGCGTTCGGAGCCGCGTTGCTTTCAACCGCCTCGGGCGAAGCGGGCAATCTCTGGGCGTCCGTGATTCTCGCATCCGTTGCGCTCTTGATGGCGGCCTTCGTGGGATTGGTTACAGTGCCCTACCTGGCGCGCCGGGTCGCGATCGAGCGATTGCGGCAGACGTTTCATTACGAAGTCACGAAGGCGGGCGTGGTCTATGTGCTGGTCACGCTGGTGATCGGCATCGCGGCGCTGAACACCGGAAATAATCTGCTCTATATCGTAGTAGCAGCGATGCTGGCGGCAATCCTGGTCTCGGGAGTGGTTTCCGCGCTGGTGTTGCGCGGTCTGGAGTTGCAGGTTCGTCTGCCCGAGCACGTGTTTGCCGGCCGCCCGGTCGTGGGACGAATCGCTCTGCGTAACTCGCGGCGGTTCCTGCCTTCATTTTCGATTCGCGTAGTGCCCGCGCGCAGGGAAAAAGAAAAAGGAACGAAGATTCGCAAACAATGGCGGTGGGAGCCGGCGACTTTCGTTTTTCCGCCGAACCGCCCGCCCGAGAATCAGTGGGTGAAACTTCGCGACTGGCGCGTGAGGCGAGTCGACGTGATTCCTCCGCCGCCCGGAATATTCGAAGGAATGATTTATTTCCCCTATCTGCCGCCGGGAACAGATGCCACCGCGGACCTCGAGTTGTGTTTCGATCGCCGCGGGCGGTACCGGGAATCGAGTTTCGGCGTGGCCACGCGGTTTCCTTTTGCCTTTCTCACCAAGACAAGAGACGTTGCGCTGGAGCGCGAGATTCTGGTCTATCCTCCCATTGAGCCTCCCGACGAGCTGTTTGAAATCCTGCCCCTGGTGCGGGGAGAGTGGGAAAGTTTTGTGCGCGGGCGCGGCTCTGACCTGCACCGCATTCGCGAATACATGCCGGAAGACTCGGCGCGCCACGTGGACTGGAAGGCGACCGCCAAGTCCGGCTCGTTGAAGGTGCGTGAATTCAGCCGCGAGGACGAGCGCAGGTTGTGCATCGTCTTCGACAACCCCGCCGCTGGGGTGATCCCCGGCCCGGCGTACGAGCAAGCGGTGAATCTGGCCGCCTCACTGGCGTGGCATTTTTCTTCGCAGGCTGCCGAGGTCTCGTTTGTGGTCCCCGGCCGCGGTCGCCTTACCGACCTGCACGAATTCCTGGCGCAACTGGCAGTGATCGAGCCCCAGAAAGATCCTCAGGCAGCCACAGCTCCGCAGACTGCTTCGCCGCGAGATCCCGAGCGAGCCGATGCGCTCCGGCAAATTGGCCTCGGCGCCAGCGGCGAATACAACATCGTGCTCACGGCGCGGCCGCGCGGAAGTTTGCCCACCGCATTGTGGAACTGTTCGTACGTCGTCTTTCTCGGGAACGACGTTGCACCCGCTGTTTCCTCCAATTCACGAAAGGGCTAGGAAGCCTTTTCCGGCTTTATCTGCCTGTCTCCCCGAATCTCTTGTTCAGTTTTCAGAAAGACGCTAAGGGCCTATCACCGGCATGACCGTCCACGCCGGAGCGCGCATTTTCGAGGCCAGGAAACTGCAGTAGACCGGGCGCCCCGACCGCACCACCTCCGTCCCCTCCTTTCTGATTGGCACCCGGAAGTCGGGTTGAAGATAGCACGAAGGTAACGTTGCGCTCGGCGGGCCGTGGAGGTAACGTTACCCCCGGTTACCTGAGTACATTGAACAGTTGGGACGGAAGGTTTAACTTCCTCTTATTAACCAGAAGCGTTTTTTCGCAGTGCCGCGAAGCTGGCTCGGGCCCCAGTATTTTTTCGAGATTTGAACGTATTCCATGAGCGAGAACATCAAGATTCTTTACTACGCTCTCTGGCTGGCGCATCCCGTTCTCCAAACGGTCATCGCCATAGCCATGCTTCGTCGCGGCCAGCAACGCGAGTTCAAATATTTCTTTGCTTATGTGGTCACCCAGATTTTGACTTTCGCCGTGGTTTTTCCCAGCTACCGCTACCACTACCACTACTCCGCCATGTTCTACGTCTCATGGTTCAGCACGGCGATTAGTGTAGCCCTGGGTTTCAAGGTGATCCACGAAGCTTTTCTCGATGTCTTCCGGCCCTTCCACACATTGCGCGATCTGGGCACAGTACTGTTCAAATGGGCAGGTCTGGTGATGCTCCTGGTGGCCGGAGTCGTATCGGTTTCCACCAACTCCGACATCGCGCCGTGGGTGCAGGCCATCACGACCGCCCAGCGTTGCGTCCGCATCATTCAGGTTGGCATGGTGCTTTTCCTGTTGTTCTTTGCCCGCTACCTGGGTGTAAGCCGGCGGCAGCACAGCTTCGGCATCGCCCTGGGTTTTGGAACCTTCGCCGTAGTGGAACTGACGCTCATCGCATCCTGGGCTGGCGATCACCTGAGTAGTCTCGGGGTCAACCTGATCAATATGGGTGCCTACAACGCAGCCTTGTTCATCTGGCTGGGCTACACGCTTGCGAAGAGCCCTGCTCGCGATGCCGCCTCCACATTGCTGCGGCCCCATCGCTGGGAGCAGAGCTTGTCCGACATTCAGCACCCGCTGCCCGCCGACTCCCTGATCCCGATGTTCGAAGGGATGGTGGACCGGGCTCTGTCCCGCACTCGCGTGTCACCCTCGGAAACACCAGAGAACGTCGCCGCGACTCGCGCCACTGTCGTACCCATGAATGCCCTGACCATCTCAGGACTGATTGAGCGCGTCGGATCCAAGCGCTAGGCATCTCATCCACTGCCCCAACGCTGCCTTCCACTTCCTTCACCGTCGCGCTGCGATTCCGTATTTCGTAAATAATTTCCCGCGAACCCCGTGTCTTTAGCAAGATGCAATCTCGCGCACCATGGGTAAGGGAAAAACCCTAGATTAGCTACGGATTCCCCTGTATTTGCAGGTTTCTTGAAGGCGTGTACCTTAGAACCGGGCGAGGCTGTGCCCGTAGGCCGGGAAATTCTTGCGGAAGGGCTTGACTCGTGTCTTATAATTCTCCTCCGCGTCAGAGAACCCATCGCTTTGGGGAACTCGGGCGTGGAAGGAGTGTACCCATGAAGCACGTAGTCAGGATTTCGGTCCTGATGTTTGGACTAGTGGGCACGTATGTCGCAGCCGCCGTTCCGCAGGTTCCCGCCCCGGACGGAGGCCCGATTCTACTGTGCCCACCTCAACAGACAGCTAAATGCAACCCCGGTTTACCGCCGATGATGAAGTAGCAGTTAACCGGATGTTAGGGTCAGGCACAAGGTCACTAAAGTAACCTGTAAGTAACTGGGCCGAGCACTTGGGGCTCGCAATCTTCGGGCCGACGGGCTTCATACATAAACCGTCGGCCCTGTTTTTTGCCTGCTTCCTTAGTTCTTTGCTCTCTAAGACTGCTGCTGAAGGGCGGAATGCAGCGCGCGCCGCAACTCTGCGGGATCCGTAATCGGGGGCTGGCAGGCAAAGCCGGAACACAGAACCGCAAATGCTTCGCCTGCGCTCAATCGCGGCAAGTTGGGAATGGTGGCCGCAAGTGCCGGAGGCAGATTCCCGGCAACCGCCTGGTTCGTCGTCAACCGCAGCACGCTTTTGTTAAAGGCGAAAGGCGCGACCGCGACTGCAACAAGGCTCTTCGCCGTCTCGTCCCGTTCACGTTCGGCGATAACAACTACTTGCACCGGATTTTCCAACAGGTGCAGGACCGCGATCCCATAGGTCGCAGCAAAAATTCCAAATTGCTCCGCCACGCCGGCAAACGTCTCAAGCGTTTGCTCCGCTTTATCCCGGTACGCGCTGTCGCCGGTGTAGAGATGCAGGCGCAGCAGCGCAATCGCCGCCATCGGATTTCCCGCCGGAGTAGGCGAATCCTGCAGCGGCTTGCGCCGCGTGCCGAGCACGCCCAGGCTCTGACCCTCGGCCGCCGGCTCGGCGTCGAAGAACCCTCCGGAAACCGCATCGAAGAGCCGCGCAATCATCGCGTCGCCGATGGCCCGCGCGAACTTGAAATAACTGAGGTCCGCCGTAGCTTCATAGGCGTCAAGGCAAGCCAGCGCAGTCGCAGCGTAGTCATCCAGCAAACCGGAAACCGCTCGATGCTCCGCCTGAGGATCGGAATAAGCGACCACATGCAATAGCCCTCGTTGCGGCTTCCAAGCCTCCGCCAGCACACGGTCCAGCGAGCGCAAAGCGAAATGCCGCGCGGGCTCGAGATTGAGAACCTTCGCCGCTTCCAGATAAGCCGACACGCACATGCTGTTCCAGCCCACATAGACCGTCTTATCGACGTAAGGCGTAGGCCGCTCCAGCCGCGCCGCATACATTTTCTTCTTCGCGGAATCGAGCAGGCCGCGCACGTGCTCGTCGGTAAGGCCCGTCCGCCGCGCAATTTCTTCGACCGGCGCGCGCACGTAGAGTACGTTCTTCGCTGGATTGTGGTGCATCTCTCCGATCTCATTGATGTCGTAATGCAGCGCCGCCACCTGCGCTTCTTCTTCCGTGAGCACAGCGCGCGCCTCGTCGAGCGTCCAGGTAAAGTAGTCGCCATCGTCATCCATTGAAATATCGGCATCCTGCGAAGCATAAAAGCCGCCGCGCTCACGGTCGCTCAGCCACTCATCCATCCATCGAATAATGTCGCGCGCCACACTCGCAAAGAATTCCGAACCCGTAGCCTGATAGGCGTGCACGTAGTTCTTCAGCAATTCGGAGTTGTCGTAGCACATCTTCTCAAAGTGCGGCACCACCCAGCGCTCATCCACCGAGTAGCGATGAAATCCCCCAGCCAGCTGGTCGTAGACTCCACCATTCGCCATGTGCTCAAGCGTAGTGACGATTACGTTCCGAAGCTGGTCGCCGTCTTCGGCAAGGTCCATGTGGGGACGGCCGCCCTCGGCCGTCCGGCGGAGCGAAGCTCTGGCTGCACTCCGCGCATACCGCTCAATCAATAAATCCAGCGCCGAAGGATGGGGAAACTTCGGCGCCTGCCCAAATCCTCCATGCTGCGGATCAAACATGCTGAACGCTGACTTCTGGATCGCAGCAATAATGCCGGCAGAAACCCGCCCGCCGCGCCCGGCAAACGACTCCGCCTGCGCAATCGCACTCTCCACCATCTTCGCCTGCTCCACCACGTCGCCATGTTTTTCTTTGTAAGCGTTCGCGATGCTGGTGAGAACGCGCTTGAAGCTCGGACGACCATAGCCATCGGTCGGCGGAAAATAAGTTCCTCCGTAAAACGGCTTGCCAGCCGGCGTAAGAAAAGCAGTGAGCGGCCAACCGCCCTGCCCGCTGACCGCGCTGACCGCGGCCTGGTACCGGCTGTCAATGTCCGGTCTTTCATCGCGATCCACCTTCACCGCGATGAAATGTTCGTTCACGATGGCCGCAACTTCAGCGTCATCGTAAGACTCGCGGTCCATTACATGGCACCAGTGGCACCATACCGCGCCAATATCAAGCAGCATGGGCTTGTTCTCACGCTGCGCCCGAGCAAACGCCTCCTCACCCCACTCATGCCACTGAATAGGCTGGTGCATCGCGGAACGCAGGTACGCGGAGGAGGCGCGGGCGAGGGAGTTGAGCGTGGTCGTAGTCATGATTCTAAGTGTACTGCGGCACGCCTCTCATCGGCTGTCGGTAGCGGCGCAGCACCATCACGCGACTGTCATGCTGAGCGAAGTGGGATCGTCCAAAGGACGATCCCACGCAGTCGAAGCACCCCATACCCGCCGTAACTACCCCAAGCTCTAGCGGGAGTTCTCACTGGAAAGCCTCAGCCCCATCAGCTGCTCGACGGGTCCTCCCGAAGGCTTGTCATTCCGAACCGGGCGCCAAGCCCGGTGAGGGAACCTGCTGTTTCTCAGCGTGCTCAGCCAACCGGGGGAGGACTGCTTCCGTACTTGGGCAATCCACAGTGTACGCAGTGTCTCGCCAAAAAACCCAGCTTGTACCACCATGTTGCCGAGAATGATTTTCCGCATCGGGGGCAGCGCCAGGGTATTCAGACGCACGCCGTAGAACAGAAACAAGATTATCCAAAGAGCCGCCACTACAAAAAAGGGAGCGAATGTGCCAAGCAACTTGACGGAGACGAAGCCGATGCGGAAGCACACGGGAAAATACATCACAAACACAAGAAGAAACCCATTTCTGATTCGCTTGGACTCTCGCCAGTCTTCTTCGTACCTGTTCCCATATCACCCGGCGGAAATCCCTGCGCGTTATCTTCCAGGGGTGGGCCTCCTTAAATGTTACTGCGCTGCCAGCGCATCCAGCCGCGCCAGCGTATCCGGGTATTTACGCACGAGAAGCACGAGCGCCGCTGCCTGCGGATTCGGTTTCGCACGCCCCTGCTCCCATTTCTCCAATGTCCTTTCGTTAATCCGCAGCTTGCGCGCGAATACCGCCCGCGAGCAGCGTAGCTTTTTTCTAGTATCGCGAAGCAGCTTCGAATCCACCTTCGGCAGCGGCGACACCTCAACCTTATAGCTGCGCAAAGTCAGTTTGCCCTGGCGATGGCCTTTCATCGCGGCGACTCCCTCCATCATCTCGCTGAAAATGTCCCGCTTCCGCATTACAGTGTCCTCCGTTGCCTGTAGGGTGCTCTCCTCCGGTTGGCCCGCATTTCTGCTTCGGCCTTGATCGCAGCCCCGACCGCTTTCTTCTCCCCTGCCGTCAAGTCTGAAGCCTCGCTCTTGTCATAGAGCGTTATCAGCCATATCTGCCGGTCGGATTTGAAATGGCAGTAGATGACGCGCAACCCGCCCCTGCGGCCCTTGCCACGCCGCGCGTCCGCCCAGCGTACTTTTCGAAATCCCCCTGCGCCTGGCATCAAATCCCCAAGCTCTGGATTAGCCGCCGGCCGTGCTTGTAGTTCTCTATAAACATCATCCGGCAGATAGTTCGGCAAGTGACGCGTGAAGGCCGGCGCCTCGATAAACTCCATACGGTTTTGTATACGCTATCAGAGTATGTTTTAAGATCATACGCTATTAGCGTATGATCTGCAACGCGGGCTATTTGCGGAAAAGCGAGGCACTGCCACCGCGCCCGAGGATTTCAACAGCCGTTCCTGGGTCATCTGTCACAGCCCTTCCGGCGATTTTCAGCTACGATCGTCGAGTGCAGCTTCCGCTGTCCCGTGCCCGGTTCTTTGAAATTCGAATGCGAAGGCATTGAGACCAAGGCTAAGTCCTTCAGACCCAATATTTTACGGCTAAGTTCTTTAGAAGCAATATTTTAGCCAGATTCGATCGAGTCGCGGTCGACCTAAGTCATTGCAATTCAATAATTTGGCAGACTTGATCTGTGATTTTTTTGATCTGGATCACCGGCGGCTCCGTACAGAGCATACTGATGGGTCGCATAAAGCCTCCGCAACCCGGAACTACCACCCAACACATCTTCGAGCAGCGGATTGTGGTAAAGCACAAACATCGCCCGCGGATGCGTCCGCAGACTCTGCTCCAGATTCGCCATCATCCGCCGCAGCCCCGACTCGGGGAACGGATTGAAAAGATAAAGCACGATTGGTTCATCCGGAAATGCGAACTCAGTCGCATCCGCGCAAATCGATTCCAGCGTGAAGCACTGCTGTGATTCGCTTTTGTACTTGCTCAGGTTCTCCTGAGCAGCCTGATGCAATGCGGGCAGAAGTTCCACTCCCACAATGCGGCGAAAGGGATAGTCCGAAGCCATCAGCAGCGTGCGTCCCTTGCCCGATCCGAGATCGACGAAGATAAAGTCGTGAAAGTCAGAATGACTTTGTTGCCTGAAGGCCTCAAGCATTTCTCGAAATAGATCCGGCTCCGTCGGCTGATACGGCGAGTGGAAGACCCCAAGCAGGCGGTTGCGCCAATCGACCGCGGCGCTGGTGGTGTTGACGTGATGATCCCAATCGTATTCAGCGTCTCCGTAGCGTTGGCGCCGGCGTTCAGGAGTGGAGTCGCGCACAAACTCCCAGATCGCAGCCAGGAATTGCCGCGTAGCTGCCAGGCGGCCTTCGCGACTGGCAACGTCATTCCACCAGTGCCTTGCCGAGCGCGACAGACTGGTTCGGGATGAAGCGGAGGGATCGATGCTCTGCATGCTCCGCCATCATAAGCGATGGTAAAACAGCGATGATGAGATTACGGCTGGGGAGCGTCGAACGTCGGCCACCGCTTAAATCCCGGCGGCAAACCTTTGGTGGCAAATTGAAAATCATGCGGCTCGCGAATTTCGATGCGGCCTTCGGGAGTCAACTTGTAGGGATGACCGTCGGGATCGAGGGGAATCCGGGCCCAACGCTCTGCGGTTGCCAACTCTTCCATGCTGGCAGGCAAGCGTCCCGTGCGTTCTCCGAAACGGGTTACAGCTGCTTGCAGATGCTCGACGTCTTCGTCCACGCGCAGCGCGCGCAGATGGTCCACTGCATTCTGCCTGATCAATTTGTCCTGGGTGTTCTGGTAGCTTGCTATCCACAGGCTCCGTGCCGTTTCATAGTCGCCGGCATGCGACGCCATCTGCGCTGCCAAAACTTTCAGGAAGGGATGAGCGTTCGGAACCCGCGACCCGCGCGCGAAAGCCTCGGCAGCGTTCTTGTAATCTTTCAGTTCCGTGAAGTAGACGAAGCCCAGATCGTAGTAGAGCTTCCAGTTATCGGGATTGTTCTCGATGCCGTAATTCATCAAATCGATCGCGCTCTGGGGCTGGCCCGCGCCGAAGGGCGGCTGAGGCGCGAGAAAGCTGCTGCCAAACTCGTAGGCAACCACCAGGTGCGGGTCGAGGTGAGTTGTGATTTCGAGCAGCGGCGCCAGCAGGTTGTAACTCGCAGCGTAGTAATGATGCCGGTTGCCAAAGTACTGAACCGCGCGAGTCCAGTAAATGCAAGCCATCAAGCCGTCATAACCCAGGCTGGCGCGCTTGATCACCTTGGGCGAATTGAGGAAGAGCACTTCGTCGAGCGTGGCTTGCGGGCGAAGCTGGTCGACGTGATGAAGCACAAACGAACTGGCGGCCAGCGACAGCACGAGACATACGGCGGCGATCGTCGAACTTTTCTGGCGCTGATTCATTTTTATTTCAAATCACGATTCTCGAAAATCAGCACAGCTCCACTCAGGGCCATGATGGCGTAGAACACCGCATAGAGCGTGTTGTTCAGAATGAGTTGTCCGGCCACCGGCTGTTCATGGGCTACGGAAGTGATCACGTTGAACGCCGAAAAGTTGGGCACCAGGTAAGCCGCGCCGGTGGCCAGCCAGCGCGTGAATCCGTGAGCCATGCCCGCGAAATTGCGCAAGTCTTCAGCGAAGCTTCCGATGACGAACAGCGAGAAAGCAAAGACCGCAGAGAGCAGCGGGGAAGAGAATGATGAGAACAGTAACGCCAGCGAGCAGATGATTACGAACTCGAGAATGATGAAATACAAGGCAACAAGGATCAGCGCGTCGGCCCGCACGAACTTGTGTGAAACATAGAACAACGCGGCGAACACTCCGATGGCCATGAAGAAAGCATTGACCACGAGCGTTCCGGCCAGCCCGAAGAACTTGCCGACGATGAACTCCCAGCGGCGGACGGGACGGGAAAGCACGGTGTACAGAGTTCGCTTTTCGATTTCTTTCGAGACCAGGCCGATGCCGATGAAGATGGCAATGACTACTCCGAACAGAGAAAGGGCGGTGAGGCCGAGATTGATGACAACCAGCTTCTCGATTTCAATCGAAATCTGGCCCACGAGGATGGCCGCTCCTGAGAGCAGGAGGGCGAAGGCGATCAGGTTGTAGAGCACGCGATCGCGCACAGCTTCGCGAAAAGTGTTGGAGGCGATGTAGACGATGCGGGTATTCATGCTTTACTCCCGACACTGGTCTCGGCGTGCCGCAGCTTCTCGACGAAGTAAGCTTCGAGCGAAGTGCGCACCGGCGTGATGGCCACCAGACGCAGGCGCTCGCGACGAAGAGCGTCGATCACCGCGTCCTGCTGGCTTTCGTCAATGATGGCGCGGACCCGGTCCGGGGTCACGCGGATTTCCGCGCCCAGAGCCTTGATCGAGGCTGGCACCTGCGAACCTTGCCAGATCACTTCCACCTTGCCCTGAACACTTGAGGTGAGATCTTCGATCGCGCCCACGCCGCGCAGCTCTCCGCGGTGAATGATGGCAACGCGGTCGCAGAGCGCCTCGGCATCGGACAGAATGTGGGTGGAGAAGAACACGGTTTTGCCCTCGTGCTTGAGTTGCTCCATCAGGTCGCGCACTTCGCGGCGGCCCATGGGGTCGAGGCCGGACATGGGTTCGTCAAAGAACACGAGCTTGGGATCGTGCAGGATGGCCTGGCCGATGCCCACGCGCTGCAGCATGCCTTTGGAAAACTTGCGCAACTGCACGCCCTTGACGTCGCGCAAACCAACTTTGTCGAGGACCTGCTCGACGCGCTGCTTGCGCTGTTTCGCGGGCACGCCGGAGAGCTGTCCGTAGTATTCGAGCAGTTCGTGAGCGGTGAGATAGTCGTAAAAATAGGGCTGCTCGGGAAGGAAACCGATCTGCGCCTTGACGGAGGGATCGGTCCATTCATGGCCCAGGATGCGCGCCGATCCGGCGGTTGGGAACACCAACCCCATAAGCAGTTTCAGAGTTGTGGTTTTCCCGGCGCCGTTGGGGCCGAGGAAGCCGAAAATCTCACCATCTTCCACCGTGAGGTGTAAGGGGCTGAGGGCGCACTTCGGCCGCTTGCGCCAGAACCCCACCATGTAAGTTTTTTCGAGTCCAAGAATTTCTATTGCCGGCATGGCCACTCCAACCAAGAGAAAGCTGAAGGCAGCCTTCGAGACGAATTATAAGCAAAGGAATTTCTTTTTTGGAATGGGTTGGGGGTTACGTCCGTCACGGGTCCGAATTACTGCATGGGCAATAGAGCCTGGCAGGCGTTGTAGCTGGGGACCAGGGTGAGCGTGCCCGCCGGCTGGACGCGCAATACCGCGTCCTCGACCGAGCAGTAAGAGCGTGTTCCGAATTGTGAGCTGATGGGCGCGGCCGTGGCGTAGTACTGATTGTTGATCACGCTGCCCGCGCCGATCGAGCCGGTGGCATTAAAGTTGTAACCGCTCTTGCCGGCTCCGCCGCCGTTGGTGGCCAGATAATTGTCAATGAGACACCCAGTCGCAGGGCCTGCAGTGCAAGGGGACACGCCGCCCAAAGTGGCAAGGGCCGCCGGGAATCCAATGCTCGGGTAAGCGTCGAAATAAGCGACTTCCGCGGTGTTGATGGTGCGAGTCGAAGCGGCCGCCGCGGAATCGTTTGCGGACATGCGGGCGCGCATGAGGTTCGGGATTGCGATGGCCGCAATAATCAGAATGATGGCCACCACAATCAACAACTCGATAAGTGAGAAGCCCTTGTTTTTCCGCATTGGGTGCTCTTCATCTCCCGAGACTTTGCCGGGACCAACCCCGGGGCCTAAAACCCCAGGGACGCAAAGATTTGTCGCATGCGGAGGACCAAACCGAGGGGGTTCGAGACTTAGGTCACAATCGGAGGAACCGACTTGCTTTCAATCTGATACAGTGCCAGGCCTTCGATTCCCGATTAGGAGGAGGTTCGCCAGTGGACCCAAACCTCCATGGCTTTGACAAATTGTGTCAGTTTGCGACAGAACGCGCCCGTGGCTTGAGATTCGACCGGTTCGAACGGGAAGTACCAGCGGGAGCGATGGGGTATTACGCACGTAACTCCCCCGCCTTACTTACGATTCTCTTTGCTCTGTGGCTTCCCATAAACTTCCCGAGAGCGACGCTTTCTCGTGGCCGCGCATGGCGCTTAACTCCACACTCGCGCATCAATACTCTGAACTTTACTCTGAACTCTACTTTTAACTTTATTCTGAACTTTGCTCTGAACTTTGCTCTGAACTTTACGGTGAACTCTGAATTGGCATCACGCTGATCATGTATTTCAACGGCAAACGCACCCTCGCATCGGGTTTGACCGCGTTGCTTTTCGCGGCAGTCCTTTCGCTTTCGCTGAGTAAGGACTTTTACAACTCGTCGATGACGAACCCCTATCTTTCCCTGGCGCTGTTTAGCGCGCTGATTGTTCTGGGAATGATCCGGCGTTCCTGGCTTGATCTGCTTTGGGTTCTGGCGGGCGGGCTTCTGCTGGCCTTCCTCGATTATCGCGTGATGGGCTTTCCTCCGATGTGGATGGCGGGTTTCTCGTTTGCGGGCCTGGGCGCCTTCGCGGCTCTGGGCACTCACGCCATCTGGGCCGAGGGGGAAGAGCGCAAGCTTTTACTTTACGGATTCGTGCCCGTTGTTCTGTTCGTAGGAAGCGAATGGATGGCGAGCACGCTGCTTGACATCACCGAGGCGCTGCATCCCAAGACATTCGACCTGTTCCTGTATTCCTTCGATAGCAGCCTGCGAGTGCAGATCGGTTTCCTGGTGGGCCAGGCCTTCTGGAGATGGCCGTGGTTGTGGTGGACGTGCTTCGGCTTCTACACCGCTCTGCCGCTGCCTCTGGCGTTGGTTTACGCGGCCCATCTCCGGCGCGCAAAGCAGAATGCGTTGGCGGTCATGATTGCCTTTCTCGTGACCGGACCGTTGGGAGTGATGTTCTACAACGTGCTGCCGGCGTGCGGGCCGATTCACCTTTTCGGCGGGGCTTTCCCCTGGCATCCGCTTCCCACGGCGGATGCGATGCGACTCCGCGTCGTGCCCGTCCTGATGAAGGGTGCTCGCAATGCCATCCCGTCGTTGCACATGACATGGGTACTGCTGATCTGGTGGAATTCACGAGGGCTTCCACGCTGGGTGCGGGCGATTGCGCTGGCTTTCGTCTGGCTTACGGTGCTGGCCACGCTGGGGACGGGGGAACACTATTTTGTCGATCTGGTGGTAGCGTTCCCGTTCTCTCTGATGGTGCAGGCTCTGTGTTCGTATTCCCTGCCGTTCCGCGGGGGCGAACGCCGGACAGCTTTTCTGTTCGGCACATTTGTCACGTTGATATGGCTGGCATTGCTCAGCTATGCGACGCGGCTGTTCTGGATTTCCCCGCTCATACCGTGGGCGATGGTGGTTGCCACGGTGTCCTCGTCGGTTTTCTTTTGGCATCGCCTTCTGCAGGCTCAGTCGCCCGAACTACCCGCGCGGTCCGTAGCTGCCGCTGCGGGCGCAACCTCGTAAAAGCAGGCAGTCAGTGGTGCGGTTTGACTCCCGGCAGTGTGCCCCCTGAGATCCCCTTCGGCTTCCCCCTCGGCTTCGCTCGGGGCTTCGGCAAAACAGGGCAGGCTCTCGCCCCGCTGGAGAAACGCGGGGTTTCGGGATGACGCCGCCGAGGTGGAGTGCAAAAGAAAGAGAGGCAGCGAAGTTGCCTTCGCTGCCTCCCGGCTTGTACCCTCCCCCAGGTACTTGCCGAACTGCTAACTAGTTCGCCATCGGCAACAGGGCTTGGCAAGCGCCGTAGCTGGCGACCAACGTTATGGTGCCTGCGGGCTGCGTGCGAACCACGCCGTCATCAAACGCGCAGTACGCCTTGGTGCCCGTCTGTGCGCTGATCGGAGTTCCAGTCGTGTAGAACTGGTTCGGAACAGGGCTGCCAGCACCGGTGCTCGGAGTCGCGGCAAAGGTGTAACCGCTCTTAC
Source organism: Candidatus Sulfotelmatobacter sp. (assembly GCA_049512915.1). Lineage (GTDB taxonomy): Bacteria > Acidobacteriota > Terriglobia > Terriglobales > Acidobacteriaceae > Sulfotelmatobacter. The sequence continues at coordinate 17,695 of JBEKWP010000032.1, forward strand.
CGCCGCCCGCGCCGTTGGTGGCCAGGTTGTTATCGATCAAGCAGCCTGTGGCAGGCGCCGGAGTGCAAGGCGACGCTCCACCCAGACCAGCCAAGCTGGTGTAGCCAACGGTCGGATAAGCGGCAAAGTAGCCGATTTCGCCGGTGACAGTGGTACGCTCGGAAGCAGCCGCGGACGAATCGTTGGCAGCCATACGAGCGCGCATCAAGTTAGGAATCGCGATCGCTGCAATGATCAGGATGATTGCCACCACGATCAGCAGCTCAATTAGTGAGAAACCCTTCTGTTGTTTCCGCATCTCTATTTTCCCCTCGTTTCGGACTTTTATTGAATTCATGCTGGTCATGTGATGACGCAGTCGGACTTGATGTTCGCATTTGCCGGGCCAAAGCGGCTGGTTACCTTGGTTCCGGCTGGGGGTCGTGCAATCCCATTATTTTCAGTAGAAAGCCAAACTATGGTCTTATTCTACCGGTTTCCACGTAGCGCTTCGTGCCAAAATGCGTCGCGAAGACTGACAATTCGTGTCAGTTTGATTCGGGGGCTGCGGCCCCCATTTTTCGAACGATTTCGTAGACGATTCTTGCAACGTCGAGTAGTGGCCCTAGTTCAACGGGGGTCGGCTGTAGTGGTGCGGGAGGTCCCTTCGACTCCGCTCAGGGCAGGCTCTTCGCTCCGCCTGAAAAGCGGCTCCGCTCAGGATGACACCGCCGGGGGCATTTACCTGACCTGGACGCCGGCCGCTCGCAGGCGGCTGATGGCCTTCGCGGCCCCCAGCTGGCTGGGATACAGTTGCAATTCGCGCTGGTAGGCCGCGAGCGCCTCGGATGGGCGCGAGGCTTGTTCGAGCGCTGTTCCTAATTCGTAATGATATCCCTCGGCGTCGGGCTGGATGGTCAGCGCCTGGTTCAGAAAATCGATGGCTTGATCGGGGTTGTGCTGCGCGAGGCGGATCTGGGCCAGTCCGAACCAGGCGTTGGCCAGGGCCGGATTTTGTTGCAGAGCGGTTCTGAACCAGCGCTCGGCCTGGGGCAAATCTCCGGACTGCTGATAGGCGAAGCCGGCGAAATCGGCGGCGCGCCAGCCCGGCTTCAATTCGTAAGAGCGGACGAAGTGCGGAGCCGCATCGCCGTAGCGGTGGCGATCGCTGAGGGCAGACGCATAGTTCAACTGCGCCCACTCGTTTTCGGGAGCCCGGCTTACCGCCCGCGAGAACAAATTAACGTCGCTCGCCCAGTATTGTGACTGGATGGCGCTGGCAAACGCAAGGATTACCACGATCGCCGCCGCCAGCAGCCGAACCAACTGCAGCTGCGGCCGCTTCTTTCTTATGCGGGAATAGGCGAAACCCACGAGCAGCGCGACTCCGAGCATGCTCATGTAGGTGTAGCGATCGTGAATGAAGTCATCCTCATTCATCAAACGCAGGTCGAGGGTTGGAAGCACGGGCAGGATCAGCCAGGCGAAGGCGGTCCATAGCCGGGGATCGCGGCGTGCGGCGGTTATGGCGAATGCGGCAAGAGCGAGCAGGGCCAGCAGTGTCAGGAAAAACAGTCCGCCAGGGGTTTCGATCAGTCGGAAGTCATAGTGCGGGCTCAGGCCCAGGGGAAAGATTGTCCGATATAAATTGAAAAGCAGGATCTTTGGAGCGGTCAGGAAACAGGCGCTCCATGGCAGCGAAGAGGATGCAGGCGCCGATCCACGAAGAGCGTAGGACCTGAGACTCAGCCAAAGCACTGCTGCCAGGCCGTAGGTCGAAATTATCGCCAGAGGAAAACGCAGGATTGAAGGTGATGGTGGGTTAGGCGAATGGGACGAAGGGGAATTGGACCAAAGGGAATTAGACCAGAAGTCAATCAGAATAATTCCTGGCAGGACTATGCTGACTTCCTTGGTGAGCAACGCGGAAAGGAATAGAAGTCCGGAAAGAAACCACCAACCCAGGGCATTGCGCTGCGAGGCCGCAGCTTTCTTGTAGATCAAGAAGCTGGCGAAGCAAAGAGCGGCGGCGAGTGGATCGTTCACTGACGAGATCCACGACGCCGACTCCGCCTGCAGAGGATGCAAACCAAAGATGGCGGCGGCCAGGAGGGCTGCGCCAGCGTCCTTCAACAATCTGCGTGCGATAAAAAATGCCAGGGCCGTGGCTGTTACGTGTGCCAAGACCGATGTGATGTGGAACCAGTGGGGATTGAGCCCGAACAAAGTCTTATTGATCAGAAACCAGAGCGAAAGGAATGGGCGGTAGAAGCGGCCTTGCGAGCCGGACATCGACGCCCATAGCTGATGCGTGAACAAGAAGCCTAAGCGGCTCCACTGCAGGTCCGGGTTTTGCGGAATCTGGGGCGGGTCGTCATACACCCAGCCGAAGGTGAAGGTCGAGGCATAGGTTAACAACACGCCGATCAGCACGCCTGTGAGAGGAAGCAGGTTGGCGCGGGTTGGCGAGGAAGCCGGTTGCTGCGTTGTTAAGGTGGGCACGATTTTACGGTTGCGCGTTCGATTTCAGTATGTGGTCCAGCTGACCTTGCCCCAGCTTACAATGATCTCGCGCTCAATATGCCTAACCCTCTTGAGTCCCTTCAAATCGATTGCGATATCGCGCGGGCCTGGACTTTGCCGTCTCATCTCTACACTGAGCCAGCGGCCTTCGCGGCCGAGAAGGAGCGCATTTTTGCGCGAAGCTGGCAGGTAGTGGGGCATCGCGACCAGGTGGCAAAGCCGGGTGATTATTTCACCACGGAGTTGGTGGGCGAGCCGCTGCTGATCGTGCGCGGCGCCGACGGCAAGCTGCGCGGGTTCTACAACGTGTGCCGCCACCGGGCCGGCCCTCCGGCCGAGGGCTGCGGCTCGCGCAAACTTTTCCGCTGCGGTTATCACGGGTGGACTTACGACCTGGACGGATCGCTGATCAGCGCCACGGAAATTGAGGGCGTCGAAGGCTTCCGTTCCGAAGATTTTGCCCTGGTGCCAGTGGCGGTCGAGGAATGGTTCAATCTTATCTTCGTGAATCTGAATAAGGACGTACGGCCTCTGCGCGAAAGTCTGGGCGAATTGCCGAAGCAGGCTGAGAAGTTTCAGTTTGCCGGGATGAAACTGTTTGAGCGCCGCACCTATGACATGAAGTGCAACTGGAAGACTTATGTGGATAACTACCTCGAAGGCTACCACCTGCCCAGCGTGCATCCCGGCCTGAATCGCGAACTCGACTACAACGCCTACGTGGTCGAGCCTCACGCCGAGTATGTGCGGCAGTTCAGTCCCATTCGTGGTGCGCAGCCCGGGGATACGGCTCCTCGGCGTTACGCGGAAGCACAGGAGAATCTGACGACCGACTACTTCTGGATTTTTCCTAACTGGATGCTGAACTGCTATCCCGACAATGTTTCGCTGAACATCGTGCTGCCGCTCGCGCCTGAGCACTCACTGGCCATTTTTGAGTGGTATCTGCCGGAGAAGGACCATAGCACTCCGGCAGCCAAGGCGTCGGTGGAGTTCAGCGACCAGATCCAGATCGAAGACGTTGCCATTTGCGAAAGGGTGCAGAAGAATCTGGGCTCGCGAAGCTATTCTCGAGGCCGGTTTAGTGTGACGCAAGAGAAAGGCGTGCATGCTTTTCATCGAATGTATGCCGAATGGATGAAGAAAAATTAAGCGACCTCGGCGGGCTCGACGGTTAGAGATTCTCTGCCTTTACCAACAGGCAAGTGACGTCATCGTGCTGCGGCGTTGAGCCGACGAACAGATCCACTTCCGCCATGAGGCGCTTGAGCATTTCGCTGGGAGTGGTCGCGGCGCCGGCTGCAATGGCCGATAGCAGGCGGGTTTCGCCGTATTCCTCCTGGTGGGCGTTTTCTGCTTCTACCAGGCCGTCGGTAAAGATGATCAGCCAGTCGCCGGGAGCGAGTGTGATGCTGGCCGACTCGTACTTTGCGTCGGGCTGAATGCCGAGAGGCAGTCCGCCTACGTCGAGGCGCTCGATAGCTCCACTGGCGCGACGCAGGATGGGGTTGTTGTGGCCGGCATTGATGTAGTGGAAGACGCGGCGGGCAGCGTCGTACTCGGCGAGAAAAGCGGTGGTGAAGCGCAATCCGCCCTGGCTATTCGAGCAGGCGTACTTGTTCATGTTGGCGACAAGTTCTTCCAGCGGAACTTGTGCCGTGGAAAGCGTTTTGAGGCTGGCCTGAAAAGTAGCCATCAGCATGGCTGCGGGGATGCTCTTGCCGGCTACATCTGCCACCGCGAACACGATGCGACTTTCTTCGTTCGTCTTGCCGGGGCGGGGGAACACGTCGTAGTAGTCGCCGGCGACGGTGTTGGCGGGCCGCGTGATATAGGCGATCGAGATACCCGGAATCTGTGGCGGAACGCCGGGCAAAAGCCAGGTTTGAATTTCGCGCGCGATCTGCAAATCGCGCTTCATGACTACACGGTCAGCAATCTCCAGAATCAGCAGCACGAACAGCAGCAGGCCGCCCCAGAAATGGAAATCGAATTCGACGACGTGGAGTTCGTTTCCGGCTCCGCGATAGCTGAACCCGCTGCTGGGAAACACCAGCATGATCAGCGCCGCCAGCAACAAGACGCGGCGGGCGGGTGAAAGTTTCTCCAGGACGGCCCAGAAGAATTCCTTCACCAGGTGCAGACGGTGGCCGCGCCGCGTAAGTCCTTCAGGAGTCTTGGCGGCCACGTCGCGCGAATAGAGGCGGTAGCTGGTGCGCGCATCGGTTTCAAACTGCGACCAGAGCTGGCTCAGCTCCATGCCCTCGGTGACCCGCTGCCAGAACCGGCGCAGCCGCAATCCGAGAGGAAGGCGTTGCGCGGGTGCTGGTTCGGCCGGTGGAAATGTGGTTGCCATCGGAGTCCAGTGATTATAGAGCAGTGGCCAGTGCCCAGTGATCAGTGGCCAGTTTCGGGACTTCGATAAGCTCTCCTTGGCTGGCCACTGAACACTGGCCCCTGGCCACTGTTTTTAAACAGCGCCAGTTGTTCGTCGAAAGCCTGCGCTGGCCACTTCTCGGCGTACATCGATCCCCGTGGGTCGGCGCGGCGGATGCCATATTTCTCGCGGAAGTGCGCGATGAGTTGTGCGATGCGCTTGCCGTAAGAAGGCGGAAGAAACGAGCGGTCCTGATAGCGCTGGCGATAGTTCTCGACCAGTTGCGGGAAGTGCTGCTCGAGAAAAGGCAGAAAAACCGCAGCCGAACAGGGCTTTAGAAACAATGGCCCGGCGAAGATGTGGCGGGCTCCGGCTGCGGCGGCCGCGCGCACCACGGCCTCAAGATCGGCGGGCGAATCGGTGATGCCGGGAAGGACGGGCGAGCAACTCACGCCGACGGTCAGGCCGGCCCGGCTGAGTTCGCGCACGGCTTCCATGCGCAAATCCGGGCGCGGGGCACGCGGTTCCAGAATCCGCGCCAGCTCGACGTTCAACGTTGTCACTGTCATGTGAATCGAGAGTGCGTTGTTCTGCGCGACGGCGCGGAGAAGCTCCACGTCGCGAACGACGAGATTGGACTTGGTGACAATCCCCAACTCGAACCCGCGGTGGCGCGCGAATTCTTCGAGAATGCTGCGTGTGACTTCGTAGCGGCGCTCGGCCGGCTGATAGGGATCGGTTGCGGTGCCGAGGGCAATGACTTCCGCCGGCTTGACCCGCCGCAGTTCGCGCCGCAGCAGGTCGGCGGTGTGCTGCTTGATGTAAATCTTCTGCTCGAACTCGGCGCCGTCGCGCATTTCCATGAACTCGTGAGTGTAGCGCGCATAGCAGTATTTGCAGGCGAATTCGCAGCCGCGGTAAGGATTGATAGTCCAGCTGAAGGGCAGCCGGCGGCCGCTGACGCAGCGGTTCAGCAGGGATTTCGCCGAGAGCGTGAAGTATTCAACATTGTGCCCTTCGCGCAGAGATTCGCCCTCGGACGCGAGGCGGGCAATGCCGACCAGCGGAGATTTCTCAGGAACCGCGAACGATTTCACGGGGAGCGCGAACAGGGGCAGCGTGGACATATTCGCCGTTTGTTCGCCTATGGTAGAATCTCATGTCGCGCTTGTCAAGAAGGAAATCAGGGACTTTGAAGATACGAAGGCCGGAAAATCTTTTGGTTTGTCTGATGCGCCGAGCAGGCAGCGGGCTCTCCAGCGGCAGGCTTCATCCTTGTCTTCGTTTCTTTATGCGGCGTTCCAACTCCCGCTCGTATACGTCGCGACGTGCCAGCCGTTCACGTTCGCTCTCGCGCATGTTCACTTCCAATTCATGCCTGACTTGGATCGTCCTTCTTTCATGACGTATTTTCACTAAGCAGAATTCGAAATCGCAAACCGCCGCGGCGGGCTCCTGGCGCTTCATCGTGGATTCCTTCGTGCGGAACCCTTTCTTGCCGAACCCTTTCGTACCGAACCCCAGAGAGGGGAGCTTGTGAAAAGGATCGGCAATCAACTTGCGTGCTTCCGCAGCGATAAAATTCGCCAGCACCTGTTGTGTGTATTTGAGGGTAATCTCGGTACCGGTCACCGAGGAATGGACCATGAGGCGGACGAGCGCACCTTCCAGCGCACTTCCTTCTGGCCGAACATTCTGCGCAAGGAAGAGCGTTACATCCGAGGGGAGTGTTAATTTTATCTTCGCCGCCGTCTTCCGCAGAACAGCGACTCTTGCCTCGAGGTCGGGGGTCAGAATCAGGAGGGGAACAATGTCCGCCTGCATGGGGCTGCTTCCTCTGCCGGAGATTGTACCGCGCATCGTGAAGCGGGAAAACATGCAAAGGCACAGCCCACGAACGCGGCGTAATCGGAGCGTGACTTCAGGGTTGACTAGATGTTTTTTCCGCTGGCTTATCGAACAATTTGGGATCGACTGCCGGATTGAACTCTAACGATGTGTATTCGGCCTTGCTCGAGTCCTGACCGTTCTGTTTGTTTTGGCGCGCGAAGGGAACATTCACGCCGCCTACCGACTTCCAGTCTTCCATGTCAGTTTCACCTTGCGCGGGCTGGCCCTGGCTCAGCGTTCTATAAGTTTCTTTTAGAATGTGGCCGGTCTGGGGGTCGACGAACCATCGAATGGCAACGCCCGCGGAATTTACATCGACGATGCGCGCATCAATGTCGCCGACCTTCTCGGTTCCACCGGCCCGGAAAAACACACTGGGATCGTTCGCATGAGAAGCGATGAAGATGGGATCGCGCTTGATCTGCTCGAGCGTTTCTGTTTTTTGCGAGGCAGGGAACTCGCGCATGCCTTGGCCGGGAACCGCCATGAAGGCCGCATCCGGTGTGACCACAATGTTCATGGTTCCATTCGGAGTCTGCATTTCCGCGTGCAGGTGGTCGGGGTAAACGATAACGGTTTCCATCTGCATGGGAAACTCTCCCTGCGGCGTTTTCTGCGTGACCGTCAGTTCCGCCTTCACGGATTTGATCGCGGCCAGCTTGGCCTCGCCGCCCATTGCGGCCACGACCTTTGCTGCGAGCGCCTTACCGTCTTCATTGGAGGCTGTGGGTTTTGCGTTCTCCTCCTCCTTTGCGCCCGGCGGAGGCGGAATGGTGATATCGATTTCGTTGACCGCTCCGAGTGAGGAGAGAGGTTTATCGAACTCTTTGGTGTTGCCGACGACGAGCACTGCGAGTTGGTCGCGATGCACATACTTCGCCGCTACGCGATTGACGTCCGCGGCGGTCACTTTCTGGATCTCCGCCGGAAATTTGTCGAGCCAGTCGGAGGGATATCCGTAGTACTCGTAGGTCAGGCGCTCGTAAAGAACTTTATCGGGGGAGTCGAGGCGGAAGATGAAAGCGTTCAGGATGGCATCTTTCGCATGCTTGATTTCTTCGTCAGTGATGGGCTTCTTGGCAAGATCGTCGATGTCTTCATCGAGCGCCTGGATAGACTCGATCGTGCTCTCGCTCTTCGTTCCCATGGAGAATTCCTGGATGCCGGGGTGCCCGAAATTCGCACCAATGCCTCCGCCGACACTATAGGCCAGGCCGCGCCTGGTGCGGATGTCGTTAAACAGCCGCGAAGAGAACCCTCCGCCAAACGCCTCGTTGAAAACCGTGATGGCGTAGTAATCCGGGTTGTTGCGCGTGGTGCCCAGCGTAACCATTTGAATGGTGCTCTGGTTTACATCTTCTTTCGGAATGAGGTAGTAGCCGGGCTTGGCCGGATGAAACTGAATGTCATCTTTCGGCAGTTCGGGTCCTTTGGGCCATGCTTCGAAAGCGGTGCGCAGCTTGGCTTCCATTGCCGCTGCATCAAAGTCGCCACTGATCCCAAGGATGACGTTGTTGGGATGCACGTAGGTGCGGTGCCAGTCGATCAGATCCTGTCGCGTGACTGCGGCCACGGTTGCGTACTCAGGTTCGCGGGCGTAGGGATTGTCCGCCCCATACGCCAGCTTGGTGGATTCGCGTGCTGCAATCTCTCCGACGTCATCGTTGCGCCGCGAGATGCCGTCCTCGGCCCGCTTCTGTGCCAGGTCCAGCTTGTCGGCACGAAATTCGGGCTTCTGCAACAGGTCGGCGAAGACTTTGAAAACGTCGTCGAAATCGCCTTTAAGGCAACTCAAACTTATGGTGGTTGAATCGGGACCGCCGCCGGTCTCGACCTTGGCGGCGCGTACTTCGAGAAAATCATCGAGTTGATCGCCGGTTTGGGCTTCGGTGCCTCCAGTGCGCCAGACTTGACCAAAAATGCGTACCAGTCCGACTTTACTAGCCGGTTCATTGCGCGAGCCGCCGCGAATGCGGGCTGAACCATCAATTAGCGGCAGCTCGTGATCCTCCTGCAGAAAGATCACCATGCCGTTCGAAAGCTCTACGCGTTTCGGCTGCTGGGGATGGAATGCGGGTAGAGGAGGAACTGGGATCTGCTGCCAGTTCGCAACTTGTGCCGCGGGCCTTGAGGGATGCGCGAAGATCGCAGCGGCCATTAGAATCATCGAGAAGACGAGTGGTAGCCTTTTCATTGCGCACCTCCCTGAGCCGCCGGCGCTTGATCGGATGGATCATGATTGGATGGATCGTGATCCGACGCGCCTTTATCTGATCCCGGCGCGCCGCTTTGTCCCGCGATGGTTTCGATCACGCCTACGGTGCGGTTATTGTCGTTGAAAGTCTCGTTGGCCACCCGCCGGATGTCGGCCTTCGTTACTTTGTCGATACGGTCGACCGAACGGAACAACTCGCGCCAGTCGCCGTAACGAGTCTGGTAAATCGCCAACTGGGTTGCCAGTCCCTCGTTGTCTCCCAGGCCGCGGATCAGATTGGCCTTGGTGCGGGTCTTGATCATCTTCAACTCATCGTCGCTGATGTCTTCCTTCTTCAGGCGTTCGATCTCGACGTGAATCGCCTCCCCCACTTCCTGCGGAGTATGTCCGGGGAGCGGGAAAGCGTAAAACGCGAACAGGTGCGGATACTTGGTGCCCGGCAGACCGCTGAATCCAGCGGAGAAGGATGCGATCTTTTTATCGCGGACCAGCGCGCGGTAAAGGCGGGAGGTGCGGCCTTCCGACATGAGGTCGGTGATGGCGTCATAGACGGCATTGTCTTTCGTCATGTAGTCAGGCCGGTGGTAGCCCTCAAGATAGAGGGGCTGCGACTTTTCCATGAGCACGACCTTGCGCTCAGAGTTCTGCGGAGGCTCGGTGGTGGTGGTTTCATCGGGCTTCTGGCTTGCCGGCAGGCGGCCGAAATACTTTTCGAGCATGGGCATGACCTGTGACGCTTTCACGTCGCCAGCCACCGCGACTACCATATTTGCCGGTACGTAGTACTTGTCAAAAAACTTCTTGGCGTCGGTGGCTGAGAAGGAATTCAGGTCAGAAATCCATCCGATGGTTGGACGGTGATAGGGATGGGCTTCGAATGCCGCGGCATTAAACTGTTCTTCCAACCGCCCGGTGGGGCTGCTGTCAGTGCTCATGCGCCGTTCTTCTATCACCACGTTGCGCTCTTTGTAAAACTCGCGCAACACCGGGTGGAGAAAGCGCTCCGACTCGAGATAGGCCCACAACTCCAGCCGGTTTGCCGGCAACGAATAGTGATAGGCGGTCTCATCATAATCTGTGAACGCGTTTACATCCTGACCGCCGCTCTGCTCGACGATCTTGCCGAACTGGTTGGGTACGACAAACTTGTCGGCGGCGGCGATGTCGTCCTTCCAGGCTTTTTCCAGCTGCTTTAGCTTGGCCTCGTCGCGGCCCACTCGTTTGTCGCGCTCCGCAATGTAGGCGGCGTAGGCGGTCTCGACCTTCTCCAGAGCCGGCTTTTCGGTCGCATAGTTGGTGGTACCGATCTTGTCGGTGCCTTTGAAGGCCATGTGCTCGAACATGTGGGCCAAGCCGGTTTTGCCCATGGGATCCTGCGTCGAGCCGGCGTCGACCATGGTGAAGAAAGAGAACACCGGAGCCTCAGGCCGCTCGCAGATCACGATGGTCAGGCCATTCGGCAGCTTCTTGACCGTGATGCGCTTTTCAAAAGAGGCGAGATCCTGGGCCGCAGCCAGCGTCGTGAGGATAAAAAGCAGCACGAGAGCGTGGAGCCGGAGTATGGGATGTTTCATTGGACCTCCAAAGGACTGGGCGAAACTGCTGGGATGGACATTTGAACAACCATCTTAGACGGACGTGAAGGGCAGAAGTTTTGAAATTACGTGGAAGAATAGGAAGTTGTCAAACCGGCCTCGGGCGTTGATTAGGGTGAGACTCCGGGAGCCTGCATTTTGCGCTCGGCGTGGTTTGAGGCACAATGCCTGCGGGAGCGTCTGCAATGGATTCGACGATCGAGGTCCAGGGAAAGCAACTCAAGCTGTCGAATCTGGAAAAGGTGCTGTATCCGGCGACGGGATTCACCAAGCAGCAGGTGATCGACTACTACGTTCGTATTGCGCCGGCGATGGTGCCGCATCTGGCCGGACGTCCGCTGACCCGCAAGCGCTATCCCAACGGCGTGGACGAAGAATTTTTCTACGAGAAGAATGCGCCGCAGCACCGGCCCGACTGGGTGAAGACCGCTCCCATCTGGAGCGAAAGGAACCGCCGGACCATCCACTACATTCTCGCCGACGATCTGGCCACGTTGGTCTGGCTGGCGAATCTCGCCGCCATTGAGCTGCATCCCTCACTTTCGCTCGCGAAAGACATCACTTGCCCTACGATGATGGTCTTCGACCTTGACCCGGGAGCGCCGGCAGACATTGTGCAATGCTGCCAGGTAGGGCTGTGGCTGCGGGAAATCTTCGATCACTTTGGTATGCAGAGCTTTCCCAAGACTTCTGGTTCCAAGGGACTGCAGATTTACGTTCCGCTCAATACTCCAACTAATTACGAATTGACCAAGACTTTTTCTCACGCGCTCGCGCAATTGCTCGAACATGAGCATCCCGAACAGGTTGTTTCGGACATGAAGAAGCAGGTTCGCACCGGGAAGGTTCTTGTTGACTGGAGCCAGAACGACGAACACAAGACCACCGTGGCCGTGTATTCATTGCGCGCGAGAGAGCATCCTACGGCTTCAACGCCGGTAACCTGGGAGGAAGTTCAGCGCGCCCTCAAGAAGAAAGATGCCAGCCTGCTTGTATTCGAAGCGAAGCAAGTAGTCGCACGCTTTGACAAGATGGGCGACCTGTTCGCTCCGGTGCTCGAATTGAAGCAACGGCTGCCCGATCTCAAGGGAGTTGCGGCTTCGGCAGTTGCAGAAAAGGCGACGCCAATTTCGATTGCCGCCCAGGCGGAAGACGAGCCTGAGGAAGTTCGCCCGCGCCCCACCCGAAAAATCAGAAAAATCCCGCGGGCACGCAAGCCGAGACGCAAGGTATAATCCCGTCCGCTGCGCGTTGTGCTGCGAGGCGTTACTTTACGAGCTCGCCATGCCTCAACTGTTTGTCGGAACCTCTGGATGGGCCTACCCTAGCTGGAAGCCTGACTTTTATCCCGCCAAGCTCGCGCAGAAGAAGTTTCTGAGTCACTACGCCACACAGCTCAATACAGTCGAGGTGAACTTCACCTTCCGGCAACTGGTGAAAGAGACCACGATCCAGAATTGGATCAACGAAACGCCGGCGCATTTTCGTTTTGGCATTAAAGCGCATCAGGTGATCACGCACATCAAGCGCTTGAAAGGGACGGAGGATTTTGTTCCCCGCTTCCTGGCGACGATTGAGCCTTTGGCCAGCGCCGGCAAGATTGGGCCTGTGCTTTTCCAGTTGCCGCCGAATCTGAAGGCCGATGCCGCACTGCTCAAGGATTTTCTCGCGCTTCTGCCGCGCACCCTGCCGGCGGCTTTCGAATTCCGGCACGAATCGTGGCTCACCGACTCGACCGGCCTTCGTTTATTACAGATTCCGCAAGCCGAGTTACACGGCGGATGAGCGCAGCGCGATGGTCGCGCGGATCGGAGAGCACCTGGCGGCCGGCCGCGACGTCTTTGCATACTTCAAGCATGAGGAAACGCCGGAAGGCGCGCTCTACGCAGTGGACCTGCTGCGGGATGCGGGCCGGACGTAGCAAAGTCTCTGCGACGGTGCGGCGCGCTCCGGCATCCGCCTGATCACTTTTTTCAGCGTCCGATAACGCGCATACTTCCTTATCCCGCTCTCATGGCTTCGGAGCCCAACTCACGCGTGCTCTCCAGTTTTCTCGATTATTTGAGAATCGAGCATGGCTTCGGAGCCCAACTCACGCGTGCTCTCCAGTTTTCTCGATTATTTGAGAATCGAGAAAGGACTGGCGGCGCTCTCCGTCAGTGCTTACACCACCGACATCTGCCAGTTCTCAGAATTTCTGGAAAAGCGCAAGCGTTTGCTGCTGACTGCGAGACGTGTCGATGTGCGCGATTTCCTGCAGCAGCTTTTTTCCCATCAAGTCGACGGCCGCAGCGTGGGCCGCAAGCTTTCGGCCCTGCGGCATCTTTATCGCTATCTGTTGCTGGATAAAAAACTGGAGCACGATCCCACGCTGAACATCGAGTCACCCCGGCAATGGAAGGTTTTGCCGAAGGCGCTGGCGCGCGACGAAATGGAAGCAACGCTGGCCGCTCCGCTGGCGCGGCACAGAGCCAGAGAGGTGAGCCGCACGGAGCAATCGGGCGCACTGGCGGCCCGCGATCGCGCCATGCTGGAAGTTTTCTACGCGGGTGCGCTTCGAGTTTCCGAAATCATCGGCGCCAAGTTGGAAGACCTGAAGCTCGAGGCCGGCTATATGCTGGTGCGCGGCAAAGGCGACAAGGAACGAGTGGTGCCCCTCGGAAGATCAGCGCAGGAAGCGCTCACACAATATCTGGCAGAGTCACGCCCGGCACTCGCGGCGGGGAAGCGAAGCGGAGCGACCGTAGCGGCCGCCGCTACGAATTCACCTCTGTTGTTTGTCGCGCGCGGAGGAAGCAAGCTGACCCGCCAGCGCATCTGGCAGATGGTGCGCACTGCCTCGGCTGCTTCCGGGCGAACGGCTTCTCCGCACATG
>JBEKWP010000033.1:0-29815 GCA_049512915.1 Candidatus Sulfotelmatobacter sp.
ATCGGCATCTCCGCCGACGCGCTCTTTCAGCGCACCGCGCGCCTGCCCCGGGTCGAAATCCGCAAGCCCGCGCGCGTCATCGGCACCAACACCGTCGGCAGCCTGCAGTCCGGCCTCTACTACGGCTATCTCGGCCTGGTCGATGGCATTCTCGAACTTCTTCTCGCCGAGTTAGGCAAAGGGACGCGCGTCATCGCCACCGGCGGCCTCGGCCCGATGATCGGCACCGGATCGAAATACATCAAGACCGTCGACGATTTTCTAACCCTCGAAGGCCTGCGCATCATCTGGGAGCGGAACCACTCAGCTCGGTCAGTGCAGACGCCCAAGCCCGCGCCACCGGTTGCACCCAAAGCGAAGAACACCGGCGACCGCGCCACTCCGCGCACCGCTCGCTGAACCCCGTGGAGAATCAATTCAATTACTTCAACTACTTCACCGAAATTGAGGAGCAATTCCTGCGCCGCCGCGGCGGCGGCCTGCTACTTACCACGCTCGACTGGGCGCTGATCGAAACCTGGAAGGACGCAGGCATCCCGCTCGAAGCCGCCCTGCGCGGCATCGAAACTGCCTTCGACCGCTATGACCAGCGTCCATCGAAAACGAAAAAGGTGAACAGCCTGGCCTATTGTTCGCAGGAAGTGCTCGCAGCGGCGGAGGCCATGAAAGAAGCAGCCGTGGGCACCGCCATCGATCAGCCAGCATCGGCCAAATCAGGCGCGGGGCGAGGCTTTGAGCCTGAGGTGATCGCGGCATTCCTGCGCCGCAACGCCGATTTACTGCAGTCGGCGAAGCTGCCGCGCACCGCCGGCGTTTCTGTTCACACGGTCGCGGAAGAGTCTGCCGCTACTCTCCGCAAGCTGGCGCAGGAAGTCGCGACCCGGAAAGCATCGTCAAGGCTGGAAGACCTGGAGCGCCACCTCACCGTGCTCGAGGAAAAACTTTTCGCCGCGCTGCTGGCCGCCACTCCCGACGAAGAAATCGTAACCGTGCGCGCCCAGGCCGACCGCGAACTAGCCCCCTACCGGCAAAAGATGGCCACCCCGCAGATCGAGCAACTGCAAAAACAATATGTTCACAAGCGCCTGCTGGAAAAATACGGCCTGCCGCGCCTGAGCTTGTTCTACCTGTGACCTATGATTCTGGATGATGCCGATTTTACGGTTGCCGTAGACCACAGATCGGGAAGGGCACGACGTTCAGTCGTGCCGTCAAGCGGGAAAAACCGTCGCGGGCTTTAACCCCTGAGGGGGACGGGAATTGATCACGATCCGTAGTTCAAAATGACCCACTCCTTCGATGCACTCATTCTCGGCGGCGGCGCAGCCGGCCTGATGTGCGCCATCGAAGCCGGAAAGCGCGGCCGCCGCGTCGCGGTGCTCGAACACGCCGACCGGCTCGGCAAGAAAATTCTGATCTCCGGCGGCGGACGCTGCAACTTCACCAACCTTCACTGCCGTCCGGAAAACTTCATTTCCTCAAATCCGCACTTCGCCAAGTCGGCGCTCGCTCGCTACACCCCTGAGAATTTCATCGCCCTCGTCGAAAAGCACAACATCGCATATCACGAGAAAACTCTAGGCCAGCTTTTCTGCGACCGCTCTGCCCGCGACATTCTCGGCATGCTCGGAGCCGAGTGCGAGCATGCCGGAGTGAGCATCTTCCTGAACACAAATATTCAGAAGATCGAGCGCGCCACCCAGTTCATCGCCCACGCACCAGATGCCGAATTCAAAGCGCCAGCGCTCGTAGTCGCCACCGGAGGCCTCTCGATCCCGAAGATCGGCGCGACATCTTTCGGCTACGACCTGGCGCGCCAGTTCGGCCTAGCCATCCGCGAGCCCTGGCCCGGCCTCGTGCCGCTCACCCTGAGCAAGCAAGACTGCGACCGCTATTGCGATCTGGCGGGAGTTTCCGCCGAGGTCAGCGCATCCTGCAACGGCCAGCAATTCCGCGAGAAGATGCTGATCACGCATCGCGGCCTGAGCGGCCCCGCGATCCTGCAGATTTCTTCCTACTGGAAACCATCGCAACCGATCCTGATCGATCTCGCGCCCGGCAGCGAGGTTACCGCCGCATCTCGCGATCCCAAGACGCCGCGAAATCTAAGCACACTTCGAACCGAATTGCGAAAGCTCCTGGCCCACCGCCTCGCCGACCGCTGGCTCGAAGCGCACGCCCCAACTTCCTGTTCGAATCCTGCACTTGCTGATTTCGAGAAACAAACTCACGCCTGGGAGATCACGCCGGCAGGAACAGAAGGCTACGAAAAAGCTGAAGTAACAGCAGGCGGCGTCGATACCAACGAACTCTCCGCCCAAACAATGGAAGCCAGGAAAGTTCCCGGCCTGTTCTTCATCGGCGAAGTAGTAGACGTAACCGGCCATCTCGGCGGCTTCAATTTTCAGTGGGCCTGGGCCTCAGGCGCGGCCGCCGGACGAGCGCTCTGACCCCCAGCCATCTGGTCGAATCGCCTGTACTCCAGTCTCTCCTTTATCATTACCGCATGCCCAAAAAACTCCGCTGGGGAGTTCTCAGCACCGCCTCGATCGGTGTCCGGAAAGTCATTCCCGCCATGCAGCAGGGGGAATACTCGAGCGTAGTAGCCATCGCGTCCCGCGACCTCGCGAAGGCGAAGCAGGCCGCGACCGCCCAGGGCATTCCAACCGCCTACGGCTCCTACGAAGAACTTCTCGCCGACCCCAACGTCGACGCCATCTACAATCCTCTTCCTAACCAGCTTCACGTTCCCTGGACAATAAAATCCGCCGAAGCCGGCAAACATGTCCTCTGCGAAAAACCCCTCAGCCTAACCGCCGCGGAGGCCAAATCCCTCCTCGCCGTCCGCGCCCGCACGGGAGTCAAGATCGGCGAAGCCTTCATGATCCGCAGCGCTCCCCAATGGCTGCGCCTCCGCGAACTCATTAACCTGGGACGAGTCGGCGAACTCCGCTCCGTCGTCGGCTTCTTCAGTTACCACAACACAGACCCAGCCAACATCCGCAACCAGGTGGAATCCGGCGGCGGCGCGCTCATGGATATCGGCTGCTACCTAATCCACGCCTCGCGCTACGCCTTCGCGCAAGAGCCCACGCGCGTCGTGGCCCGCATCGAGCGTGATCCCAGGATGCACACCGACCGCCTCACCTCAGCGCTTCTCGACTTCCCGGCAGGCCAAGCCATCTTCACCTGCAGCACGCAGCTGGTTCCCTACCAGCGCGTCCAGTTCCTCGGAACCCGCGGACGCATCGAGATCGAAATCCCCTTCAACGCTCCAATCGACCGCCCCACGCGCCTTTTCATCGACGACGGCAGCGATCTCTCCGGCGCGGGCATCACCACAGAAACCTTCCCCATCTGCAATCAGTACACGTTGCAGGGGGATGCCTTCTCCAAGGCAGTTCTGGAAGATACGGAAGTACCCGTCCCCCTCGAAGAAGCCATCAAGAACATGGCCGTAATCGATGCCATCCTCGACTCCGCCAATTCAGGCGAATGGGTCCCCGTGCCCTGACGGCCTTATCCCCTGGGCGATCGGTTCGCTGGCTGCTGTCTCTGCTGTAATTCCTGCGTCTGCTGTTGGTGTTTCTGCTGCAATTGCTGCGTCTGTTGCGCGTGCTGCTGCTCCACCTGCTGCTTTTGCGTGTCAGTCGCCTTCTGTTTATCCAGGTTCAGGTGCTCCTGGTCCTGCTGCTGTTGCAGTTTGTCGCGTTCCCCTTGCTGCTTCGTGATTTGCTTTTGCTGCTGCTGCCGGTACTTCCTGTCCAGCTTCGGATTGCCCGTATTCGGCGCGGTCGTGGTCAGAGCCGGAAGGTCGTGGGGATGCACCGCCGCGCTGGCGTGTACGGATCCGGCTTGCGCCGATCCTCCCCGATTGGCCGGAGCATACGATCCTCCTGCCTCTTTGGCCGGTACAGCGCCGCGGTCATTGAAATCTCCCGGCCTCGGTGTCGCGGCGACCCCCGGCTTGCCCATGTTTGCGGATGCACGTTGCTGCGGGTTGGCCCGGGCCGCCTGCGCATGTTGCGTCTGCACCGCTAGCGGTGGCACGTGCCGGTCCCGTGCCGCGGCCTCTTCTTCAGATGTCGGACGCGCGCTGATTCCACCGTTGCCGCCGTTGAAACTGACGTGGCTCTCGTTGTTGATGACCACGGTAGTGTTGTAAACATTGTGAATGTTCGTGATGTTCACGTTGCTTACAGACCGGTTGTAGAAAAAGTGTCCGTTATCCCACCGCCCGCCCTGAAAGCCCGTGCCGAAATAGCCATAGCCATAATTGATCCCGCCGTAGAAGCCAACGTGCGGGCCCCAGTAACCGTCATAGAAAACAAATCCGTCGCCGCCCCAACCCCAGTACGCTGGCGTCCACAGAAACCCGATTTCCGGCGCCATCACCCATGTGCCCGGTACCCAGTAGTAATCGCTGACGTCGTTATCGTAGGCCCAGTAGCCGGGCGTCCAAAGATACCCGTCGTCCGGACAAACAGGCTGCTCATACACCGGCAGTGGAGGCGGGCCAATCGTAATGGCCACGCCAATTTGCGCGAGCGATGCTGCCGACATACACAGCACCCCCAGCAAGAACATCAGCGTACGAATGAAACGAATATGCATTGTGATTCCTCTGCCCGTCATCCCTCGCTTGCCCGGCGATGCATTGCTGGCGCCGGTTGCGTGGATGCGGGCCGATCTTCGGACAAGGCAGGCCTTACAGCCGCCTCCCGTGGTAAACAGTCATGCCAGAGACTGTCACACTTCAGCGATATAGAAGTCTGTGCAAAAACGCTCACTAGCGGTGGGAAGAGCCCCAAAATGGGACAGCGACGCGCATCACCCCTCCGACCCCTGCTCCCATCCCAACCGCCCTGGCCGCCTCCCCGGGCTCTGTCCCTCCGCATGCCGTAGAATCAAGTCTTGCTCCTGAACATTGAGAAGCTCATCTACGGCGGCGACGGACTAGCTCGCCTCCCCGCGGGTTCACCCAAAGACGCAGCTCCCGGCGACAAAGACCGCGGCTGCGGCAAGGCGGTCTTTGTTCCTTTTGTCCTTGCCGGAGAAAAAATCGAAGCGTCACTCACCGAAGAAAAACCTGGCTTCGCACGCGCGAAGGTCGAGACAATTCTGGAACCTTCGCCGCACCGCGTCTCTCCGCCCTGCCCCCATTTCACACGTTGCGGCGGATGCCACTACCAGCACGCCAGCTACGAGCATCAACTCGAAATCAAAAAAGAAATCCTGCGCGAGAATCTGCGTCGCATCGCCAAGCTCGAACTGCCATGCGAAATTCAACTGCATCCCTCGCCGCCCTGGAACTATCGCAACCGCTCCCGCCTGCAGGTGCGAACTCAACCCAACTTCGCCGCAGGATATTTCAAGTTCGCCTCGCATGAACTCCTGCCGGTAGAAGAGTGTCCGATCAGCTCGCCGCTGATCAATCGCGGCATCGCAGCTCTGTGGCGGTCAGGGCGAGCCGGCAAGGCCGTAGAAGGAGTACGCGAGGTCGAATTCTTCGCCAACGCCGACAACACAAAGATCCTGCTCGAGTTCCTGTGCGCCCCCGAAGCCCGCCGCGCCGCAGTGCGGGCGTGGGCCGAAGAGTTGTGCGCATCGATGCCAGAAATAGCAGGCGTAGCAGCGTTTCGCGAGCCGCAAAAAGGAGTGCAGGAGCCACTGGTCACAGTAGGCGCCTCGGAATTAACCTATCAGACGAAAACCGCGGCCTACCGCGTGAGCGCCGGAGCCTTCTTCCAGACCAACCGTTTTCTCACCGATGAATTGGTCCAGATCGTCACGGCCGGCCGCTCCGGCGAGCTAGCCCTCGATCTCTACGCCGGCGTCGGACTGTTTTCCACAGCCCTGGCCTGTAACTTCCGTCACATCGTTTCGGTTGAGTCGTCACAGACAGCCGCCAGCGATCTTCAATACAATCTGCCCGTCAACGGAAAGGCGGTGCAATCGACGGCGGACCAGTACCTGCCCAAAGCACCGAAGCCCGATCTGATCATAGTGGACCCGCCCCGTAGCGGCCTGGGAGATTCTGTCGCCGAAGCCCTGGCGAACTTAGCCGCGCCCCGGCTGACCTACGTGTCGTGCGACCCCGCGACGCTAGCTCGCGATCTGGTCCCGCTGCAGGCGGCAGGCTATCGAGCCGAAAAGGCACACCTGGTAGATCTGTTCCCCCAAACCTACCACCTCGAAACCGTCCTTCATCTCGTGCGCTGAACACGCGGGGACAGCTGTGCTGAAACATGTGGGGACGGCCGCCTCGCCCGTCCCGCCGAGCGCTGGGAGGCGTCCAGATCGGGAAGGGCACGACTTCAGTCGTGCCATAAAACCGGCAGGGTGAGCTTCGGCTTTAGCCGCTGAGGTCAGCTTCCAGACTCCGCCATCGATTTTTCCTCACCTCCGCATGAAGAACCAATGCCACCCTTACCGCTAGTCGACAACCCGCCAGTCTCCTCAACCCAGCACGATTCCCAACCCAACCCTCCCCGCCAACCAATGCTGTGGGCCGCCTTGTCGTACGCGCTGGGGATCGTAACCGGCGTCTACGCCTGGCGCCCCGCGTCGTGGTGGATAGCGGCAGCCGTAGCATTCTTAGCCGCGGGATTATATTTCGTCCGCAAACGTAAATGGCTCGGAGTCAGTCTAGCCCTCGGTGCATTCTTCCTGGCAGGCGCGCTTCATATCCAGCTCCGAGGTCCCACCGAAGCTCTCGACCCCAGCCTCCAACCATTCGATGGCCAGTCAGTCGTCATGACCGCTCGCGTCACCCGAGACGGAAAACTCCGCGAAGGCGCCCCCAACGAAATCCGGCAGAGCCTCGACGTCGAGACCGAAGAGATCGTCTCCGAAAACGGCAAGCCAATCCCCGTGCATTCCGGAGTGCGGCTGGGAATCTACAGCGCCCGCCCTGAAGCCGCCCCGCAAGCCCCCGCATCGCCCGCAATCCGCCTCTTCCATTACGGCGAACGCCTCCGTCTCCCAGTCAAGATGAAGCTCCCGCGCAATTTCCGCAATCCCGGCTCGTTCGACTATCAAGGCTACCTGGCCGCGAACGGCATCTCAGCCCTGGGATCAGCGAAAGCAGAAGAAGTGCAACTACTGCCCGGCTTCTCCGGCAGCCGCGTAGAACTCTGGCGCTCCCGCATTCACTCAAGCATCATCGCCAAAGTTCACGCACTCTGGCCTCCCCCCCAGGCCGCGCTCATCGACGCCATGGTGATTGGCGAAGAAGCCTTCATCGACCGTGACACTCGCGTCGAGTTCCAGCGCTCCGGCACCTATCACATTCTCGTGGTCTCGGGAATGAACGTAACCATCCTCGCTTTCGTCATTTTCTGGACCCTGCGCCGCCTGCGCCTCACCGAAGTACCCGCAACCATGCTCACGATTCTCTTCTGCATCGCCTACGCCTTTCTAACCGACGTCGGAGCCCCAGTCTGGCGCGCCACGCTGATGTGCGCCATCTACCTCGGCACCCGCCTGCTCTACCGCGACCGTGCCATGGTCAACGCGCTCGGAGCAGCCGCTCTAGGCCTGCTCGTCTTCGATCCCCGCCAGCTCTTCACCGCAAGTTTCCAGATGACATTTCTCTGCGTCCTGATCGTCGCCGCAATCGGCCTGCCCCTCATCGAACGCACCTCCCGCCTCTACCGCCAGGCCCTCCGCCACTGGGACGCCGACGACTACGGCCCGTCGCTGCCTCCGCAAGTCGCCCAGTTCCGCCTCGACCTCCGCCTGCTGGCACGCCAACTAGCGCGCTTCATCGGAGACCAATGGTCGCTGCACCTCATCCGCACCGTGACCATCATCTTCCTGGCCGCGTTCGAGTTGCTACTCGTCTCAGCAATAATGCAGATGGGATTAGCTCTCCCGATGGCGTATTACTTCCACCGCGCCACCACCATCGGTCTCCCCGCGAACGTGGCCGTAGTTCCACTCACCCAACTTCTAATGCCCGCAGCGATCCTGACCATCGCGCTAGGCTACATCTCCCCGCTGCTGGCAAAACTCCCCGCGCTGCTAACCACTTTCGCGCTGCAATCCATCACCGGAACCGTTCACGGCCTGGGAGGTCTGCGCCTGGCCGACCTCCGCGTAGCCACGCCCTCACTCGTCATGATGGCAGCAGCTTCCGCCGCGCTGGTCTTAGCAATGCTGTGCGCTCGCCGTCGCGTCCCGCTAGCCCTCGCAGGGATGATCGCCCTGCTGCTAGCATCGCTAGCGTTGGCCTTCGTTCCCCCGAAACCCCAAACCCGCGCCGGACTTCTCGAAGTAACCTCCATCGACGTCGGCGAAGGCGACTCCATCCTGTTAGTGACGCCTCAAGGCCGCACTTTGCTAGTCGACGCCGGCGGCCCCATCTGGGGCGCCGGCTCCCAACTCGACTACGGAGAAGATGTAGTAGCGCCCTACCTCTGGACCCGCCGCATCTCCCGCCTCGATGCCGTCGCCATCTCCCACGGACACTCCGACCACATCGGCGGCATGCCCGCAGTGTTGAAAGATTTTCGCCCCAAAGAATTATGGATAGGTCTGCTGCCCCCAAGCCGCGCCCTCGACAACTTAGTCGCCGAAGCAAATCAACTGGGAATCAAAGTAGTTCGCCACTGGGAGGGAGACGAATTCAACCTGGGCGGAGCGAAAGTCAACGTGCTCTTTCCACCGCAAGACTGGCCCGTAGGACTCGAGCCCAAGAACAACGATTCCATGGTCCTGCAAGTCAGCTACGGCAAGACCTCAGTACTACTCGAAGGCGACGCCGAAAAAGCAGTCGAGCGCCGCATAGCAACCCTGCACCATCCCCACGCGGATTTGCTAAAGGTAGGTCACCACGGCAGCGCCACATCCACCACGCCAGAAATTCTGCAAGCAGTTCAGCCCAGCTACGCCGTAATCTCGCTAGGCTTCAGAACGTCTTTCGGATTTCCGAAAGAGGACGTGCTAGCGCGCCTCCAAGCCGCCGGAGTCCGCGTCTACCGCACCGATCTCAACGGAGCAGTCACCTTCTACCTCGACGGCCACTCCGTCACGCCGTCGCTCCCAGTTCTTCCGTAAAGGAACTGGGCTGCACAGACCCTTCCTCTTTGTCATTCCGACCCTTCCCGAAGGGAAGGGGAGGAACCTGCTGTTTGCTGCCCGCTCATCCAAGGCCCGCGTCCAGCGGCCTTCAAGCGGGTGGAGCAGGCCTTCAGGCCTGCGTCAGGGGGCAAGAAAATTACCGGGCTTTAGCCCCCGAGGGAACTCTCCCCGGACCTAACTCTTCGTCTCATCATCATCCTGAGCGTCCCCAGCCGCCCGCTGGGATTCAGCAATTAAATTCCGCGCTTTCTCCGCATCCTCTTCCCGCACCAGGATGATCACTCCACCCAGCCCCGGAAACGCGTCCTGCAAAAAGCTTCCCGACGCGGACGTAAGATCATTTTCAATCCCCGCCGAATCAAGCAGTCCCTTCACCACCAAAGCCTCCGACTCCTCTTCGCTGTCGAAAACCTTCACCAGCTTCTCATTCGGATCAGGCCGTCGTTCTTCAGCGGTCGCATCGGACTCTGCCATAAACATCTCCCATTCCCGGAACCCGCCGCAAAGTCGGCCAGAAATTCCGCACTCCCGTGATTCTAACTCTTCCAGCGATTCGACGAGCGACAGAGGATTTTGGGTGGCGCAGCGCTTCCAGCGCTGCGACCAGTCCAGAGATCGGGAAGGGCACGACTTCAGTCGTGCCTCCAATATCCCACAGCGACGTGGGCTTTAGCCCCTGAGGCAATTGTTTTCCATCCAGCCCTGCAGTTTCATGGGCAGCATCTAATACCGCAAGCAGTGACGTGGAAGAGCGGCGCTTCAGCGCCGCGTAAAGGCTCACTACACTCAGCCCCTTCAGAGGCGGCATTCAATAGTTCCGGACGTAAGCCGGGGTAAGTCCAAGAAACAGGAACCGAGTCCCAAAGGGACGGCAGAACCCATCTGCCTCGATTTAGGAATAACCCTTCAGGCCGATCCCGGATTTACCTTTGGCGGTCGTCACTCCGCCACAGCGTCATCTGCGTGAGCGTGGGGGCACATCAGACACGATCGAATCGTCCCACTCTCGCTGGTGTAGAAGTGCACGCCATCCGCGTTATCGTAAGTATTCTCGATTTGATCGACTTGGATCTCATACGAGCCCGCTCCCGCTCCCGGAGTCGCTATTGAATGGTAGGCGAACGTGTATACCTTCTGGATGCCATCGGCAAGCGGGAATTGAATCAGCGATGCGTGGCTCTTGTCAGGCGGTGCACCATGAGCAGAAAAGCCCAAACCGTCGAGCGTCGCAGGATATTCCCCATAACAGGCTTTATATGCTGCGAGGGCGCTATTGAGATTGTGAAGCGAAGCTACCGCAGCGACATGGTTTTTCTGCAGGCGCTTCTCTCGACTGCGCTCGCTCCTTTGGAGAGCCAGCTGACCTCCCAATGAAACACCGATCAGCATCACAGCGACAACCACCATCACTGCTCTTCTCACAACGAACGATTTCACGGTTTGAAGAAGCGCCAGGAATAACAGGCAAAGCGTGGTCAGGCCGACGAACGCCGCAACAGATATGAAAAGCATCCCCTGCGACTCGAATCCTACACCGTTAACCAGCAGGCTTGCCCAATAATAGGCCGCGGGGATGCCTAGGAGAGGGATCGGAAACCCCAAGCCGATCAGCAGGGAAGAGAGAACCTTTCGCGTTTCGAGCATTTTGAAAAAACGTGCGTCAGACTCCTCCGCGTATTTCATGAACACTAGACAGATACCCGCGGTCATCAGAACAGTGACGAGACACAGTGGAAGAAGCAGTGACCAGTCGACCTTTACGTGAAGGGATGCGTCGTACTGGTAAGCGTTGATACTGGGCCACGGAGGCCTCAGCAAGAACCCGAACCCTTCGCTCCAGCCATAGGGTCCGAATTTACCACCAATAAAACTCACCTTCCAAGGTGGAATGACCGCGCGCGCAACCAGCAAGATCAGCCCCGCGAGGAAAACACGTCGTTGTGCGCCATTGAGCGACATCACACCGGGCTCCCGGTACGGTTCATCGTTTTACTTCCGTTGGCGGGTGGGGTGGTCGACTTTAAGGATTTCCGCGTGCGCCATTTACGCGGAGGGTGCCCCATCCTCGCGTCCTCTGCGAGGGTGGGTACGATGCTGCAGACGCCTTCCTGTTTCGGCTGGCCTGGGACCCGCCAACGCTGCGGCCACACGCGGCCTAAAGCCGGCACCTACAGAATATATCTCGACAAATCCTGATCCTTAACAATGTCAGTCAACATCTTCCGCACGTAATCCGCGTCGATCACCACGTGATCGCCCTTTCGTTCCGAAGCATCAAAGCTAAGCTCATCCAGCACCCGCTCCATAATGGTATGCAGCCGCCGCGCCCCAATATTCTCCGTACTCTCATTCACCCGAAACGCAAAGTGAGCAATTTCCGACAGCGCCTCAGGAGTGAACTCCAGCTTAACGCCTTCAGTCTCCAGCAACGCGGTGTACTGCTTCACCAAAGAAGACTTCGGCTCGGTAAGAATCCGCACAAAATCTTCCATGGTCAAAGACTGCAACTCCACCCGAATCGGAAACCGCCCCTGCAGCTCCGGGATCAAATCGCTGGGCTTAGAAACGTGAAACGCCCCCGCCGCAATAAACAAAATATGATCCGTCCTCACCATCCCATAACGAGTATTAACCGTAGTCCCCTCAACGATCGGCAAAATGTCGCGCTGCACGCCCTCCCGCGAAACATCCGGACCATGCCCGCCCTCGCGCCCCGCAATCTTGTCGATCTCATCCAGAAACACAATCCCGGAATTCTCCACCCGATCGATCGCCGTCCGCGTAACGTGATCCATATCGATCAAGCGTTGCTCTTCTTCCTGAATCAAATATTCAAACGCCTCATTCACCTTCATCTTCCGCTTCTTCGTGCGAGCCCCGAAGATATTAGGCAGCATGTCCTTGATGTTGATGTCCATCTCCTCAACACCCTGGTTCGTCATAATTTCAAAAGAAGGAAAATTCCGCTCCCGCACATCAATCTCAACCTGCCGGTCGTCCAGCTTCCCCTCCCGCAGTTGCTGCCGCAGCTTCTCCCGAGTCCGTGAAGAAGATTCGGCCAGTGCCATGCTGCTATCAATCACCACCCCGCCCGCAGTAGTAGGCTCCGCAGGCCGGGCCGGTGGAGATGGCGGCAGCAGAATATCCAGCAGCCGTTCCTCAGCATTCAGCTCAGCCTTGTCCGCCACATCCTCAAGCTTCTCCTCGCGCACATTGTCGATCGCAATCTCCACCAGATCGCGCACCATCGACTCCACATCCCGCCCCACATACCCAACCTCTGTAAACTTCGAAGCCTCCACTTTAAGAAAAGGAGAATTCGCCAGCTTAGCCAGCCGCCGCGCAATCTCCGTCTTCCCCACCCCCGTAGGCCCAATCATGAGAATGTTTTTGGGGATGATTTCTTCCGCTAGGTCGGGGGTTAGTTTTTGGCGGCGGGTGCGGTTGCGCAGGGCTATGGCCACGGCGCGTTTGGCGTCCTTCTGGCCGATCACGTGTTTGTCGAGTTCGACCACGATCTCGCGGGGCGTGAGTTCGTCGAGGGCGAGTTGCTCTTCTTCGGCGCTGCTGGGTAAGTAGATTGCCATAATCAGTTCTCAGTTCTCGGTTCCCAGTTCTCAGTCGGACAGCAAAGAGCTTTGCTGAGAACTGGGAACCGAAAACTGAGAACTGCTTCTAGAGTTCCTCAATCGTGACTACATCGTTCGTGTAGATGCACATTTTGCCGGCGATCTTCATTGCCTCTTCCGCGATCTGGCGGGCGGTTAGTTGCGTGTGCCGCGCCAGGGCTTCGGCTGCGGCCTGCGCGTAGGGGCCGCCGCTGCCGATGGCCGCTACTCCGGTGTCGGGTTCGATTACGTCGCCTTGTCCGCTCAGCAGGAATGTTTGTTCCTTGTCGCAGACCAGCAGCAACGCTTCCAGATGGCGCAGATATTTGTCGGTGCGCCAGTCTTTGGCTAGCTCTACGGCGCCGCGTCCCAGGTTGCCGTGGTACTGCTCGAGTTTTGATTCGAAGCGGCTGAACAGGGTGAAGGCGTCGGCGGTCGAGCCGGCGAATCCCGCGAGGATCTTGTCGCTGTAGAGGCGGCGAATCTTCTTTGCCGTGTGTTTGATGACCGATTCACCGAGCGTGACCTGTCCATCGCCGGCGAGGACCACGCTGCCGTTGCGGCGAATGGATAAAACAGTAGTAGAACGGATCAGTCGCTTCGTCGACATGGGCGCAATTCTCGATTATAGCAGCGTGGAAGGTGCCGCTATGCGGGGTGAAAGAACCTCACCACAGAGACACAGAGGCACAGAGAAAACCGAAAGAATGAATCCACGCTTTTGAGTTCCGTGCGCAGCCCATGATTCCCTACCTCCCGACGTGCGGCCGGTGTGTCGGCACTCTGGCCTGCCAGTCGACTCGCACCCAGCGCACGCGGGATGAGTGGATGACCGCAATCGGCGCGCCGCCGAACGTAGTGGCAGGCAGGTGGAAGTGTACATTGATGAACATTTCCTGCTGAAATCCGGTTGGATCAAACGCGGAGTTCCGCACCAGATCGAGCGCGGCGCGGCCCAGGTCGTCAGAGGAATCCTGCAACGCTTCCGCATCGAGCACGCTGCCATCTTGCGCATCAAGGATGGCGTGCACGATCACCGGCTGGAAGAAGCGCGACGTGGGCCCGTCGGAAGGGTCGACGCGCAACGGTCCCAGACGGCCAGCGCCCGACAAAGCGAAAGTCTCCGCGGCCTCACCCATTTCCGCGGATGGCTTGAAGAGATTGGCATCGAGGTTGGGCGCATCTTCGAGGCTTTCGACATGGATCTCGACCGCGAGCCGGCCTTCCTCATAGATGGAAACCTGCCGCGGCAGAACGTGACCGTGGAAGTTGGAGCCGTCATAGTCGTACACGGCATAAATTCCCGGAGCCTCCGACCAGGTGCGCAACACGCCGGTCTCAGAGTCGACGCAATCCTCACGCTCGACCCACGCACGCGGCGCAGGATTCGGCGGCAGCGAATAGCTCAGAAGGAAGCAGGTCAGCGGCCTGCCGTCGTGCACCACATCGGCCGCACGAATCTCGAACTTCGCGATGTCATGCAGCACCGGCCGCAACAGAACAGAGCGGATTAATTGAATGCGCAGCGGGATCGGCTGGGAGGGATTCGTGCCGTAGACGCGATCGGCGCCCACGCGAGTCACCTGCACGTCGCCCAACCGCGCCGTCCAGCGGAACTGCGAGTGCCCGTCGTAGAACTCCTCCATCGTTCCGGAGCCCTCGTTCATGGTTGCGCCATTGGTTTCGAACGAGACCTTCAGCGCGTAGGGCGCCTCGGCATCATGCAAATTGAAGTTGTTTCGCGCGCGGCCAAGAAGATCCATCGCGGCACTGCGGTCCGCCGGTTTCGAAAGAATCTTCGGTTGGCGAGTGACCAACTCGTGCGGGTCCGCTGGGGGAGGGTTGGTCTGACCGAATACTGCGGAAGTGCAACCCAGCGCAAAGACAAAGAGGAGAGATCCGAGGAGCCGAGAGGGCGTTGCCATAAGGCCTCCTTACATCGAGACACGAGCCCGGGGACCAGTCCGAAATTGTAGCCAAGAATTGGGCTGCGGGCAATTCTGCAGTGAACCTGGTAGAGGTGCGGTTTGGCTTACGCGCCCGGCCGGTTAAGCGGGAGATCCCTTCGACTTCGCTCAGGGCAAGCTCTTCGCTACGCCTGAAAAACGGCTCCGCTCAGGATGACAGTTAGCGCCGAAAAGCTGTCAATAGCCAAAGAGTACACAGTTGGGGCTAAGTTGCTCACAGCTATGCCAATATAATTCCAGGAAGGATGCCACATTCACCCATCTCAAACTGCTATACTGAAAGTATAGAGTAAGAATTCTGCAAAAATGAGGCGCGGCCCATGGGCCGCGCCTTTTCTTTTGGTGCCAAACGTATTGGGCCGAGCCGGGGGGCAAAATGGACGAGTTCAAAGTTTTCAAAAACTTCAAGGAGCGCGGCGAGTGGGTCGAACTCCGCTTCATGGCCGAAGCCCTGCGCCGCGGCTTCAAAGTCCTAAAGCCCTGGGGAGACTCCTCGCCCTTCGACGTCGCCATCCCCTTCGGCAACCGCATCGTAAGAGTCCAGGTCAAATCCACCTCCTGCCGCACCGGCACCGGATACTTCTGCCAATTCAAGCCCAACTATTTCAGCGACCCCTACACCCTAGACCAACTAGACCTCTTCGCCGCCTACGTAATCATGCAAAACACGTGGTACATAATCCCCGCCCGCGTCCTTCTCGGAGGGCCAACCAACAAACAGGGCCTAATGCTCTACCCCATGCAGCCCCTAAAGAAAAATCGCTACAGCTACGAGTCCTACCGCGAAGCCTGGTCTCAATTACGCCCAACCAGGAAAAGATAGTCGGTGTGGAGCGGACGCCCTAGTCCGCTGCCTTTGACTTTGATCTTGCATTTTCACTCATGCAGTAAAGGACTAGATTGAACGCAGGAACAACCGTGGAAGAGCGGCGCTTCAGCGCCGCGTAAGCCGCCCCGAAATGAACCGGGCTTCAGTCCCGTCGATCCGCCCCACCACTTGTCATTACAACTGGAGCCTGCCCCGAGCGAAGCCGAAGAGGATTTGCAGTTCGCTACTTAACGGCCAGCGCGTCTCTTCTGCCGCTTGCCAACCGAGTCTCTTCCGTTCGCGGCCCTGCGCCCCGGTTTCTTCCGCCACTCCGCTGGAAGTTCATCGCCTCCGACAGGAGCATTTCCCTTCCCAGCGCGTTCGAGAATCCGCAAAGTTTCCGCACGATCCGCACGCCGACCTCTCTCCCGGAAATACTCCTCCGTCCGCAAGGCAGAAACCTTCTCCGCCACGGCCACATTGATGAGCTGGTTCAGGGCTACTCCTTCCAGCTCCGCGGCCTTTCTCAATTCCTCCAGTAGCGAAGGCTGTAGCCGCAATGCGAAATTACTCCGTCTCATGGCGTCAAGCTCCTGATCTGCTGAAGCGCCGCAGCCGGCAGAATTACGGCGCAGTTAAACTCCTTGCCAGCGTCTGCGAAATCGCGCTGATTGAACGTCACGATTGCGCTGGCTCTTCCGTTGATCGCGGTCTCCAGAACCATATCGTCATCTGGATCGGGCAACCTTGGCCGCCATCGGAAGGCGAGCCGAACGGGCCTCGCCACTGCCGCCAGGTCGTCAAAGACACGCCCGACTTCAGCACCGCTCAATCCGCTAGCGGCTAAATGCTGCGGCCTGGAAAGCACTGCTTCGTACTCAAGCATCAGTGGAACCGAAAGCAACAACTCGAACCGCCGATCCAAGGCAGCCAGCAAAAGCTGGCGGGAAGCGCCTCGGTCGCTTCGCAAGGCCGCAACGACTACGTCCGTATCGAGCACATAAGAAACGGCCACTGGCTAATGATATTGCATGCAATATCACCATTTCAAGTGATAAGTGTCATCCCGACCGGAGTCGGATTCTGAGCGAAGCCGATGGGACGGCGCGGAGAGAAATCCGCCGTTCCTCACCCACGAGACGGCCCGTGTGGAGCGGACACTCCTGTCCCCTGCCTTTGACGTTGACCTTGCACTTTCATCCGTGCGGCAAAAGAACCAGATCGAACGCAGGAACAACCGTGGAAGAGCGGCGCTTCAGCGCCGCGTAAGCCGCCCCGAAATAAACCGGGCTTCAGCCGCGGTGTCGACATCACCTTTGTCATTCCGACCGGAGCCCGACCGTGTGGAGCGGACACTCCTGTCTGCTGCCTTTGACATTGATCCTCAACCGCAAGAATCTCAACAACCGAGGCTGCCCCACCCTTGCGCTCTTTGCAAGGGTGGGTACCCCGAATGTATGCAGCGGCGGAATCAACCCGCAGCATCTGTGGCCCTCACCCTTCGAAAACCACGATGGGTGCGACAGAATCAATCGAATTGGCCCCGAGGCCAGCGCCGGAACCCCGCCGGCCGGTTCGAAAGCGAAGGGCTGGATCGTGACATATACTTCGAAGTAAAGGAGGTATCTTGCAAAGTGGCGACCCAGAGACCGAATTGCCCAGCACCAGCTATGGCCCGTTAGCGAGCGCGTTGGAGTCACTGACAGCCACTATCTCCGCCGTCGTCAAAGAATGCAAAGAGAACGGCACGCTCGCTACGCGGCGGATCACCTACACCCTGCGCCCAAACTTCAACCTCAGGTACTCGGTTGATCCGACAATTATGAATTTCGGACTCGAGCAAGCGGAGGAGGAGGCATGGGACTACAAGTATCAACCTGATTTCGAAGCTCGAATCCAGAGACTTCCCGAGTTCCAAATAGCGGAGTCGCTGATCGGGCAGGAGCCGCACCACGCATTGCTCCTGCGAAATTTTTTCCTCGCCGTCGCCCGAGACGCGCTCTCCGGAGGTGCCCCGCAAGTGTTGGCGAGGCATGCGGAAACCCTTCTAGGCGATCTCCGGACAACTGAGCGGTCCTGCGACGCCACGATCTGGCTCACAGGCGTGATCCTAACCAACGAGCGTATTTCTGTTTCGGAAGATCTTGTACTGCGTCGTCCGACCAGACGTGACCTGCAGGAGAAGGTAACGGCTGAATCAGCGCATTATGCGCACGCTTTCCAGTCCCCCGTATCTTTCTCGTGCATAGCTGAGCGGCGCCTGCGATATCTGTATCCCGTGAGCCGACAGGCCTCCGTGGAAAGGTTGGTTCTGGCTTTAAGGCTCTTTCGTTTAGGGGCGGTGGCGAGCTCTATATATGAACTTGAGGAAGAATCATTTGACGCCATCAGGAATGTTCGGGTTGGCGCGCCAGGTAGGTCCGGCAGAGAAGCGTATGAACTGCGGCCCGAAGATGCCGCCTCTCTCGCCGATTTCTTGAAGGAGATCACTCCTCTTCTTCCAACCCAGCTTGATTTTCCCCAACCTAAGCCAAATTTCTTTTCAACCGCACTCCACTGGTACGGCGAAGCCCTATTCGCACAGCTTCCGCCAGAGGGCTCAGTGTCCTCAGCAGTGGCGTGCCTAGAAGCCCTTTTCCTTGAGAATGTTCACACAGAAATGTCCTATCGGCTAGGAATGCGCGTTGCGGGACTAATGAGGTGCCTCGGCTTCTCACCCTTGGAAGTCCAAGCCGTTGTCAAGAACGCCTACAACGTGCGAAGCAGGTATGTCCACGGCGACGAGCAGGACAAAGAGTGGTCGCCACAAAAGCTCATTGACCTTTCCCGCGTAACTTCGGACTATGCCCGGCTGGCGGTCCTGGCTTTCTGCCAGTTAAAGAAAAGCACGTCGAGACCGGAGCTGCTGGCGAGCGTGGAGAAATCCCTGCTCGACGACAAGAGCCGAGCCGAACTGCAGAGTACATGCGAGCAGATCAAGTTCTGCCGGAAAAGTTCTTGAGATTCGTTTCCGTTCTAGCCGACCTAGACTCCCACCGTCTGCGCACTCGGTTTCGCCGTCAGCAACTGCCTTAACACATACTGCAAAATCCCGCCGTTAGCGTAGTAGAGCGCCTCCTGCGGTGTGTCGATCCGCACCAGAGCGTCGAACTCGATGGTTTTCCCTTTACCTTTGGCGCGGACTTTTACCTGGCTGCCGGCGGCGAAATTTTCTACGACTTCGCGGATGCCGGTGATTTCAAAGACTTCCTCGCCGGTCAGCTTGAGCGATTCCGCATTTTGTCCCGCTGGGAACTGAAGCGGCAGGACTCCCATGCCGACCAGGTTCGAGCGATGAATGCGCTCGTAGCTTTCGGCGATTACCGCTTCGACCCCCAGCAGGCGCGGACCTTTGGCGGCCCAGTCCCGGGAGGAGCCGCTGCCGTATTCTTTTCCCGCGAGAATAACAAGCGGCGTGCCTTCCTCGATATATTTCTGGGAGGCGTCGAAGATCGACATTTCCTCGTTGGTCGGGAGGTGACGGGTGAAGCCGCCTTCGACGTTGACCAATTTGTTGCGCAAGCGGACGTTGGCGAAAGTTCCGCGGACCATCACTTCATGATTGCCGCGGCGCGAGCCGTAGGAGTTGAAGTCGGCGGGCTTGACGCCGTGCTCCTGCAGATATTTTCCGGCAGGTCCGTCCTTCTTGATGGAGCCGGCGGGAGAGATGTGGTCAGTGGTGACGCTATCGCCGAGCACGGCGAGCACGCGGGCGCGCTTGATGTCTTCAACCGGCGAGGGCTTGATCTTCATGCCTTCGAAGTAGGGAGCGCGGCGGATGTAGGTGGAATCTTCTTCCCAGGTGTAGGTCTGGCCTTTGGGAATCTTGAGGCCGCGCCAGCGCTCGTCCCCCTCAAAGACCTCGGCGTAGGTTTTCGAAAACATTTCGGCGGTGACGGAGTGTTCGACCGCCTCTTCGACTTCACGCTGCATAGGCCAGATGTCCGCGAGATACACCGGATTGCCGTCGCGGCCCTTGCCGATAGCGTCTTTGCGGAGATCGATGTCGATGCGTCCAGCGAGCGCGAAGGCTACCACCAGCGGCGGCGACATCAGATAGTTGGCGCGGACTTCGGAGTTGATGCGGCCTTCGAAGTTGCGATTCCCGGAGAGCACGGACGCGACCACAAGATCTTTTTCGTCGATCGCCTTCGAGACTTCTTCCGGCAGCGGACCGGAGTTGCCGATGCAAGTGGTGCATCCGTAACCCACGATGTTAAATTTCAATTTCTCGAGATAGGGCATCAGGCCGGCGTTCTCGAGATAATCGCGGACGACTTTTGAGCCCGGAGCCAGCGACGTTTTCACCCAGGGCGGAACCGACAAACCTTTTTCGACAGCCTTCTTCGCTAACAATCCTGCGCCGATCATGACGGAAGGGTTTGAAGTGTTGGTGCAGGAAGTGATGGCGGCGATGACTACGCTGCCGTGCCTGAGCGAATCCCTTACGCTCCGCGGAACGTGCTCGTGCACGTTGGGATCTTCGACGCCGATGTTGGCCGGGCTGCCACCTTCCTGCTCCCAGGTTGCGGAAGTTCCGGTTTTCGCGGTTTGAGTTGCGGTCACGGATACGGCAGCCGCACTCGATTTCGGTTTGATCAGCGACGGCAGCGCTTTATGGAAGGAGTCGGCGGCCTGGGAGAGAATGACGCGGTCTTGCGGACGCTTGGGGCCGGCCAGGCTAGGCTCAACCGTGCCGAGATCGAGCGTGAGCAGTTCGGAGTATTCAGCTTCGGGTGTTTTGTCGTCGTGGAAAAGTCCCTGCTCGCGGCAGTAGGCTTCGACCAGAGCGACGAGTTCTTCGCTGCGTCCGCTCAGCTTCAGGTACTTCAAACTTTCTTTGTCGACCGGGAAGATGCCGCATGTAGCGCCGTACTCCGGCGACATGTTGGCGATGGTGGCGCGGTCGGCGAGCGGAAGATCGCGCAGTCCGGGCCCGAAATATTCAACAAACTTCCCAACGACTCCGTGCTTCCGCAGCATCTCAGTGATCGTGAGGACAAGATCGGTAGCGGTAGCGCCTTCACGCAGACGTCCAGTAAGCTTCACGCCGACCACCAGCGGAATCAGCATGGACACAGGCTGCCCGAGCATCGCGGCTTCAGCCTCAATGCCGCCGACGCCCCATCCCAGCACCCCCAAGCCGTTAATCATCGTTGTGTGACTGTCGGTGCCTACCAGGGTGTCGGGGTAGGCTGTGCGCTTGTTGTTGGTTTCGTGGACGAAGACTACGCGGGCTAGATATTCGAGATTTACCTGGTGGACTATTCCGGTGTCGGGGGGGACTATTGCCAGATTGCGGAAGCCGGTCTGTCCCCAGCGGAGGAAGGAGTAACGCTCTTTGTTGCGCTGGAACTCTAGAAGGGCGTTTACGTCGAAGGCGCTGGGGGTGCCGAATTCGTCGACCTGCACGGAGTGGTCGATTACCAGTTCCACCGGCTGCAGAGGATTGATGAGAGCGGGATCGCCGCCCAGTTGTTGCATGGCGTCGCGCATGGCGGCGAGGTCGACTACGCAGGGGACGCCGGTGAAATCCTGAAGGAGGACGCGGCTGGGGGTGAAGGCGATTTCTTTGTCGGGCTTGGACTTTTGATTCCAGGCTGCCATGGAACGGATGTCTTCTTTTTTTACGTTGCGGCCGTCTTCGGTGCGCAGCAAATTTTCCAGCAGGATGCGGAGGCAATAGGGGAGATGTTTGGTGGAGATGCCTTGCTGGTCGAGAGCGTCGAGGCGGAAGATCTCGTATTCTTTGCCGCCTACTTTGAGAGTGGAACGGCTGCTGAAACTATTTAAAGACATGATTGCCTTCCTGATGGATACAAATATCCCAACCGGCAATTTTAGTCGTTCTGGCGGGGATTGCGTAGGGCGAATCGAAGGGAGGGTGGTGGTGCTTTAGTGTGCCCCACCACCCGGAAGAAGGGCTCGCGGCACCTAGCCTTCGCCTCAGGAGAGTTTCATGTGGCGGTTTACAGAGAACAAATGCATAGGTCCTTCGTTGGGAGTCGCCCGCTTGCGCGTGCGACTCCGCTTCCTCAGGATGACAGGGGGCGATGAAGCCTAAGACCGCGGTCGTCGTGGTGTGCGGGAGCCTGACGTGGGAGTTTACAGAAAATTACATAGGTACGTTGCCGAGGAAGAGTAGCATCATGCCGTATGAAACCTAAATCGCGGCTTGGTCATCTATCTAAGTGAGTAGAGATTCAGCCAAGCAAAGATTCAGGCGAAGAAAGTGCAGGGGAGGTTCAAGCATATGAACATTTTCGGACAGAGCGGAAGTTTTTCAGAGCGTCGATTGGGCCACAGGGGTTTGGGTTGCCTGTTGTCGGTGGTTCTGGTGTTCGCGACTTTGCCTCAGAATGTGTGGGCGCAAGATCAGGCTCCTGCTCCAGTTCAAGCTGCGGCCGATCAGGGCGCGCCCGCTCCGGCGCCGCCGTACACGCAGCAGACTGCGGAGCAGTTGCAGCAGTTGGTGGCGCCGATTGCGTTGTATCCGGATTCTTTGGTGGCGCAGATTCTGGCGGCATCGACATTTCCCGAGCAAGTGGTGGAGGCTGACCGATGGGTGCAGGCGCATCCTGACTTGAAAGGCACGGATTTGGGCAACGCCGCGAACCAGCAGCCCTGGGACCCGAGCGTGAAAGCGCTCACGGCATTTCCTTCTGTGCTGGGAAACATGGACAAGAACCTTTCGTGGACGTCATCTCTGGGCGACGCCTATTACAACCAGCAGGGAGCTGTGATGGACGCGGTGCAAGTGATGCGCCGGAAAGCGCAAGACGCCGGCAACCTGAAGAGCACGCCACAGCAAACGGTCATGGATAAGGATTCAGACATCGAGATTGAGCCGGCTGATCCGGACGTGGTGTACGTGCCTGCTTATGATCCGTGGCTGGTTTATGGATATCCCGTCGCGGCCTGGCCGGGATGGTATCCGTATCCTGGAATCTGGTTTGGCGGTCCTTATCTCTCGTTCGGAATCGGCTTTGGGATTGGATGGTGGGGCGGGTTTGGATGGGGATGGGGTCATTGGGGATTCGACTGGCACAACCATTACGCGAGGTTTAATGGCGGGAGGTACTACTCGGGAAGCAGGACGTTTTATAACCGGGGCGCCTATGCTCGAGGCGGATTTGCTCGAGGCGGATTTGCTCGCGGCGGTGGGGCCAGACCATTCGATGGAGACCGGGGGGCGGCTCGGGGATATGCCGCACCGCGGGGGCAGAGCGGGGTGCGCTCCGGCGCCTTCAGCGGCTACAACCGTGGCGGAGAAACCAGGAGCTTCTCGTCGCGTGGAAGCGCCAGCTTTGGTGGCGGGTTCCATGGCGGCGGAGGCCACGGAGGCGGCGGGCATCGGTAATCGGAGATGGTTGTGTTTCCGTCAGTTCGAAATCCTAGAAGAAGACTTTGGAAATGGAGAGAAGCCATATGCAGCGAGCGCGGTTGAACTTCTATAAAACTCATCGGGCAGATCTTCTGGCGGCGGCCTCGGTTGTGGTTCTGGTGATGGGGTGCTTTAGTTTCCCATCGGCGGCGCAGCAACCGGGCCAGAAAACTTTTTCTTCAGCAGAAGAGGCGAGCAAGGCTCTGTTCTCGGCGGCGCAGAGTAACGACGAGAAAGCTATGCTGGGTATTCTGGGGGCGCAAGGGAAAGAAATCGTCTCGTCCGGGGACGAGGCCGAAGACACGCAGAGCCGGGCCAACTTCGTGGAGAAGTATCAGGAAATGCATCGACTGGTGAAAGAGCCGGACGGGACCACGGTTTTGTACATCGGCGCCAAGAATTGGCCGACGCCCATACCGCTGGTGAACAAAGCCGGGTCGTGGTATTTCGACACGGAGGCCGGGAAGAGAGAAATTTTGTACCGGCGGGTTGGCCGGAATGAAATGTCGACGATCAAGGTTTGCCAGGAGCTGGTGTCAGCGCAAAAGGAATACTCGGGACAGCACAACGAGTACGCGCAGAAAATCTTCAGTGATGAAGGGCAGCGCGATGGCCTTTATTGGAAAGCTGCGGCGGGCGAACCCCTGAGCCCGGTTGGACCGCTGGTGGCGGCAGCGGTTACGGAGAGCTATGCCAAGAACGGGGACAACGCTCCGACTCCGTATCGCGGCTACTACTATCACATTCTGACGCGTCAGGGGAAAAATGCGCCGGGCGGAGCCAAGAGTTACCTGGTTGACGGCAAAATGACCGGGGGATTCGCGTTCGTGGCGTATCCGGCAGAATACAGATCGTCGGGCGTGATGACTTTCATCGTCGGGCAGGACGGCGTGGTGTATCAGAAGGATCTCGGGAAGAAGACCGACGCCGTAGCCAAGGCGATGAAGGAATACAACCCCGATTCCAGCTGGCAAAAAGCTGAAGAGCAACCGGAGGAAAATGCCAGCGATCAGAAGACGAAGTAATTCTGCGGGCTGCGCTTAGTGCGCGGCGCTCCAGACCTGGTAGGCGACTACTGCCATCATGAACAGAAGGTAGAGTCGCAGCGCCCAGAGGACGAGGAGTTCGGGTCCTTTGAGATGACGGCGGGGGATGGGGTGCTTCCTGGCTTTGACGAGCTGGTCGTGTTCGAGCGAAGAGAGGACCCAGGTTTGATCGGAGGGCGAGGGTTGTGGTTCGTTTTTCATCATAAGCTTAGTTGTCCCCCGGTGTATCCCAGCGGGGCTAAAGCCCCGCATCAATTCTGAAGGCTAGACGCGGCCCGTTCGGCTTCGCTCAGGGCAGGCTGCTGAAGGGCCGCTCTTCCACGTTACCGCACGCGATCGTGATAACCTGCGTGCATTCCTACCATCCTACGATCCTCCCAGGGCTGCGAAAATTTTGGGGGCGATTATGCTCACGCCGAATAGTATGCCGGCGGCGGTGAGGATGAATACAACCGCGCCGGACAGAATGTTTGCCCACCATGGACTGACCAAGTTGCCCATGATTTCTTTGTCGTTGACCAACATGAATAGGAATACGAGAGCCGGGGGCATCGCCAGGACTGCGACTACGTTTACTACGAGAACGACGTAGACCAGCGGCAGGCCTGGGATGAGGACGATGGCGGCGGCGGCGACGTAACAGAGAGTGAGGACTGCGTAAAACGATTTGCCTTCGCCCATGGGGAGGTTGAGGCTGTGGGGTTTGTGAGTGACTTCGCCGAAGGCGTAGGCCGAGGAAGCCGAAATGGTGATGGCGGCTACGATGCCGGCCTCGACCATGCCGAGGGCAAAGAGCGATGCGCCGAAGCGTCCGATGATGGGCTGGAGAGCCTGGGCGAACTCAGCGGCCTGGTAATTTTCCGCGGTCATGTGATGGGCGAGGAGCGGGGCGGTCGCGAGAATCGTGGCAATGGCAGCGGCGGTTGCCAGCGTGGCGCCTAAGACGGTGTCGATGCGGCCGAAGCGAATATCTTTTGTAGTCATCCCCTTGTCGACGGTTGCGCTCTGCTGGAAAAAAAGCATCCATGGAGTGACGGTGGCCCCGATATCGGCAAGCATGAGGAGCACGGTGTCTTTGTTGAGGCCGGGAAGCGGTTGCCAGGTGAGGAATGCGTGGCCGACGGAGTGCCACGCGGGGTGGGTCATGAGCGCGACGGGAATGAAGACCAGGTTGAATGCGGCTGCAGCCAGGGTGATGCGTTCCCAAGTCCAATAGCGATGGCTCATGAGAGCGCCGTAGAGGATTACCAGCGCAATGAGAACCGCGACCCAGGGAGGGACGCCGAAAAAACCGAGGCCGGCGCGGATGGCGATGAACTCGGTAATTAGAGTGAGGAAGTTGCCGATGCCGAGGTCGCTCATGGAGAACCATCCCCCGAAGGGACCGACGCGCTCGAAGATGAGTTCGGCGTGTCCGCGATGAGTGGCGGCGCCGAGGCGGACGGTCATCTCCTGTACCACGATGGCCATGCAAAAGGTGAGGGCGACGAAGGGGAGGAAAAATCCGATGCCGAATTTTGCGCCGGTGGCGGCGTAGGACAGCATGCTGGGGCCATCGTTTTCTCCTAACATGACGAGGACGCCGGGACCGACCAGCAACCACAGCAGGCGCGCGCGGGAGGAGAAGCCGCGCTGGGCGCGGGCGGTGGAGACGCGGACGCGATCGTGGGCGCGGTCGACGTCTTCGTGAGTGATTACTACTACCTCTTCGGCTTGGGTGACGACAGGCTTCATCGGTTGGATTGGTATGCGGATAATCTCTGCTGATGTGCGCCAGAGATTAGCGTGAGTATATACCATGGAATAAACCATGGTTAACTAATTGGGCGACGAGATCTTCAGGGGCTAAAGCCCACGAGGTGTGTGCGATCTGACGCGGCCCTAGAAGGGCCGCTCTTCCACGGTGGCGCAAGCGGGGGATCGGGACCGTTGTCGAAATGCCTTGCTGTGCCTCTGGCGACGCTAAGGTGCAAGGGGTCCCCTTCGGCTTCGCTCAGGGCAGGCTTTCGACTGCGGTTGTGCTTCGTTTCACGAAGCACAACCTTCGCTCAGGATGACAATTTTATTAGGACTTCCGTTAACGGGCCGGGTGATGGTTGGCGGGGGAGACCCAGACGCGCTCGGCGGCGGCGCGGCCCAGGGAAACGTTGCCGGCCGCGGTGGAGAGAGCGAGGGTCTGGTCGTAGTTGCGTTCGAGGAGGCGCAGGCGGGCTCCGGGGCGAATGCCGCGGGCTTCGAGGAATTCGAGCAGACGGCGGTCGCGCTCATAAATTCCGCTGACCGCGTAGGCGGCTCCGGGGTCGGCGTCGGAGAGCAGGAGCAGTCCGCGATGGCGGCGGCTGGCGGGGCTTTCCATCTCGCTGAGGTTGCCGTGGGGACAGACGCCTGTCTTGCCCAGTTTCGCGAGGAGCTTGGCTTCGAAGTCGGGCGAGACGGCGTGTTCGAGGCGCTCGGCTTCGTCGTGGACCTTCCACCACTCCATGCCGAAGAGTTCGGAGAGCATGCGTTCGATCAGGTGATGGCGGAGTGTGAGTTTGCGGGCGATCTTGCGGCCGGCGGCGGTGAGGCGCACGTGGCCGTCGGGCTGGACGCGGACGAGGCCGTCTTTCTTCAGGCGTCGCACGGCCATGGTTACGGCGGGGGCTGAGACTTTGAGCCAGTCGGCGAGGCGGGCGGAGATTACGGATTCGCCTTCGCTCTCGGCTTCGAGGATGGCCTTTAGATAGTCTTCTTTGGAGACGGTGATCATCTGGGGAGATTATACGACGGAGTTAAGCATGGTTAATTGGAGGTGGAGAGAAAAAGCTTTAACATAGGGCGCACGGAGGAACACAGGTAGTGCCGTGCGTGGTGCGGTTTGGCTTGCGCATTAGGCCGGCTAAGCGGGAGATCCTTCGCTACGCCTGAAAAACGGCTACGCTCAGGATGACAAGATAGTGTGGAGGACAGAGTGCATTACTACCTAGTGCTGATGCGGTTTGACAGCGTTCCTTGTCTGCCCCTAACCTTGATTCTCTCTGGCTATGAAAGTTCTGGTTCTCGGCAACGGTGGACGCGAGCATGCGTTGGTGTGGAAGCTGCGGCAGTCCGCGCGGATTTCGAGGCTTTATTGCGCGCCGGGGAATGGCGGCATTGCGGATGATGCGGAATTGCTGCCGGTGGACTTGAAGAGCCTGGAGTCGATGGTCGCATTGGGTGAGCAGGTGCGGCCGGACCTTACGGTGGTGGGACCTGAATTGCCGCTGACGTTGGGGGTGGTGGACGAGTTCACGCGGCGCGGCTGGCCGGTGTTTGGGCCGACCAAGGCGGCGGCGCAGTTGGAGGCGAGCAAGAGCTTTGCCAAAGAATTTCTGCAGCGGCATCGCATTCCCACGGCGCATTATGCGATCTGCGATTCAGTGGAAGAGGTGCGCGCGGCGCTGGCGCACTTTCACGTGCCCGTGGTGGTGAAGGCCGATGGATTGGCGGCGGGCAAGGGGGTGGTGATCGCGGCGAGCAAAGAGGAGGCGGCGCGCGCGGCGGCTGAAATGTTGAGCGGCAAGATGGTGGGACAGGCCGGATCGCGGGTGGTGCTGGAAGAATGTTTGAAGGGCGAAGAACTTTCGTTTCTCGTGCTGAGCGATGGAGAGCGGGTTGCGCCGCTGGTGGCGGCGCAGGATCACAAACGGGTGGGCGACGGGGATACCGGTCCGAATACAGGCGGGATGGGGGCGTATTCGACCGCAGATATTGTTGACGACAAGATGCGGGACTGGTTGGTGCATCACATTGCGACTCCCGTTGTTGAGGGCATGAAGGCGGAGGGGGCGGAGTTCAAGGGCGTGCTTTATTGCGGGCTGATGATGACGGCGCGCGGTCCGATGGTGC
Organism: Candidatus Sulfotelmatobacter sp.; assembly: GCA_049512915.1. Classification (GTDB taxonomy): domain Bacteria; phylum Acidobacteriota; class Terriglobia; order Terriglobales; family Acidobacteriaceae; genus Sulfotelmatobacter. Next base: position 27,804 of record JBEKWP010000033.1, read on the forward strand.
TGGAGTTTAATTGCCGGTTTGGCGATCCGGAGACGCAGCCGATTCTGATGCGCCTCGAGAGCGACCTGGTGGATGCGCTGGAAGGTTCGGTTGCGGGGCGGCTGAGCGAGGGCGCTTTGACCTGGTCACGCGATGCTTCGGTGTGCGTGGTGATGGCTTCGGGAGGATATCCGGGGACGTTTGAGGTGGGGAAGAAGATTACGGGGCTTGATGAGGCCGCGGCAGTTGACGGAGTGAAAGTGTTTCACGCTGGGACTTCGAAGCGGGATGGGGCGTTTTACACGGCTGGCGGGCGGGTGCTGGGGGTTACGGCGCGGGGTGCGGATTTGGAGACTGCGGTGTCGCGGGCTTATGAGGCTTGCGGGAAGATTCATTTTGACGGGGCCTATTACCGGAAGGACATTGCGGGTAGGGCGCTGAAGAAGTGATTCTCCATGCTTCCGATGTGCGCGGGTCTGGAGCCGGTGGTGGAAATCCCCGGCGGAGCCGAGAAGAGCGTAGAGGTGCAAGGGGTCCTTCGACTGCGGTTGTGCTTCACTTCGCGAAGCACAACCTCCGCTCAGGATGACAGTGTTTTTTTGGGCATTCAAAAGGAGATAAATGAGTAAGACACTGGTTTCGATTGTGATGGGAAGTGATTCTGACCTTGAGATTATGCGTGAGGCCGGGAAAGCTTTGGAGGAGTTCGGGATCGGTTATGAGATTGACGTTACTTCGGCGCACCGTTCGCCGGACCGAACTGCCGAGTTTGCGCGGAAGGCTGCTGGGCGCGGGATTTGCGTGATCATCGCCGGGGCCGGGGGGGCGGCGCATCTGGCTGGGGTGATTGCGGCTCATACCACTCTTCCTGTGATTGGCGTGCCGATTCCTTCGACCTCGCTGCAGGGGATGGATTCGCTGCTTGCGACCGTGCAGATGCCGGCGGGGATTCCGGTGGCGACGGTGGCGATTGGCAAGCCGGGTGCGACCAATGCCGGCATTCTTGCGGCGCAGATGATCGGTTTGAGTGATGCTTCGATTGCGAAGAAGCTTGAGGCGCACAAGGAGAAGCTGGCGCGGGGGGTTGAGGAGAAGTCGAAGAAGCTGAAGAGTTCGCCGACCAGCTAGGTTTTTGTTCCCGGCATTTTACCCGGCAGCAGAGGCTTCCGGGCGAAGGGCGCCAGGCCTTCGAGAAATCGGCGAATCTGACCGAGATCCTGTTCTGAAATCTCGACGAACTTCAAGCCGATTCCGAGCCCCGGAGTTCGGTGTGCAACCTGAGCCTCAGCCCAGGCCTTGCTTTGCCCGAACCAGATGCCAACTCTTAATTTCGTTCCCGGCAGCAAGGGGATGGGCATCTCGACGTAACATCCACCCAGGCTGAGGTCGGCAACAGTCCCCCAAAAAGAAGCGCCCTGGTGAACGTGAACCTCGACCGGGTTTTGGCAGCGGTAGCGGGCACTGGTGCGCAGCTCGATACTTTCTGGCTGGTAATGATCCACGGAGTCGGAAGGCAGGGGGAAGTCCCAGAGCGGTTTTTCCGGCGTGATGTTGAGCAAACCCACGTGGCCGGCTTTCGACGTTCCGGCTCCGCCAACCCACTTCACTCGGAAGTGCACTCGATTTGTGCCATAGGTTAGACCGACGATTTCGTCGAGGGCGAGTTCGGCGCCAACGCCGGCGAGTTCTGCTCCACCGCGGCTGACGTTGACGGTCAAGGCCTTCGCGGAGAAAACCTGGCCGTGACGGTCCGTGCCGAAAATACGCACGGTGACTTCGACCTGCTTGCGGGGCTGGATGCGCCTGCCCATCTGCTTAAGCAACCTCCGTCCGGCGGCCGGGCCGTTTTACAAATGCAATCCCTTCAAGTACTCACGGAACGGCTGCCCTAAGTCTTCGCGTTTGAGGGCGAACTCTACAGTGGCTTTCAGGAATCCTAGTTTGTCTCCGGCATCGTGGCGGCGGCCTTCGTAGACGTAAGCGAACATTTTTTCTTTTTGCAGCAGGAGGCGCATGCCGTCGGTCAGCTGCAG
>JBEKWP010000034.1:0-29785 GCA_049512915.1 Candidatus Sulfotelmatobacter sp.
GCCCGGAGGCACGAACTGGCCTCACCATCACGAGGCTGCGGAAGAAATTTATCTGGTGATCGATGGCCAGGGCGAAATGGTTGCTGGCAGTGGAATGGACGGCGTCGAGGGCCGCTATCCCGCCAAAGCGGGAGACGCTTATTACTTTCGTCCCAACTGCACGGTCGGCTTCTACAATCAAAGCAAACCGGGGGCGAAGGCATATGTTTTGGCGGTTCGAGCGCGCGTCCCATTGCATGAAGATGAAAAGTAACTGGCCAATCCTACTTGTTCAATCTGACTTGTCAATTCTGGAGGTGTCGAAATGTATGCCATGAAACCTAGCCGGCGATCATTTATGAAATGGGCGGCAGCGGCCCCGTTGTTGAGCCAAATTGCGGTCGCGGACCTTTACGCAAAGGCCGCCAGCGCTGTGGGCAAAGATCCACGACAAAATTGTTACAGCCGCCTGGGGGTCAAAACCGTTATCAATTGTCGAGGGACGTGGACCTACCTGAGCGGCTCTCTGGAGTTTCCTGAAGTTCACGAAGCCCAGATCGAAGCCGGAAAGTATTTCGTAAACGTGATCGATTTACAGCACGGCATTGGGCGGCGGTTGGCGGAACTCACCGGCGCCGAGTCTGGAATGATCACTTCTGGCGCGGCCGGCGCCATGGCGGTCTCAACCGCTGGATGCATGGCCGGCACCGACGACAAGCTCATTTGGCAACTTCCCGACACCACCGGCTTGAAGAATGAAGTGGTCATGTGCGGGGGCCGAAGTGCGTTTGACAGCGCGATCCGGTTGACCGGTGCGAAGCTGGTGCTCACGTATTCGCCGAAAGAGCTTGCCAATGCGATCAACTCGAACACCGCCATGATTTATACCACGCACCTTGGCGATGAATTGCAGAAGGAACTTGCGATTGCGAAAGATCATAAGGTGCCGATGCTGCTCGACGATGCAGCCGGGATTCCTCCGGCTGACAATGCCAAGCTCTATGCTCGCATGGGAATTGACCTCTACACATTTTCCGGCGGGAAGGGATTGCGCGGGCCGCAGTGCAGCGGCGTGCTCCTCGGCCGAAAGGATCTGATCGAGGCTGCCATCATGAACTCCAGCCCGCGCGAGGGGGCCGTGTGCCGTCCCATGAAGGTTGGGAAAGAAGAAATGATCGGCTGCCTCGTCGCACTTGAGACCTGGCTGAGCCTGGACGAAAAAAAACTCTACCGCGAGTGGAACGACCGTGTGGATAACATCAGAAAGCTGGTGGAGACTGTGCCGGGGGTCGAGACAAGTATCTACATCCCGGATGATGGGAACCGTTATCCCACGCTGAAAATTTCATGGGATCAGAAGGCTTGGGGATTCACCATCGCCGACTGCGTGCAGGCTCTGCGTGCGGGCGATCCGGTCATCGAAGTGCTCGGGGCGGATAATCCCAGCCTGGTAAAAACGGTTCGCGAGGGCAAACCGAACCCGACGCGCAAAGAGCGGCCGCAGGCGACCCACATCGAACTGGTCTCAATGACGATTCAGCCTGGCGAAGAAGTGATCGTGGGGCAACGACTGCGCAGCATTCTGGGAGCGGCACAAAAAGGAAAGCCGGCGTAGAATCGCAGTCCGGCTCGTACTCGTCCATGCTCAAAGTATTTTCGGAACGCTTGATGAAGACATTCCTGGTTGGATTGTTGCTGTGGTCTGCCATCAGCTTGCAAGCGCAGGCAGGGGCGGCCGCTCCTTCGCAGAAATCTGCTGAGGTTCATCGCGCCAACTCCGCCAGTGTGGATGCGGAAGACTACGTCTACGTTTCCGCTCAGGGGCCGCGCGGCGTAGATGGTGCATTACCCGCGACCTTTGCAGCGCAAGCTCGGCAGGCCCTCAATAACTTGAAGGCAGTGGTTGAGAGTGCTGGATTGACGATGGATCACGTGGTCTACACCACCGTCTACCTCACCGACATTCATCAATACGAAGAAATGAACCGTGTTTACGGCGAGTTCTTTGGAAAGATTCCGCCGGCTCGCGCTGTGCTCGGCGTTGCCGCGCTTCCTGATCCAGCAATTCAGATCAACGCGGTCGCGGTGCGCAATCTCTCGGAACGGCGCGCCGTTTCTCCGCCGGGCTACAAGTCGGGTGAACCATTTTCGCCGGGCATCCTCACCCACGATCGCTTGTTCGTTTCGGCGATGCCTGCTAACGCTTCGGCGGGCGACAAGGTTTCAGACGATCCAGCGGCGCAGGTAGACTTCGCGCTCGATCGCATGAAGGCAGTAGTGGAAGCAGCTGGTCTCGACCTCGGACACATGGTTTTCGTCAACCCTTACCTGACTGCGAACTTCCCGGCGCGGGTCATGAATCAACACTATGCGAGCCGGTTCGAATTCGGCAACACTCCGGCACGCGCCACGATCGAGGTTACCAGCTTGCCCGGCGGAGCTCAGATCGAATACACGGGCGTAGCGGTTCGTGACCTGAAAGAGCGGCGGGCCGTGCGGCCCAGGAATATGCCTCCGAGCCCAACAGCGAGCCCCTGCGTGTTTGCCGGAGATACTCTATATTGTTCCGCGAAGAGTGGTTTCATCCCCGGATCGAACGGCGGAGTTTATACCTCGACTGCAGCCGTCCAGCTCCGGCAAACGATGCGCAACCAGATGGACAATCTTGAAGAAGCCGATATGGATTTCTGCCAGGTTGTCTCCACGACTGTTTATCTCGATAATCTGGCGGATACGCCGGAGTTCGACGAAGTGTACGCGAAATATTTCCGCGGTACGATGCCAGCGCGAACAACCATCCAGCAGATCGCGCCAGCAGAACGCACACCCGACCAGGATGGGCACTATCCTGATCTGGAGCAGGTTTCGCTTATCGCCATCCGAAAAGACTGCCACTGAGAATCATTTGCTGCTGCGATCCTCCGCTCACTGTAGTTTTCCTCGAAGCACGGTCAGAGAAGCGGGAGGCAAGTCGTAGAGGACATTCTCCCCACCTTTAAGTTGCGAGGTTGCAGGTGGACCGTCGGGATCGGCATAACCCTTCTTCCTGTCGGCGTGCCACTGGTATTGCGCCTTGCCGAACGTGATCATCGTGACCGGCCCGGTGAAGAATCTGTCACGGTTGCTGACTGCATCATGAAATAGCAGCCGCACGGGATGAGAGTGATCGTGATCTTTGTTGACTAACATGACAGACCATTGTCCATCGGGGCGTTGCAAAGGATAGGCCGTCACGAGAACGTGTCCATCGGAATCTTTCACGTCGCTGGAAGCGGCGTAGAGCTTGTGCGGAGCGTCTTTGGGCTCCGCCCACTCCTGCGTGAGGAGTTGCGCTCCGAAGAATTGAGCAGTCTTGCGCTCAATCTGGTAATGGTCGTCGACCATGAACATATGGTAGGTTCCCCAACTGTTCGCACAGTTGGGATGAGGTGGTGAGTAAGACAGGTCGTGATAGTAGTGCGTCGATTGCCCGCCTGCAGTTAGAAATCCTCCGAAAGAATCGGCCAGCCATAGGGCTCCGAAGATATCGACTGCGGCCTCGCCGCCGTGGTCATTGGTTTCGGTGTCGAGCAGCGGAATGGCGGGAGGCAAGCCGTCGTCGCGCCAGACTTTCATGATGTGAGTGATCAACTCCGGTTCCTGATAAAGATTTTCCCAGGGCGTCTCGCATCCGTCGTAGGGATAGTGCTCGAACGACATGAAGGCGAGATCCTGCAGGCGGCCGTGAGTCTTCAGATAGTCGAGAAAGCGGCCGAGCCAGGAAGTGCGGCCTTGCGCATCGGGCCAGGCCTTGATGTCCTCGGTGACGCCTTCAAAGACGGGGCCGCCCAGTTTGAAATTCGGATCGACCCGGTGGAGAGCCGCGGCGAATTGCAAATACAAAGTTGCGTAGTCCTCGGGCTGCATGTATTGGCCGTCAGGCTCCTCGCCCATCTCGATATATGACACGGGATAGCCCCGCGCCTTGATGTAGGCCAGTTGCGCGGCCGCGTCTTCGGGAGTGCTGTACAACATGGCTATGGGAACGATGGCAGGCAGGCCGCGCGTAATTCCGCTGGTGAAGAACAGGTCAAAGCCGGGCTGATCGCCTGATTCCATGCGGTCCGGCGCTAGATACAGATCAGAAGACTCGTGCCAGGGATCGACCGAGGAGCACAGAGTCAGCGTTTGTTTCTGATCGGGCGAGTGGTGAAGAACATCTTTGAATTCATTCTTCTCGTCGATGGTTCCGAGATACACTTCGCGGATGGCGTAGCCGACGCAATTTCTGCGATCGCCGGAACCATGAGTGTCGCAGGTGTTCGAGGAGCGGGTCATCAGCACCCGCACGAACTTCGTGGTCACGGTTGCGGAATCCAGACGCAGCGTGGCGGTGCGGCCTTTTCCGTCGGTCACATTTCCTGACGCGAACGGTTTCCATGTTCCTTTGTCCTGATCATCCATGGCATCGCCGTCGCCTACCCAATACTGCACTTCATAGGCTTGCGCGTACGGCTCTGCCCAGGCGATGCGAATGGCGTTGATGTCTTCTTTTTTGTCGAGAGCGATGACTACCCATTGCGGATGCAGTGAATCGTCTTCTCCGGTGAACTCTTTGCTGAGATAGGGATTGCTCTTCCAGTAGGACTCGAGGTCTCCATCGTCGAGGCGCGAGAAACCGTCGAACTCTGAGCCTCCATTTCGCGTGAAACCGCGGTGACGAAGGGAATAGCCGTAGGAGTGGCGGATCATTTCGCTAGTCGGAGCCGCATCGCCGGTGAAATATCCCTTGCCGGCCGGATCGCTCCAGCTGCCCCTCGGATTCCAGTGCCAGGCCTGCACAAATAAATCTGTGTTCTGCCGATAGCTGATGACCCCCCAGCCGGCCGAGAGGACCTGTTTGATCTGATCGGGACGGAAGAACATGTCAGTGGCGTTACTGGGCACGCGGTCGACGGTCGAACCCAGCGCGTACAGAGGGCTGAACGTGTTTACGACGTGAGTGGGAGTGGCGTCGACGAGAATCGTTTGCGCTGCTCCGCTCGAGGAGCAGGCGAGCGCAACCCACAAGAGAACGATTGCGTTCAGCATTTTGCTCAAAGTGGATTGAAGAAGAAAGTACAGGCTGCTTTTCATGGCATACCTTTCGGAGGATTTGAGCGCGGTCCCCGCGTAAAGTCATACATTATATCGACGCACTTCTGCCATGCGCGACGTTGGCGGCTTTCACGGCATGAAACTCCGATTTAGGCTGCGATCGATCTGGTCTGGCTCTTTGTATAATTGCGAGACTTTAGATTGCCGGACTTTAGGAGACGTAATCCTGCGCCGGCAACCGGACCGCTCTTCATGCTGATCAGAGTATTCGGTGATCGAGTCTCGCTGGGGCAGGCGGCGGCCGCACAGGCGGCGGCCGCCATCCGTCGCGCCCTCGCCGAGCGCGGCCAGGCTCGGATCATTGCTGCGACGGCTGCGTCGCAGCTGGAATTTCTGGATGCTTTGGCTAAGGCGCCGGAGATCGACTGGTCGAAGGTGGAAGCTTTTCACCTCGACGAGTACATCGGCCTGCCGGTGACACATCCGGGAAGCTTTCGCAAGATGCTGCTTGAGCAGTTGGTGCGGAAAACCGGAATCACCCACTACCATCTGCTCGACGGTGATGCAGCGGATCCTTCAGAAGTCGTGCGACGGGTGGGCAAAGAACTGGCATCGATGCTTGTCGATATAGCTTTTCTTGGGATCGGCGAGAACGGACACATTGCATTCAACGATCCGCCGGCCGACTTTGAGACGGAAGAACCCTACATTATCGTGGACCTCGATGAGGCCTGCAGGCAGCAGCAAGTGGGCGAGGCCTGGTTCGCCGACATTTCGCAGGTGCCGCAGCGGGCAATCTCGATGTCGGCACGCCAGATTCTAAAGGCTCGGGAGATCCTGGCGGTTGTTCCCGGCCCACGCAAGGCAGAAGCAGTCAAACTTTGCCTTGAGACTACGATAAGCCCGATGGCCCCGGCGTCGATTCTACGCACGCATCGCAACGCGACTGTCTATCTCGACCGGGCCTCGGCTTCACTGCTGAGTCCGGGTTTGCAGAATGCGCTCAGAGATGAATCGCAGGTGATGGTTAATTCCTGACGCGCGGCTCGCGAACATCTCGGAACCATCCCGCATGGGGAATGCCTTTTTTGTGGTGATGTTTAGTTCAAGACAACGATGGGGCGGCGATTCACTTTCGAGGAACGATGGGATATAAACGGCTCGATCTCGACGGTAAAGTCGCAGTAGTGATTGGGGGCAGCTCCGGAATCGGCCGCACACTTGCCCTCGGACTGGCCGAAGCCGGAGCTAACGTTGTGCCCAGCGCACGCCGCATGGAACTTGTGAACGTGATTGCGGCAGAAATCGAGGGCATGGGCCGCCGGTCGCTGCGTGTGAGTTGCGACGTGGCCGACCGTGCGTCGCTCGAGAAATTGCTGCAGGCTTCCGTCCACGCGTTTGGGAAAGTGGACATCCTTCTCAACGCTGCTGGATTCAACCAGCGGGCTCCCACTTTGGATTTCTCTGAGGCCGACTGGGACAAACTCATCGACACGAACCTCACCGGTACGTTGCGAGCGTGCCAGGTGTTTGGACGGCACATGATCGAGCGCAAGTATGGGCGCATCATCAACATTGCTTCGATGGGCTCATTCCTGGCGCTTTTTGAAGTTGCGGCGTACTGCGCGAGTAAGGCGGGCGTGGCTTCGTTGACGAAATCGCTCGCCATCGAGTGGGCGCGGCACGGGGTCTGCGTAAATGCGATTGCGCCGGGCTACTTTCGGACGGCTCTCAGCGAGAAGTTGCTGACCGGCACTCCGCGAGGGGAGGAAGTGCTGATCCGCACGCCGATGAAGCGCTTCGGGGAACTCGAGGAGTTGATTGGAGCGGCGGTGTTTCTTGCATCCGACGCTGCCAGCTTCGTAACTGGCACCTTGCTTGCGGTCGATGGCGGCTTTCTCGCCAGCGGCGTAAATCAATGACTCCGCGTTTCGGGCGGTGCTTACTGCAACGCCGACTGTGTCAACTTCACGGCGCAATAGGGATTAGCTGTTCCGCCGGAGACGTTGCACTTCTGCCCGTTCACCGATCCAGCCGCCACGGTCGAGAAGTAAATATTCGTCCCACCGTTCGACATTTGGTTGTCGATTACGATCCCGCTGGTTCCTCCCATAGCGCTCGGGGAAGTCACGCAACTGGAGGTCGGTGCTCCGGAGCAGGTCGGGGTGGTCAGCGATGTTGTGATCGTCGAACTCTCCAGGTATCCATCGGTTGCTGAGCCCACGCCGAAGAACAATCGGTCCGTCGTGCCGTTGTAAAACTCAGTCAGCGGCGAACACTCGTCCCCTTTCGTGGAGTTTATCTGAAAGGTGGTCGAGCCGGTGCTGGTGATGACATGACTGGCAAAGGGGAAGAAATACATTTTTGGAGCCGCCGGCACGCCTCCTGACTGCACGAATCCGCAGGTGATCATGTGCCCCGACGTCGACCCGTTCAACCAGAAGGCGTTATCGAATGCTCCGGCGTGAACATTTTTCCCCGTGCAGTCTCCGTCTCCACTCGCCGACCCCAAGTCTACGGTATTGCTTGACGTCGGCGAACCGGTGGTGAAGTTCGCTGCGACCTGCGTAACTGCTCCGCCGATGCCGGGCACAATGCTGCATCCGGTGAAGGCGAACACCTGGTCAGCTGTGGAGTTGGCGGGATCGTTTACCGCAATCGGTGGATCTACAACCCCCGTCCCCGGCTTTCCGCTTCCGTCGGTGGTTCCGTCGTATACCCAGCCAATCGTCTGCTGTGCTGCGTAGGTCTTTGCCGGCTTGGTCAGTTTTACGGAATACAGGTATCCCTCTCCATCTCCTATGAAAATCAGGCCGGCATTATCATCCACAACCGGAGCAGTCAATATCGTGTTGTATTGGTTGGTCGAGACCGCGACCGGCCAGTTGGCCGAGTCGTTGACCAGTGCTGGCGCGCCGCCGCCGAATACCGGCGTGATCTTATAAAGCACGCCATTGTCGGCGCCCACATAGGCCGTATCCGTGCTGTAGTCCACCCAGGGCGAGGAATTCGAATTGGTCGCGCTGGTTTCGATGGCGAGGGTCGTCATGCAGCCCAGGGTCGTCGGCGTCGTGCATGAAGTGGGAGTCAGCGGACTCAATACTGAACCTGACTGCGCTGGCGGCGTCGGAATTGGATTCGGCAGATACAAAACGTGGAAGTACGAGCCTGCACTCGTACTTTCCACAAACGCAACTTTGGTTCCATCCATCGAAAGCACCGGCGACGTCTTAATTTGTCCACCCGTCTGCGTTACCGTGTTGTAGGCGAATGCCACCCAGGGCGATCCGCCGTTGCAGGCAGGACTGGCTCCTGTGTAGAGGTTATTGATCCCCACCAGGTTGGCCTGCGTCCCCGTCCCGTTCACGGTCAGCCCAAAGACAATGTAATCAGTGTTGCAGTTCTCCGCCACCACACTGAACTGGTATTTCGCGGGAAATTGGTTCTGGGGCACGTAACCGTTTTCGAGTGAAACCGCCCAGTCGATCTCGGTGTGGTGCGGCTGGTGGCGCGGCCGCAGGAACTCTATGCGCTTTGATCTTTCCACTGCCACTTGCCGCATCACCATGTTGTAAACATAGCGAGGGTCGTGGGCTACTCCTGCCGCAAGCACATCGTCGGCTCGCGTGCCCGGCATCAACAGGTGCCGCGAACTCCAATCCTGCGGGTACCCCAGGTGAATCTGTTCGTGGCTCGCATCGGCTGACGAGGTCATCTCCATCCCGGCTTGCCCGAAAAGGGGAACGCCCAGCAGGAGCCCTGCTGCTACACAGAACCAGGGGAATCGGTGCCCTCGCATCGTGTATCTCCTCAACCTTTGGATTATGACGTTCTTATTTTCGCCTGAGGTTTGGGAATGTTAGGTCTTACTTCAGTAACTTAACGTCCTTATCGCCAACCTGACGTGGTGTGACCTAAGTGCCTCGGCCCCACCCCTCAGTCGGCGAGCAGACTGTCTGGTCTCGAAAGCGCCCGATTTTGCAATGAGTTAGCGAGGGATTGGATTTTCGGATCAACGGACGGGGAGGAAGGCCCGCAAGCTGCGACCTAGTTTAACCCGGCCTGTGTCAGCTTGACCGCGCAGTATGCGGTGGTGGCTCCGCAAATGGTGTTTGACGTCGCCAGCGTTCCGAAGTAGATGCTGGACGCCTGCCCGCCTGTGGAATCATTGTCCACAATGATGCCGCTTGTACCGCCGGCAACATCGGTGGTGTTCGTCGCCAGCGTAGCGGGCGCAACGCCTAGTCCAATTTCAAGCGGGTTAGGCAGCGCGATGGTATACAGCTCGGTGGGATTGGCATTTACGCCTACGAACAGGTAGTCCACTCCAACCGAGGGGTTATAGAACTCGGTGAGGGGCGACATGACCGAAGCGTTGTTACCCAGCTGAGGTTCCCCCAGGGGCGCCGGTTGTAGAACTGAACTCACGAACGAAAATGGTTTTAACTGTTGGCCGCCTGTGCCGGAAGACGCCCCGATGATCTCTCCGTTGTTCGCCTCGGTGGCGCTGCCGATTCCCAGGGTAAAGTAGCGGTTGTCCGGGGTGGGAGAATACAGCGGAAAGCCCGCGGTCGTGCAGCTTTGGTTCGCGCCGGTGTCGAGGCCCGTGATCGTAACTGAGGTCAGGGTGTTGCTGGTGAATTTGAATTGGACAAGGCCGGGGTTGCCCTCAGTACCGGTGTCGGTCTCGCCGCTGGACGCGGAGGTATTGGGGCTGCATGCGCTCACGACATAACCTACGCTGTTCGTCGAGTCTAGAATAGCGCCGTCGCGGATGCCGCCGTTGATCAGGCTGTCGTTCGTGCCCCCGCTAATGCCGAGTGCCAAGGTCACTTCTATGACTCCCGCCGGGGTAATTTCGTAAAAGTTCGAGCTGCTATCGCCGACAAAAATGTCGCCCGTGTTGCCCACATCGACGACCGGGGATGAGAGGAAGTTCGATCCCTGGGTGACGGTTGCGCCGGTGACAGTGCACCCCGTACCCGTAGTCGCGGCGGGTATCACAGCGTTGAAAGTTAACTGGGCTCCGCTCGCCGTGACGGGGATTTGTGGTCCGTTGATGGCCGCGGCATCACCCGCACTGCAGTGGGTGCCGTTGGCGGTTACGCCTGAGATGGTAACCGACTCTCCGATGCTAAGTGTGTTGGGCACGGTTACCGTCACTACTGTTGGGGTTGCCGTTACCGCACTCGGGGTATCTGACACAGGGGCGGTGGCGTTTACATGCACCGGAAAATTCCCCGCATACGCCGGCGTCCCCTTGAAGGTGGGTGTGATGGCATAGAGGTAGCCGCTGTTATCGCCGACGTACGTCGTATCGTTGGCATAGTCGGTGAACGGCGATGAGAAACTATCCGCCGCTCCAGCCACCGCGGTGGCTGCATTGGCGGCAACCAGGCCCAGCGGAAGCATGAAGTCCGTCGCGGTGCTGCCCGAGGTGCTTCCGGGGATTACCGGGTTGGTGGCGCAGGTCGGCAACGCGGCTCCGCCGTTATTGTTGCCGGTGCAACTGGCAATGGTTCCGTACTCCGTACTGCCGCTGCCGAACGTCAACACGTGCAGGATCGCTCCGATGTTCGGGTCATTCTCGACGTAGGTAACTTCTGTGCCAGCGACCGAGAGGCCGGGCGACGTAGCGACCGGTCCGACGCCCGAGGCATAAGAAAAGATGAACTCCGGATTGGTGAGACACAGCGGTGTCCCCGACCCGCTGTAGAGCTGGTTGAAGGCAACGATGTTGGCTTGAAGGCCATTTGTCCCGGCTGTGGCGCCGGCCCAGCTGAAATGAGACAGTGTCTCGGCTGTGGTCAGCGCCACGCGGGTTCCCGGGGTCAGCGCGTATACCGTAACTCCAGTTCCCGACGCAACCGCTACGATGCGGTCGAGAGCGGTGCTGCTGAGATTCCGATTGATCGCTGCCGCCAGATTGGTCGCGTTGGTGGCGGCCGTGGCGGTCACTTCGAAGTCCAGGCCTGTGTTTGTGGTGCCCGATGCGGTCAGAGTCAGCGTGACCGCGGTTCCACCCGTCGGGGTTATGGTGATTGACGTGGTCTGGCCAGACGTTGGTGCGCCGGCAGTGAAGGTGCCGACAACATTGGCGCGGGTGTTTCCGGTCGATGCGTTGACGGGGAATACCACGAAATCGGAGGTGCAACTCGGCGTCGCGTTTACGTTGAAGGAGTACTTTGCGGGCCACATGCCTTGAGCGACGCCGCCGGTGCCCAGCGAAATGGCCCAGTCCCTTCGCATGCCGCCACTTGGCCGCCTTTGCCGCAGCCTTCGCCGCCAGCGTAACAGGCCTGAATCTGGCGGCGCATTCCCGTGCCGAAGCCACTGGGCATAAGCCCGCGGCTCGTTCCACGTCCTCACCAGCTGTTCCGGCGTGTAGCCCCCGGTGAAGATGACATGGCTTGAGCTCCAATCGATTGGCACGGGGATCGAACCATCCGGCCGGGCGAAGGCCTGCCCGAAGAGCGGCGCCGCAAGGCTACACGCCAGCCCAAACGTCACCAGCAGCAGCGCAGCGCACCCGGCAAGTGCGGCGAGGTTCCGGTTTCGCGGAGTTCCAAACCTATTCACAGTTAACGCGCCTCATCTTGAAAAACGTAATCGGCGGATGAGTTTGTCATGGCCTGGATCTGAATCAGTGGACCCGCATAAGCCTCTGCCGCCCGCTTCAGCATGTTCGCCGAGGGGATGCCGGTTCTCTGGAAAGACTTTTCGCAATCCGCGGTCGAGGGCCCGCGCATGCTGCCTTCCATGTAAGCCAGGCCCGGGCATCGCGTGCACGTTCCTACGTGGGAGCACGTCGAACAGGTCGGAAGATCCCGGGCATGGATCGAGCGAACCTCCTCCAATTGCGGGGAATGGCGCCAAATGTCGAGGAATTTCTGCCGGCGCACATTGCCGCTGGGCAGAGGAAATTGCACGCAGGGAAACACATCGCCGTAGGGAGAAATGTAGCAGGCGGTGTGGCCCGCGCTGCACGGGAAACCATCCATCACATCTTGGCCGGGTGCAGGTGGAGGTGCGCAGAATTCTTCCACATTGCCGACGAGCTCCTGGTTATGGAAAACCTTCTTGAGATCTGACCCTGGAATTCGCAGCGCGAGGATGGATCTGTCTCCGTCCATTTTCGGAGTGATGGTGGGGTCGAGCGTGTAAGTGACTCCCAATTCCCTGGCCAGCGCGATCACTCCGGGCTGGTCGGAGAAATTGCCCGCCATGAGAACGTTGGCAAGAACCACCTTCAGTCCCTGGGCCTTCAAGAATCGAATCGCACGGATGGTGCGCTTCAGCGACCCCGGCAGTTTTGTGATGGCATCGTGAACCTCCGGCCGATGCGAGTAGACGCTGATCTGCACCTGCTCAACCCCAAGCTGGCGCAGTCTTGCGGCTTCCTTCTCGCGGATCATGACGCCGTTGGTCTTCACCTTTACGTTGAACAGCAACTGCCGCGCTCGCTCGACAATTTCAAAAAAGTCCCGGCGCATAAGAACTTCACCGCCGCTGATCGAGAGAAAGAAGACTCCGGCATCAGCCAATTGTTCGAGCACATCGATGATTTCCGCCGTCGTCATCTCGCCGTGATCGTCGTGATCGAGATAGCAATGCACGCAGCGTTCGTTGCAGCGGTAGGTAATGTCGAGGTGAACGCTGATGGGCAAGCCCAGGTTCAGCGCCTTCTGATTCATTTCAGCCATCAGGCTCATGGGCGCTCCGCGGACGGTGAAGAATCAATGAGGGGCTGATCTGAAACGAGCAGAATGCCGTGTTGTGAGAGTTCGTCGACGAAGCGATCAGCGCCGCGCTGCGCCTGCTCCGGCTCGACATCGAATTCCCGACAGACTTTGCCGGAGACGATTTGCGCCAGCGGCGTGCGGCCATCGGCGGCCTGCCAAATCGTGGAAGCGACCTCATTGAGCGTGAAAAAAGTCGAATCCACGGCCGACATCACCATCATCTCGCCCCCCACCATGCGGGCGGCAATCGCCTTGCTTCGCGCAATGTATCTTTCGGCCATCGAAATTCTCCCGTGTCGCGTGGTGGCTAACGTATTATGTCCCAGACTCGCTGGTCCGGGACGAACACTAAGCGGTGGATGGGAACCAAACTAGCAAACTCGCATGCCGACTGAAAAACCAGTTTCACCAGCTCGGGATCATGAGCGAAGAACAGAATGTTCCGCAACAGCCGCTGGATGGCTTCTGAGGGGCCAATCGGCTCGATGCGGTTCTGCAAGCCTTTCTCAAGCAAAAAAAATGCGCTCAGGGGAGCGGAGCAGTTCTCGCCGACCCGCGCCAGCTCGCCCGCAAAAGGAGTCCCGCAGGCGATGTACCCATTTCTCTCCCGCCGCACGTAGGATATTTCGTCTGTGAGCAGCGTCGCATCGGGCGGCGCGAGGCGGGAGATTGTTGTCTTGCCGGCACCGGAAACGCCGGAGAACAGAAAAGCTTTCCCTCCGCGAATCGCGCTGGCGGCATGAACCAGAAAACCTCCCTGCCTTGCCAGGACCAGACTGTGAACGATGCGCAAGACGCAATCGATGGCGTAGGGATTGCACGATTGGCGGATTCGACCTCGGCTGGTTTCTGGATTCCAGCTTGCCCGGAAGTCGCCACGCTTCAACAACCATTCTCCATGTTCCATCTTCACCTCGAGGTCATCATCGACCGAGGCTTCCGAAGGCTCACGCAAGTCAATGTCGAATTCGAGGTGTGAATCCGCCGAGGTCCCGATGAAACCGGCGTATCGATTCTCGATCAGATGATGAAATGAGGGGTCAGGCGTTCGCAGGGCAATCGCCATTCCGCCGATCTCGACGGATACCGTCTCTTGCGCGGTCGTGGGACCAGCAGTCGTCATGAATGTGGAGTACGAGACGGAGAGGCGCCGTGAAACCCGCGCCCCGCAGCGAAACCGCCGAGGATAAACCGCGGCAGTCCCGTCAGGTTTTCACCAAGACGCACCGAGTGAATGCGCACCGTGAGATTGCGGAGTGGGTCCCAGCGGCAGAGTATCCAGGCAAGCGTGGAATGGAGCGGTGGGACCTTCCGGCTCGGGACGAAGCTGCGACTGCCACGGCGAACGCTGGCCACCCGACCCAGAAGCTCGGACGCGGCTACGGGCGGATCGTTTTGGGGCATCGCGTCGCCCCTGGTAATCCACGAAAGGCAATCTTGAAATTGCTGCCTTTCGACCGCCCGGTGAATGACGAAACGGCTGTCGCGCAGAACTAATACGATGTCTCCCGGAATAACTTCGTCATGCGCTGCGCTTTTAATCGTGAGCAGATCACCTGGCCACAGCGAAGGAAACATGCTCGCTCCCCGCGCCTTCAAGCGAACGGTGCCGCCGCCACAAAGCATCTGGGCCGCAAGACCAAACCTGGGGTCCTCGCGATTTTCCGGCTTGTCAGGCATAAATAGCTGCGAATTAAGAGGTATGCTTGTTGAATCTGCATTGAAAATTGGTGTCTTGGATTTTGCCGCAGGACAGCGCCATGGTCTCGAAAACCTGCTCGTGCCGGAATGCAGGTTCTTGATAGGCCTTTTTGGCCGCATGGTGGCTCTCGACAGTTTTCTCCTTGCCTCTATTCCAATCCTGTTCGGCCATAAAAAATGAGCTCCGCAATCCCGACCGCAGAGTCTGCGATCCGGCAAACGCTCAACCACGAACCACTTCGTTTCCGAAGCGTACTACAAGAAAAGGAGTTGGCCGATTGTCACTGCTGGTACATACGGGTAGGAGCCTGTGGATTTCGTCAAGCGGCGCTCAGAAATAACCTCAGAAATAACCCCAGAAACAACAATGATAAGAATGAAGAACTGCCCCACCATCCTACTGCTCGATCGCGGTCTCGGATTTGTCCGGTTTCTGGGTCACCTGCTTGGGACTCGGCAATTGCGAACGGTCCCACCCGCCGCCGAGGGCCTCCACCAATGCCACGGCGTAGGTCATCTGTTGCACCTGAAGGCCGTTCAGGGTCTGCTGATCGGACAGCACGGTGGTCTGGGCAATCAGCACGTCGAGGTAGGGATCGACGCCGGTATCGTACCGCGCCTGCTCGAGCTTGAGGTAGGTACGAGCTGAGTCCAGGGATTGCTGCTCTTGCTGGATCTCTTTGGAGAGGATGCGCACTTCTGCAAGACCATCCTCCACCTGCTGAAATGCTGCAAGCACGGTCTGCCGGTAACCGGCCAGATCGGCATTGTAGGTCGCGACATATTGTTGCACGGTCGCGCGGCGCAGGCCGGCATCGAAGATGGTTTCGGACATCGACGCGCCAACAGACCAGAAACGGCTTGGCCAGGAGAGCCAATTATGGAAGGCGGAACTCTCGAAGCCGGCCTCCCCGGTCAAAGTCAGGTTCGGATAATAGGCGGCGTAAGCGATTCCGATGGCTGCGTTGGCTTCTGCCATGGTGCGTTCAGCGGCAGCGACGTCGGGCCGGCGCTCGAGCAGTTCCGAAGGCACGCCGACCGGGATCGGCGGCGGAGCAACCGTCATCGGCTTGACTGGAATGGAGAAACTTGTGGCTGCCTTGCCGATGAGCACGGCGATCGCGTGCTCATATTGCGCCCGGGCAATTCCGACATTGGTCGCCCCCGCTTGCGCGCTCTGCAACTGGGACGCGGATTCGACCACGGAGATTTGGTCGTCGATGCCGGCTTCGTAGAGCGCGCGGGTCAGGTCGTACGACTTCTGGTCCGCTGCCACAGTGTCGTCAAAGATTTTCTGCAACTCGTCCTGACCGCGAATCTCGAAGAAATATTCTGCCAGGCTGGCCTGCTCGGTCAGGCGCTCATTTTCGAGATCGGCCGCGCTGACCTGGGCAGCATACTGGGCCTGGCGCACCGTGTTGCGGACCTTGCCCCAGAGGTCAGGCTCCCATGACGCTTCGAGCGGTAGCGTGTAAAGAGTACTTTGCAGCTGCGTGGTGGCAGTAGAAGCAGGAACGGCGCCGGTGCCGGTCGTTGTAACGGTGGTCGTGGCATTCCCCTGGCGGACATTTCCTGAGGTTCGCGCGTGAGTGACCGAGGGGACAGTTGTTAGCGTCGGAAAATACTGCGAGCGCGCCTCGCGGACGATGGCGCGGGCCTCCATGAGGTTTTCGAAATATTGCTTGATGTTCTGGTTATTAATATCGAGTTGTTCTTCGAGAGCGTTCAGTTCGGGATCGTTGAAGATCTCCCACCACTTGCCGCGCAGCTTGGCATCGGCGGGCTGTGCAGGCGTCCAGAGCCCGGCTTCCTGGGACTCGGTGGGCGCTTCCTTGTAAACCGCCGCTGGAGCCTGCGGTGCGGGCGGATGGTACTTGGGTCCTACCACGCAGCCCGACAAAAATAGCAAGAGCGCTGCCGCGCACAGACGAATCATCTCGTTCCCGGGTTGTCGTGCGAAAATCTTCATAACGTTTCTGCTTAACTCACCCTTCATCTCAGCCCACCGTTCTAGCCCGCCTGCGGAGCCGGGACTGGATTTCGCGCTGACTTTCCCCTTCCCTCCCAGCGCAACCGCAGCCGGTCGAACTCCAAATAAACTACCGGAGTGGTATAGAGTGTGAGCAACTGGCTCAAGATCAGCCCTCCCACAATCGTAATCCCCAGAGGCCGGCGGAGTTCGAACCCCGTGCCCGTACCCAGCGCCAGCGGCAAGGCCCCCAACAGCGCGGCCATGGTTGTCATCAGAATCGGCCGGAAGCGCAACATACAGGCTTCAAAGATCGAGTCGATTGGCTTTTTCCCCTCCTGGCGTTCGACCTGAAGAGCAAAATCGATCATCATGATCGCGTTCTTTTTTACGATGCCAATCAGCAGCACAATGCCAATGATGGAGATGATGTTCAGGTCCTGCTTGAAGAGCATCAACGCGAGCATCGCGCCTACACTCGCCGACGGCAGCGTAGAGATAATCGTCAGGGGATGGACCAGGCTTTCATACAAAATGCCTAGAACAATGTAGACCGCCAGCAGCGCCGTCACAATCAGCACAGGCTCGGTGCCCAAAGACTGCTGATAGGCCTGCAGCGTGCCTGCATAAAAACCTTGCAGCGTGGAAGGCGTGCCCAACCGTTTCTGCATCTCGCTGATGCTCAACGTGGCATCGCTCAAAGACACGCCCGGCGCCAAGTTGAATGAGACCGTAACTGAGGGGAATAATCCCGTGTGGTTAATGGCCAGAGGCGTGGTGTTGGCGTGGGCGCTGGCCATTGTCAGCAACGGGATGTTCTTGCCGCTTGAGCTTTGCAGGTAAATATCTTTCAGTCCTTCCGGGCTTTGCCAAAATTGAGGAGCCACTTCCAGCACCACATAATACTGATTCAACTGCGTGTAGATGATGGACACTTCCGACTGGCCGAAGGCACTGTATAACGAAGAGTCCAACTGTTGTGCGGTAACGCCAAGCTTAGCCGCGGTCACGCGATCGTAGTTCATCAACTCGTCGAGGCCGCCATTCTGCTGGTCCGAGCTTACGTCCTGCAGGCCGTGTAATTGCGTCATCTGGTTCAGGATGATGGGCGCCCACTTGGAAAGGTCCTGCACATTGTCGGATTGCAGCGTGTACTGGTACATGGCATTGCTGGAGCGGCCACCGATACGCAGATCCTGCACAGCTTGAAGAAACGCGGAAGCCACGGGCAGACGGTTCAATTGCGGCCGAAGGCGGTTGATGATCTGCGCCGCGCTCACTTTACGCTGCGCGAGCGGCTTGAGGGCAACATAGATATTGCCGGTATTGGTAGCTCCGCCGCCGCCGGTGAATGCAATTACGTTGGCGACGGCAGGATCATTCTTGATGACTGCTCCGATCTGCCGGATGGAGTTATCCATCGCGGGAAACGATGAATCCTGCGGCCCGCGCACCGCGCCGGAGAGCGCCCCCGTATCCTCCACCGGGAAAAAGCCTTTGGGGATCTTGATGATCAGCACCACGTTGAGCACGATGGTGATGAACAGCACGATGAGGGTAGGGATGGGATGGTCGAGCACCCAACGCAGGCTGCCGCGATACAACGACAGCACCCAGTCGAAAAAATTTTCGCTGGCCATGTAGATGCGGCCATGTTTTTCACCGCGCTCGCTCTTCAACAGGTAGGCGCACATCATCGGCGTCGTGGTCAGCGAGATAATCATCGATACGAAAACGGCAGTCGAGAGCGTGACGGCAAATTCCCGGAAGAGGCGGCCCACGATCCCGCCCATCATCAGCAGTGGAATAAATACAGCGATCAGCGAAATGCTGATGGTAAAGACAGTGAACCCGATTTCCTCAGCGCCCTTCAACGCCGCGGCAAACGGCTTCATGCCGTCTTCCAGATGGCGCGTGATATTTTCCATCACCACGATGGCATCATCGACCACAAATCCCGTGGCAATGGTCATCGCCATCAGCGAAAGGTTGTCCAGGGTATATCCCAACAGGTACATCACAGCGAATGTGCCGACCAGCGAAACCGGCACGGCGACGGCGGGAATGAGCGTGGCACGACCATTGCGCAGGAAAACAAACACCACCACGATGACCAGGCCGATGGAAATGAGCAGTGTCCTCTCCACATCAGAGACCGAGGCGCGGATGGTTATGGTGCGATCCAGAACGATCGTGGTATCGATGCCCAGCGGTATGGAGGCCTGGATATATGGAAGTTGCGCGCGGATGCGGTCGACGGTCTCGATGATGTTGGCGCCGGGTTGGCGGAAGATGATGACGGTCACTGAGCGCTTGCCGTTCAAATAGCCAGCAGCACGGACGTTAGCCACAGAGTCCGTCACCTGAGCGACGTCGGAGAGATGCACGGCAGCGCCGTTCTTAAAACCAACCACCAGTGGCTTGTAGTCGGAAGCGTGCGAGATCTGGTCGTTGGCCAGGATGTCCGCGGTTTGCACTCCGTCGGTGATCTGGCCTTTGGCCAAGTCGGCATTCTGCAGGCTCAGGACGGATTGCAGATTCGCGATCGTAAGCCCATAGCTGGCTAACTGTGTGGGGTTCGCGTCCACGCGCACCGACGGCAGCGCACCGCCTCCGACCGAGACTTGTCCCACGCCCTGGATCTGCGACAACTTTTGTTCCAGGACGGTCGAGGCTTCGTCATAAAGTTTGTCGGGACCAAACTTGTCCGAGGTTAAGCCGAGAATCATGATCGGCGAATCCGCGGGATTGACCTTGCGATAAGTCGGATTGCCAGGCAGATTGGCGGGCAGGTAGGTTCGCGCCGCGTTAATTGCGGCTTCCACATCACGCGCCGCACCGTCAATGTCGCGGCTCAGATCGAACTGAATCGTAATCGAGGTACTGCCCAGCGTGCTGGAGGAGGTCATCTCCGTTACGCCGGCAATATGGCCAAACTGCCGCTCCAGCGGAGTGGCGACGGACGACGCCATAATTTCGGCGCTGCCCCCCGGCAAACCGGCGCCGACCGAAATTGTAGGAAAGTCGACTTCCGGCAGAGGCGCCACCGGCAGTACCTCGAACGCAATCGCACCGGCGAGTGCAACCGCCACCGTGAGTAACGTGGTAGCCACTGGCCGTTGAATGAAAGGTGCGGAGATGTTCATGCCGGCCCTGCCTGTTCCACATTTCCGTCTTCCGGCTGCTTTGCTTTGTGCCCAAAGCGCTGTCCGAGTTGGTCGAAGAAGATATAGATGACGGGCGTTGTGTATAGCGTGAGCGCCTGACTTAACAGCAGTCCGCCGACCATCGCGATGCCCAGCGGCCGGCGCAACTCAGAACCGAAGCCGGAGCCGAGGGCCAGCGGCAGTCCGCCCAGCAGCGCGGCCATTGTGGTCATCATGATGGGGCGAAAGCGGAGCAGACAGGCCTCGTAAATTGCGTCTGTCGCGTTCTTGCCGTGCTTGCGCTCGCCTTCGAGCGCGAAGTCCACCATCATGATGCCGTTCTTCTTGACGATACCGATCAGCAGGACAATGCCGATGATCGCTACCACGCTTAAATCCTGGTGAAAGAGAATCAGCGCGAGAAAAGCTCCCACACCTGCCGATGGCAGCGTGGAGAGAATCGTAATCGGGTGGACAAAGCTCTCATATAAAACCCCCAGCACGATATACACCGTGACCAGCGCAGCCAGAATGAGTAAAGGCTCGTTGGAGAGTGAATTCGTAAAGGATGCCGCGGTGCCCTGAAAGCCCGCTTGCAGGCTGGGAGGCATGTGCAGATCTTCCTGCACCTTGTCGACTGCCGTAATTGCCTCGCCCAGCGCGGCGTTGGAGGCGAGATTGAATGACACCGTGATGGCCGGGAATTGCCCCTGGTGGGTAATGGCGAGCGCCTCCGTCGTCTTCTCAAAGTGCGAGAAAGCACTCAAAGGCACAGCATTGCTGTAAGCCGAAGTGGTGGTGAGAGCTGAGTTTGCGCCATTGCTCGGAGTCGAGGACGCGCCCGCCGTGAGTGCGTTCGTTGGAGGAGCAAGAGTGTTCGCGGATGGAGTGTACAGCGCGGAAGCCGTGAGCGCATTGGACCCCGCAGAAGATGATCCCGAGGCCGCGAAGGATGTCGAGGCCCCGGACCCAGTTGTTCCGGCAGACGCATTCGATTGGATGTAGAGGCGGTTCAGCTTGTTCGGATCGAGTTGAAACTGTGGTTCGCTCTCAAGCACAACATGGTACTGATTCACCTGGGTATACATCGTGTTAATTTGCCGCTGACCGAAGGCGTCATACAGCGTGTTATCGATGGTTGTCGGCGCGATGCCGAATCGTGAGGCGGTGACCCGGTCGATGACCAGAGAGACAGCCAGGCCTCCTGTCTGCTGATCGGTAGCGACATCTTCGAGTTCCGGCAACTGCTTCAGCCGGCTGACGAAGCGATTCGTCCAGTCGTTCAGTTCATTGGCATCGGGGTCTTCGAGCGTGTATTGGTATTGCGTGCGGCTGACGCGATCGTCCACGGTAATGTTCTGTACCGGTTGCATGAACAGCTGTATGCCCTGAACCTGGTCCAGCTTTGAGTTGAGCCGGCGAATCACGTCGGAAGCATTCATCTTGCGTTGGTCGAGCGGCTTCAGGTTGATCGATATTCGGCCGCTGTTCGTGGTTGTGTTGGTTCCATCTGCCCCGATGAAGGACGAAAGGCTTTCGACGGCCGGGTCATTCAGAATTACTTTTGCCAGTTCCTGCTGCTTCTTGGCCATGGCCTTGTATCCAATTGTCTGCGGCGCCTGCGATATGCCCTGGATCACTCCCGTGTCCTGCACCGGGAAAAAACCTTTCGGGATGATGATGTAAAGAAAAATCGTAAGCATCAGCGTGGCCAGCGCGACGAGCAGCGTAATCGTCTGGAAGCGAAGCACAAACTTCAGGGTGCGGCCATAGAAAGCGATCATTGCCTCGAAGCCACGCTCCGTGGCTTGGTAAATGCGCCCCTGCTGCTCTTTCGGCTGGCGGCGCAAGATTCGCGCACTCATCATCGGGGTGAGCGTGAGCGAGACCACGGCCGAAACAACGATGGTGACGGCAAGGGTTACCGCAAATTCGCGAAACAGTCGCCCCACCACATCGCCCATGAATAACAGCGGAATCAGTACGGCGATAAGCGACACGGTCAGCGAGAGAATGGTGAATCCAATCTGCTCCGCGCCTTTGAGCGCCGCTTCCATCGGAGGTTCGCCCTCTTCGATGTAGCGTGCGATGTTTTCGATCATCACGATGGCATCATCCACCACGAAGCCGGTGGAAATAGTCAGCGCCATCAGCGATAAGTTATCGAGGCTGTAGCCGAGGATGTACATCGCCGCAAAGGTGCCGATCAGCGACAGGGGCACGGCCACGCTTGGAATAATGGTGGCGTAGAGACTGCGCAAGAAAAGGAAGATGACCAGCACGACCAGTCCGACGGTCAGCAGCAACTCAAATTCGACGTCCGAAACCGACGCTTCGATTGCGGTTGTAAGATCGGTAAGAACGGTCACCTGAATGCCCGCAGGCAGGTTAGCCTCAAGCTGTGGCAAGAGCTGCTTGATGCTTTTGACCACGCTGATGGTGTTGGCCCCGGGCTGGCGTTGCACATTCAGGATGACGGCCGGGGTCTGATTCATCCACGCGGCCTGATTATTGTTCTCCACACCGTTCACGATCTGCGCTACGTCGGTCAGCATCACCGGCGCGCCGTTTCGGTACGCAATGACAATTTTTCGGTAGTCGTCGCTGGTGACCAGTTGATCGTTGGCGTCGATCTGGTAATCCTGGCGTGGCCCGTCGAAGTTTCCTTTGGCCGCATTCACGCTGGCCTCGGTCAGCGCGGTGCGCAGGTCCTCCATATTGATGCCGTAGGATGACAGCTCTGCTGGATTGGCTTGAATGCGGACTGCGGGCTTTTGGCCTCCGCTGATGGTTACAAGGCCGACACCATTGAGCTGCGAAATCTTGGGTGCTAGGCGCGTGTCCACAAGGTCTTCGACCTGGGAAAGCGGTATGGCGCTCGAGGTGATCGCCAGGGTAAGCACGGGAGCATCGGCAGGATTTGTCTTACTGTAAGTCGGCGGCGCAGGCAGGATCGATGGCAAAAGACTCTGTGACGCATTGATGGCAGACTGCACCTCCTCCTCGGCTACATCGATATTCAGAGTGAGGTTGAACTGCAGCACAATCACGGAAGTGCCGCCCGAGCTGGTGGATGTCATCTGGCTCAAGCCCTGGAGTTCGCCGAACTGGCGCTCGAGGGGCGCCGTCACCGTCGTCGCCATTACAGTCGGGCTCGCGCCCGGATAAAACGTGAGCACTTGAATCGTCGGATAATCGACTTCCGGCAAGGCGGACACCGGCAGTTGGGTAAAGCCAACAATGCCGACCAGCAGGATTGCAGCCATGAGCAAAGCCGTAGCAACGGGCCGCAAAATAAACGGGCGAGATGGACTCACGGGGCGCTGCTCCCGCTGGTGGTGGCAGCGGCAGGTTTGGTCGGCGCTTTGTTCGAAACGGCGACCACGGTGTTGTCCTGCAGCTTATCGAAACTACTGTTCGCGACAACGTCCCCAGGACTGATGCCATCAACCTGCGTTAGACCGCCGTCCGTAACCCCCGGCTTAACGCTGCGCATGTGAGCGACATTGTCCTGAATGACATACACGAACGATGCCTGCCCATTTTGTTGAATGGTAGACGCTGGAACCAGCGTCACCCCTTGCAGCGTATTCACCAAAAGGCGCGTGTTCACGAACTGGTTCGGGAACAGCGCATTATTCTGGTTCTCGAACTGGGCTCGGGCTTTTACTGTTCCGGTCGTAGTATCAATCTGGTTATCGAGAGTCAACAATTTGCCGCTTGCAATCTTCTTCTGCGCAGTGCGGTCAGAGACATCCACGGGGAGCGTGGCCTTCTTTCGCAGCCGATCTGCCACGGGGCCCAGACTGTCTTCCGGTATGGTGAAAATTACGGTGATGGGCTGCAACTGGGTAATGACTGCGAGAGTGAGGGTTCCAGCGGACTGCACCACGTTGCCCGGGTCCACCAGCCGCAAGCCCACGCGGCCGCCAATGGGAGCGGTGATATGGCAAAAGTCGACTTCGATCTGGTCAAATTGCACCGTTCCCTGATCGTTTTTTACCGTGCCCTCGTCCTGCAGTACGAGCTTCTCCTGGTCATCGAGGATTTGCTTTGCAATCGCGTTGCGGGCCCACGCGGCACGATAGCGTTCAAGATCCATCTGCGCTTGTGCCAGTACGTTCTCGTCCCGCTCCAGTGCTCCTTGCGCCTGCAGAAGACTCGCGCGGTACGGACGCGAATCGATATCGACCAGCGGATCGCCCTTACTGACGAGCTGACCTTCCTTATAGTGCACGGCTACGATCAGGCCGGTTACCTCGCTGGTGATCGAATCGGTATAGACCGGGGTGACGGTGCCGATTGCGTCGAGGTAGACTCCGATGTTCCCTTTCGTGGCCGTCGCGGTCGTAATGTTGATTTTCGGCGGAGCGGGCGCGACTTTTTTCCCGCTCTCGTGGTGGCGCCATAACAGCACGATGGCAAGCACAAAGACGAGCAACAAAACAATCCCGATGACGATCCACCATACGTGAGATTTCGAACCGTGAGGCGGGAGTAGATGGCCACGGTCTGCGATGGCAGGCTGAATCTGATCAGCGGTCAAAAGGAGTCTCCTTTGTCAGCTTCGAATTGTTCAAAATTATAGCTGTGGAACGGGGATTCAAACTCGCAATCGTGGTGCCCCAGGCCCTTAGTGCAGAGATGGCCCGAAGTCGGTAGCAACTCAGGGCCTTCACACGCTCAGCACTGGAATCGGCACCGCGTAAATGACTGCGTAGCCGTGAATCCGCAGGTTCCCGCCATAAGGGTAGCACTCGAAAACCAGCAAATCCGCATTCGTCTGCTTCGCAGCCTGGCTTAGTATCTTGGGCATGTCACCACTGCCGACGAATAGGTCCGCCGTTATGCCGAGGTCCTGCCGAAGCTGAATAAGTTGCTGAGAGGCGTCGCCGACAAGCTCCTTTCTCCACTTCGGATTGACGTAGCTGCCGCCGGGCCCCCAGAGCTCTACTGAGTGAGTAACGTGGGCAAGCGTCAGATGGGCGCCGAATCCGCCGGCGATTTGCGCGGCCCATGACACAACTTGTGGGCTGCGCTCACCGAGATCAACCGCGCACAGGACACTTTGGATGCCAAATTCCTTCGCCAGGGATACCTCTGCGTGGGCACCGGTCCAAACCGGGCAATCGATGCCGTATAGAACTTCCGCGTTCTCTGAGCCCAGCAGAAACCGGTTGAACGCGAACCCATGGGACGGCATCATGATCAGGTCGGCTTTTTCCGCTTGAGCCGTCCGCAGAATGGCCTCTAGCGGGTCGCCTTTGGCCAATACGCATCGGATGGTAAGGCTCTTAAGCTCCGCTGCAAGAGATTCGCCCCGGTTTTGCCCGGCCCTTTTGGTGATCTCGGCGAGCAAATCCCAGCCAGCTAATTGGGGGAAGTCCTCGGGTACACCGGCAGCGTGGCTCAGCGCGGTTACGACGTGCAGCATTACGATCTCGGAACGAAAACGGTGGGCTAGGGCGGCAGCCTGGTCAATCACAGGAAGCGAGGTGTTCGGAAAATCAACCGGCAGAAGAATCTTCTGAATTTTCGGCATCGCACACCAGCAGGAGAGTCAGAATGCCCCGACCATCTCCTCAGGATGTTCCCGCCCCGTTTGGAGTGTACCGCAATCGCCTCCCAGGCTCATTCATGAACCAAGCGCCAGCAAGGAATACGGAACAAGCGAAAAACGATATGATGCTGCGGTGGGTTTATTCCTTTTGAGGAGCTCTTGCATGCAACCGTGCCGCACTCGTTCATTCGTATTGATCACCTCAGTCCTGGTCACCTCAGTCCTGATCGCCTCAGTATTGTTCGCCTCAGTCCTGGCGCTGGGCGCGTCCACCGCGCTCGCGGAAGAAGCAATCTCGGTCACCGTGGACGCCACTAAAACTCAGCAGAAGCTGCTGCATGCTCATTTGGTGATGCCCGTCAAGCCTGGACCTCTAACTCTCTACTACCCGAAATGGATTCCCGGCGAGCACGGGCCCGATGGACCCATCGCAAATCTCACAGGCCTCAAATTCGAGGCGGACGGCAAGATCATTCCGTGGCAGCGTGATCTGCTGGATGTTTTCACCTTTCACCTGGAAATCCCCCGCGGTGTCTCCCACCTTAATGCCAACTTTGATGTTATTGAGCCCGACGGCGTCTCGGCCACTGACAAACTGATGGTCCTCGAATGGAATGAAGTCGTACTTTATCCGGCGGACATCCCCGCCGAGAAACTTACGTATGATGCGAAACTTGTGATGCCGGATGGATGGAAATTCGGCACATCGCTTCCCGTCGAAAATGCCGCCGGCAACCAGGTTTCATTCAAACCGATTTCACTGGACTTGCTCGTGGACTCGCCCGTAATTACTGGAGAGTTCTATCGGAGCATCGACCTCACGCCGCCAGGCGAACCCATCCACCATGAAATCGACATCGCGGCCGATAGCGCAGATGCGCTGAACATGAGCCCCGAGAACCAAAAGGAAATGATCAATCTGGTCGCGGAGTCGGGCAAACTTTTTGGTGCTCGCCACTATCGCGATTATCATTTTCTGCTCGCGCTCAGCGATCATGTGGCCCACTTCGGCCTCGAACATCACGAGTCGAACAACAGCCGCCTGCCGGAGCGAACTCTGCTCATGCCCAGTTCCGGCTATTCGCTGGGCGGATTGCTGTCGCACGAGTTCGTTCATTCATGGAATGGCAAGTTTCGCCGCCCCGCCGATCTGACCGCCCCTTACTACGAACAGCCTATGAAAACGGATCTGCTCTGGGGCTATGAGGGGCTGACGGACTATCTGGGGCCCATGTTGGCGGCGCGCAGCGGGCTGTGGACGCCCGAGCAATACCACGAATACCTAGCCAGCATCGCCGCCATGCTCGGTCCCGGGCGTCCCGGACGCACATGGCGCCCGTTGCTCGATACCGCCGTTACCATCGCCGGCGGCGGAGGCGGCTTCGGACGGGGCGGCTGGATGAACTGGCGCCGGGGAGCCGATTACTACGACGAGGGCGATCTGCTCTGGCTCGAAGTTGCCACCATCATTCATCGCGAGTCTGGCGGCAAGAAGTCGATTGATGATTTCTGCCAGGAATTCCACGGCGGCCCCAACCACGGCCCGGAGGTGAAGACTTATACCTTCGATGAATTGGTGAAGGAGCTCAATGCATTGGCGCCGTTTGATTGGGCCACATTCTTCCACACCCGGTTGAATTCCACTTCTGCGGAAGCGCCCGTGGGAGGAATCGAAAACGGCGGCTGGAAAGTCACGTTTGACGATAAGCCTTCAAAGCTGGAGGGCAGGCGGGGCAATATCGGCGAGGTCTATTCCATCGGCCTCCAGGTGGGCAGCGATGGAGTTGTCACCGACTCCATCGTCGGAAGCCCTGCATTTGAGGCAGGCGTCTCTTCGCAGATGAAAATAATTGGCGTCAATGGCCGCCTCTACACCGAGGAATTGCTCTCGGACGCGGTCAAGTCTGCGAAGGGCACTTCGCAACCGATCACGCTCCTCGTCGTGGTCGACGATTATTTTCGAACCTGCACGATCACCTACCATGATGGAGCGCGCTTTCCGCATCTGGTGCGGGATGGTGACCGGCCGGATTATCTCGACGACTTAATCAAGCCCCAGGTTGCGAGTCATTAGGTTGCGAGCCATTAGGTTGCGAACCATTAGGAGGCAGAAGCGCGCATGAGCCTCTATTGCGCCACAGGCGGCGTCGAAAGCGATCTGCTTCCGCAAGTGCGAGATCTGCTTGCGGAGAGTCTTGCCAAGCTGGGGGAACGAAAGCGAGTGCTCGCAGTGCCTCCCGATCAAAGCCGCATTCATTCCCGCTCGGGCGACCTGACGCGCTACGCGTGGGAGTATTACGGCGACCGGTTGCGAGCGGTTCTGCCTGCTCTTGGCACTCATGCGGCCATGCAGCCCGATCAGATCACGCGAATGTTTGGCGCCATGCCGCAGGCGCTCTTTCACGTTCACAATTGGCGGACCGACGTCGAGACTCTGGGCGAGGTCCCGCCCGAGTTCATCCACGAGCAATCCGAAGGCAAGCTGAACTATTCGTGGCCGGCGCAGGTGAACCGGCTGGTTGCGCATGGCGGTTTCGATCTTATTCTTTCGATCGGCCAGGTTGTTCCCCACGAAGTTGCCGGCATGGCGAATTACAACAAGAACATCCTGGTGGGCACCGGAGGCCGCGATTCGATCAACCGCAGCCATTACCTGGGCGCGGTTTATGGCATGGAGCGCATCATGGGCCGCGCCAGGAATCCAGTGCGCAATGTTCTCAATTGCGCGGCTGATCGTTTCCTCCGGAACTTGCCCATCGTCTACGTGCTTACCGTTGTCGGGCGCGCGGGCGATGGTGGGCTCGCAGTGCGCGGACTCTTCATCGGCGACGATGCCGAGTGCTTTTACTGCGCCGCCGAACTCAGCCTGAAAGTGAACTTTGAAACACTGGACGCGCCTATTCGCAAGGCCGTGGTTTATCTTGATCCGAATGAATTTCGCAGCACATGGCTGGGCAATAAGGCGGTCTACCGAACGCGCATGGCATTGGCCGACAATGCAGAGCTGATCGTGCTGGCGCCAGGAGTGAGGAAATTCGGCGAAGACCCTGCCATCGACGCCCTGATTCGCAAGTATGGCTATCGCGGTACCCCAGCCACACTCAAAGCCGTGCAGGCCAACGCCGATCTGGCCAACGACCTGGGCGCGGCTGCGCACCTCATTCACGGCTCTTCCGAGGGACGCTTTACAATCCGGTGGTGCCCCGGTCAGTTAAGCAAAGAAGAGATTGAAGGCGTGGGTTTTGAATTTGGAGATTTGAAAACCATGCTAACGCGCTACAACCCGCAGACGCTTCGCTACGGCTGCAATCACGTCGCGGGCGAAGAAATCTTTTTTATTCCAAACCCCGGGTTGGGACTGTGGGCCTACCGCGGTAAATTGTTGGGGCCGGATGCATGATCGCGGTCTTAATGGGCGTGAGCGGCGTCGGCAAAACGACTATCGGCAGGTTGCTCGCCGCGCGCACTCGATGGAACTTCGAAGACGCCGACGACTATCACTCGCAGGAAAACCGCAGGAAGATGGCCGCCGGGATCCCATTGACCGACGCCGACCGAAGCCCGTGGCTCAACACTTTGCATGAACGAATGCTGCAATACAGCCAAAAGGGCGAGAATGCTATTTTTGCCTGCTCGGCGCTGAAGCAACAGTATCGCGCGCTGCTGGCCGGCGCCCTCGGCCCCGCTGAAATTTGCTTTGTTTATCTGCAGGCGCCCGCTGCTGTGATCAGAGAGCGCATGAAGTCGCGGCATCATCCATACATGAATCCTGACCTTCTTAATAGCCAACTGGCGGAACTGGAAGTGCCGCGCAACGCTTGGTCCGTCAGTGTTGCCGGGACTCCCGAAACGGCGGTCGAAGAGATTCTTACCCGCATGCGCGAAGCAGGGCTAGTCACCGCCGCGGCAGAGAAATCGTGACGGCTCAAACTTTGAACGCGATGAACAGCCATGATTGAATGCTTGAAGGAGTGGTGAGCGCGGTAGGAATCGAATCCACGCGCAAACGTAAATTCAACAACATACAGGGCCACGGATGGCACCGAAGTACCTGGAAAGCAGTGGCGAGACGGGTGAACGGATTGCAAATGGATGGCGTGCCACGTTAAACATTACACATGGCAGCCTCCTGCCTCGACGAAGGTCCGGGTTGAAAAATGTCACTGGTGAAGCGCTCCATCCACATCGGGGGGAGAATCGAGCACGAAGTTTCTTATAACCAAATTGAAATTAGTTCAGTGTGATCACGATCGGCCCAAGAATCTTCTGATTACTGGTGTCGCTCTGGCTCATAGCTGCCTGTGCCACGACCGTGACGCTTACGATCTGCGGGCCTCCGCCTCCAGTTCCACCCCCGCCTCCAGTGCCTCCACTACGGCCGCCAAGTCCGCCATCTCCGCTGCCTCCGCAGGAAAGGGTAGCTGCCAGACCCGCCAATATAACGAGCGGAAGGAATGAGTGTTTCCTTTTCCGCACAAGAAACAGTGATAGGGGCAGCAGGCTAGCAAGCAGGTAAAGCCTGCCA
This sequence comes from Candidatus Sulfotelmatobacter sp., assembly GCA_049512915.1. Classification (GTDB taxonomy): domain Bacteria; phylum Acidobacteriota; class Terriglobia; order Terriglobales; family Acidobacteriaceae; genus Sulfotelmatobacter. Next base: position 29,699 of record JBEKWP010000034.1, read on the forward strand.
AAGGACTGCGAAGCCGCATGGCGAAGTGCTGCCGGTGGAGTCGTCGTGTTCGTCAATGTCAATTGCACCACGGTGGTCCCATTGTCG
>JBEKWP010000035.1:0-29562 GCA_049512915.1 Candidatus Sulfotelmatobacter sp.
ATGGCGGCCATCGACCGCTGGTTCGCGAGACTACGCTTGAGGATTACCTTAAGCGTCCGAACTTCGCTGGAGAAGAAGGCGAAGAGCCCGCGCCCGGGCTTACGCTCTACAAGCCTTATCCCTACAAAGAGGAAGACTACGCGTGGGGCATGGCGATCGATTTGAACTCCTGCGTGGGCTGCAACAACTGCATGCTGGCCTGCCAGTCGGAGAACAACATTGCCGTGGTCGGCAAGGAGCAGTGCGTGATCGGCCGCCACATGCACTGGATTCGCGTTGACGCTTACTACCAGGGTGACCGCGACAATCCCAAGGCATACTTCCAGCCGGTGCCGTGCCAGCAGTGCGAGAACGCTCCGTGCGAAGTGGTTTGCCCGGTGGGTGCGACCAATCACACGCCTGAAGGCCTGAACGATATGGTCTACAACCGCTGCGTGGGGACGAGGTATTGCTCGAACAACTGTCCTTATAAGGTGCGGCGGTTCAACTTTCTGCTGTTTCAAGATTGGACGACGCCGCAGTACAAGATGATGCGCAATCCTGACGTCAGCGTGCGCAGCCGCGGGGTGATGGAGAAGTGCACCTACTGCGTGCAGCGGATCAACGAACACAAGATCGATGCAGAGACCGCATCGGTGCGCGAAGGCCAACAGATCAAAGTCGGAGATGAGTTGCAAACCGCCTGCCAGCAGTCGTGCCCGGCGGGGGCGATTATTTTTGGCAACATCAATGACCCGAACAGCAAAGTTTCAAAACTGAAAGCGCAGGCGCGGAATTACAGTCTGCTGGGCGAATTGAATACACGTCCGCGGACTACTTATTTGGCGGAAGTCAGCAATCCGAATCCGGAGTTGAAGCAGGGATAGAGCCGTGGAGACCGAGATCCCTTCGCCATTCGGCTCAGGGCAGGCTCGTCGCCATACCTGAACAACGGCTTCGCTCAGGATGCAAGACCTCCGATCACGCAGATAGAGAACGCAGCATGAACGAGCCATACAAAGCGACGGTGGACACGCGAGCTGCGGTGATGGAACCGGGCTACACCTTCGGCACGGTCACGGAAAAGATCAGCGCGATTGTGCTGACGCGTCCGGCGTCGAATGGCTGGTTCGTGGGCTTCGGCATCGCGTTTCTGGTAACGATGATGATGCTGTATGCCATCGGGTATCTGTTTTTGAAAGGCATCGGCATCTGGGGCGATACCATCCCCATCGGCTGGGGCTTCGCCATCGTCAACTTCGTATGGTGGATCGGTATTGGCCACGCGGGCACGCTGATCTCGGCGATTCTTCTGCTGCTGCGGCAGTCGTGGCGTAATTCGATTAACCGTTTTGCCGAAGCCATGACGCTATTTGCCGTGGCCTGTGCCGGAATCTTCCCGGCCATTCACGTCGGGCGTCCGTGGCTGGCTTACTGGCTGTTTCCTTATCCCAGCACCATGGGCGTGTGGCCGCAATTTCGCAGCCCGCTCATGTGGGACGTTTTCGCGGTCTCGACCTACGCCACGATTTCAGCTCTGTTCTGGTTTATCGGCCTGATTCCCGACATGGCGACGCTGCGTGATCGCGCCACGCATCCCGCGGCCCGGATGATCTACGGCATGCTCTCGATGGGTTGGCGCGGATCGGCGCGGCACTGGCATCGCTATGAGACTGCCTACTTGCTGCTGGCCGGATTGGCCACGCCGCTGGTGCTCTCGGTGCACACCGTCGTGAGTTTCGACTTCGCAATCGGCATCGTCCCCGGTTGGCATACGACCATCTTTCCGCCGTACTTTGTGGCCGGAGCGATTTACTCCGGATTCGCCATGGTGCTGATGCTGGCAATTCCGATCCGCAAAATCTACAACCTGGAAGATTTCATCACCGAACTGCATTTGCAGAATGCGGCCAAGGTCATGCTCGCCACCGGCTTGATCGTGGCCTACGGTTACGGCATCGAGGCCTTCATGGGCTGGTACAGCGGAGATCGCTACGATGCGTTTACCATGTGGAACCGCCTGCATGGGCCTTACGCAGTGCCCTACTGGGCTCTGCTCACCTGCAACATTTTCATTCCGCAATTGCTCTGGATCAGGAAAATGCGAACCAGTCCGGTAGCGCTGTTTCTGCTTTCGGGCGTGATCCTGGTGGGCATGTGGCTGGAGCGCTTCATCATCGTTGTGGTCAGCTTGCACCGCGACTTCCTGACTTCGTCCTGGGGCATGTACTACCCCACGCGCTGGGACTGGATGACCTACATCGGAACCATCGGCATGTTCCTGGCCGCGATGTTTCTGTTCCTGCGCCTGTTGCCGGCAATCTCGATCTTTGAGATGCGCACTCTGCTGCCGGAAGCGGAGGTGAAGGAATGATGGCGAGTGCGGTGTCGAGGTTCATCATATGAAGCGCGATCCGGTTTACGGCATCATGGCCGAGTTCGATTCGGCGCAGGCGCTGGTCGACGCCGCCAGGCATACGCACCAGGCGGGCTACCGGAAAATCGACGCGTACAGCCCGTTCCCCATCGAAGGACTGGCAGAGGAAATTGGCTTTTACCGCGACGAAGTGCCGCTGGTGGTGCTGATCGGCGGCATCGTCGGCGGCCTCACTGGTTACCTGATGCAGTACTGGATGTCTGCGGTCGACTATCCACTCAACATCGGCGGCAAGCCCGCTCATTCCTGGCCAGCATTTATTGTGATCACGTTCGAGATGACGATTCTGTTTGCCGGCATCTCCGCCGTATTCGGCATGCTCGCGCTAAACGGCTTGCCCATGCCTTATCATCCTGTGTTCAACGTGCCGCGTTTCTCGTCGGCATCGAAAGACCGCTTCTTTCTGATCGTGTTTTCTTCCGATCCCAAGTACGATGCGGCCGGGACGCGCGGCTTCCTGCAAGCCTTGCAGCCACGCTCGATTTCGGAGGTGCCCAGCTAGATGGCGCGTCTCCGCCAAATTTTCGCCGCCGGACTGCTGATTGCGATCGCCGTGCTCCCCGGTTGCCGCATTGATATGCATGTGCAGCCGCGAGAGAATCCGCTTTCGCGCAGCGACTTCTTTGCCGACCAGCGCTCGGAGCGGCCGCCGGTCGATGGCACGGTCGCCCGCGGCGAACTCCACGAAGATACTTATTTCTATACCGGAAAGCTCGGCAACAATCCCGGCGATTACATGCCGTTTCCTGTGACCGTGGAAGTTCTGGAGCGCGGGCGCGAGCGTTACAACATTTATTGCGCCCCCTGCCATTCGGAGGTCGGGGATGGCAACGGCTTCATTCCCTCGCGCGGTTTCGCTCGCAAGCCGCCCTCATATCACATCCCGCGGTTGCAGAAAGCTCCGCTTGGCTACTTCTACGACGTGATCACGAACGGCTTCGGCATCATGCCCGATTACGCCTCACAGATTCCGCCGCGAGATCGCTGGAACATCGTGGCCTACATTCGCGCGTTGCAATTGAGTCAGAATGCCACGATGGCGGACGTGCCCAAGGGACAGACCGTGCCCTCCGAGCCGCCGAGGTTCAGCGGCCAGCCGGGCTCGGGCGCGACGCTGCCCGTCATGGATTCCGGGACGGGCTCGCAATCTGAGGAACATAAATGAGCGCCGCGACCACTCTACATCTCGATCTGACGGCGCCCGTGGTGGTAAAGAAAATATCGCAGCGCTCGCTCGCCGTCGGCGTCGTCTTCGCAGTGATCTCCGTTGTTCTTGCTTTCGTTCGCCCCGACGAGTTCTATCGCGCCTACCTGCTTGGCTTCATGTGCTGGCTGGGCGTCGCTCTCGGCTCCATGGCGATCCTGATGATTCGCCACCTGACCGGAGGCGGCTGGGGCACGGTCATCCGCCGCATCCTGGGCGCGGCCATGCGTACGCTGCCGCTCCTCTTCATACTCTTCCTTCCTATCTTCTTTGGGATACACAGGCTCTACATCTGGGCGCAACCACTTAGCAACATCGAAGACAAGCATCTCCGCGAGCACCTCGAGCAGATCACGCAGACGTATCTGACGGTGAACGGCTTCATCCTCCGCGCCGTGTTCTATTTCGCCGTCTGGAATGTTCTGTCGTTTCTGCTCTCGTATTGGTCGAAACAGACCGACACACCGAGCGCTCCGGATAACAGCGGGCGTTTCAAGGCAGTCAGCGGACCGGGCCTGATTCTCTACGGATTTACCATCTCCTTCGCCGCCATCGACTGGATCATGTCGCTCGACCCCAGTTGGATCTCGACCATCTTTGGCCTGATCATTCTGATCGGCGAAGTGCTCTCCGCCATGTGTTTTGCAGTGGTGGTCGAGCGCATCCTCTTCAACTACAAACCGATGTCGGAGATGCTGAAGCCTGACTTCGTCCACGACCACGGCAAGTGGATGCTGGCCTTCCTCATGATGTGGGCATACTTCTCATTCTCACAGTGGCTCATCATCTGGGCCGGTAACCTACCCTCGGAGATCACTTTTTATTTGCGGCGCCTGAATGGAGGTTGGGGATCGATTGGACTGTTCCTGGTGCTGTTCCATTTTGCAATTCCTTTCGCGCTTTTGCTCTCCCGTCCATTCAAGCGCGATATTCGCCGGCTGGTATGGCTCGCAGTCTGGCTCATGCTGATGCGCTACCTCGATCTGTTCTGGATCATCGAGCCGAATTTTTCCAAGACGATCTCCTTAACTCTGGCTGACATAGTTGTTCCCGTCGCCATCGGAGGAATCTGGCTTTGGTATTTTTTCCGCAACCTGGGCTCGCTGCCGCTTCTGCCGGCTTATGACACCGACGCTCACGAAGTTCTGCAACCGGCGCACGACGCGCATGCGTGAACGAAAGATGAGTAACGAGACATGATCAACCAGAGATGATCAACGAGATATGACCGACGAGACCAAAAACGAGAACGTGGCTGGCAACGGCGGCTTCGAGCACCAGGACCTGCAACCGTCGGGCATTCTTTATTTCCTCCTGGGCTTGGCGCTGTTCCTGCTGCTTTCCATTCTCGGCATCCGCGGGGTCTACGCATTTCTTGATCATCGCGAGAGGGCCGAGCAGCCTCCGGTGAACCCACTGGTCACAACCGTTCCAACGGATACGCGACACATCGCTCCGGACTATCCGCAGAGCGTTTTTCCCAACCCGAGATTGGAGGAAGACGAGCGTGGCCAACTAAATGGAATTGTTTTACAGGAAGAAAACACTCTGTACAGCTACAGCTGGATCGATGAAAAAGCCGGCACCGTCCGCATTCCCATCGAACGAGCCATGGATTTAATTGCGCAGCGCGGGCTTCCCGTGCGTCCTCAAGGCGCCTCCAGCGAAACTGTTTCTACTGGAGTGCACTCAAACAAGACCGGAACCACGGTCAAGGGGAAAAAGAAGTGAGCGGTCAAAAGAACAATTCGATTTCTGCCGCCCGAGTTTTGTTTGCGCTGACGCTTCTGGCGTCTTCCGCGTGGGGACAGATGAATAACGGCGTAATGTCTCCCCCGGCGAACACGCGCCCGCCGCGGCTTGAGAACGTTGGCATCGAGCAGCATCTCGATGCGCAAGTGCCGCCGGATCTCACCTTCCGCGACGAAACTGGCAAGACCGTGAAGCTGGGAGACTATTTCGGACGCAAGCCGCTGATCCTCAATCTGGTTTATTACAACTGCACCATGCTGTGCGGGGAAGCTCTGGCGGGACTCGCCAGCGCCATGCGCCTGGTGAAGTTCGACGTGGGCAATGAATTCGACGTGGTCACCGTGAGCTTCGACCCGCGCGAGACTCCCGAGATAGCCGCTGCTAGAAAGAAAGATTACGTCCGACGCTACGGCCGCGCGAACGCCGCCGCGGGCTGGCATTTTCTGACTGGCCCGGCGGATTCGGTTAACGCGCTCACCAAAGCTGTCGGCTTTCAGTATCAATATGACGCCAAGACCAATCAGTACGCGCACGCCACGGCCATCATGGTTCTGACGCCGCAAGGCCGCATCTCGCGCTACTTCTATGGCGTGGATTTTCCGCCGAAAGATTTGCGCATGGGCCTGGTGGAGGCCTCGCAGGGCAAGATCGGCAATGCTGTGGATGCGGTGTTGCTCTTTTGCTATCACTACGACCCTGAGACCGGAAAATATGGCGCGATGGTGGCCAACATCCTGCGCCTGGCGGCAGGCGCGACAATTCTTTTCATTGGCGCTTTTCTTTTTGTCCTGTGGCGAATGGATCTCTCGGTAGCTGAGAAAGTGGCGAGGACGAAGACGAAGACTCGGTATGCTCAATAATTTTCCATTATGGCCGGAGCAGGCGTCCACGACGGCGGGCCACGTGGACGCTCTCTACATCTTCCTGCTCATCGTCACCGGGATGATGACCCTGCTGATCTTCATCTGCCTGGTCTACTTCGCTGCGCGCTTCCGCCACCGCCCCGGCGTTCCCGCCGAGCAAATCGAGGGTTCCACTCCGCTCGAAATTACCTGGAGCACGATTCCGTTTCTCGTCTTCATGGTGATTTTTGCCTGGGGCGCGGTGGTGTATTTCAAAGAACGCACTCCACCGGACGACGCGACCGAAGTTTATGTCGTAGCGAAACAATGGATGTGGAAGCTCGAGCACGCTGAAGGCCAGCGCGAAATCAACGAACTGCACGTCCCCGTCGGTCGCGACGTGAAACTGATCATGACTTCGCAGGATGTGATCCACAGCTTCTACATACCAGCTTTCCGCATCAAGCAGGACGTACTGCCCGGCCGCTACACGGTGGAATGGTTCCGCGCCACCAAGCCCGGCACGTATCACCTGTTTTGCGCGGAGTATTGCGGAACCCAGCACTCCGGCATGGTCGGCGACATCGTGGTCATGCAGCCGGCACAGTACGAAGCGTGGATGAATGGCGGCTCGACCGGCCCGCTCTCGGCGACAGGCGAGAAAATCTTTGCCGAGCTTGGCTGCTCCACCTGTCATCGCACGGACATGCAGGGCCGCGGCCCGAATCTGCAGGGAGTTTTCGGCAAGCCGGTTCAGCTCGAAGATGGACGCACCGTAACCGCCGACGAAAATTATGTTCGCGAATGCATTCTCGACCCGGGCGCGAAGCGGGTGAAGGGATTCCAGCCCATCATGCCCACGTTTCAGGGACTGGTCAGTGAAGAACAGGTGAACGCCCTGGTCGCCTACATCAAGTCGATTTCGCCAACCAAGGGTGAGGCGGCTGGTGAGGCGGGTAAGACCAGCGCCAGCACGGTCGCGCCCCGAGTCCCGGGAAACGCCCAACCGAATGGAAGTCAGGTGCAATAAGATGCCAACTCCGATGCCTCAGCCCGAGCGCGAGAATTACCTGAACAAAGAGTACGGCGTGTGGTCCTGGTTGCTTACCACCGATCACAAACGTATTGCGCTTCTCTATCTCATCTCCATTACGTTCTTCTTCTTTATCGGAGGCTTTTTCGCGCTGCTCATCCGCCTCGAGTTGCTTACTCCCGCGGGCGACCTAGTCCAGGCAGACACTTACAACAAGCTCTTCACCATGCATGGCATGATCATGGTGTTCTTCTTCCTGATTCCATCCATCCCTGCCGTGCTGGGAAACTTCCTCGTGCCGCTGATGATCGGCGCCAAGGATCTCGCGTTCCCTCGCGTCAACCTGCTGAGCTGGTATCTCTACATCATCGGCGGCGTGATGATGCTGCACTGCATGCTGACCGGCGGCGTCGATACGGGATGGACCTTCTACGCGCCCTTCAGCACAAACTTCACCAACACGAAAATCGTTGAAGCGGGACTCGCTATCTTCGTCGCCGGCTTCTCCTCCATTCTCACCGGCTTGAATTTCGTCGTCACCATCCATCGCATGCGCGCGCCCGGCATGACCTGGTCGCGCCTGCCGTTATTTATCTGGGCGCACTACGCCACCAGCATCATTCAGCTGTTGGGCACGCCGGTCGTTGCCGTCACCATCGTGCTGGTCGCCGCCGAACGCGCGTTGCACCTCGGCATCTTCGATCCTAAACTGGGCGGCGATCCGCTCTTGTTCCAGCACCTGTTCTGGTTCTATTCCCATCCCGCTGTGTACATCATGATTCTGCCGGCGATGGGAGTCGTCACCGAAATCATTGCCTGTTTTTCGCGCAAGCGCATCTTCGGCTATAGCTTCGTAGCTTTTTCATCCATCGCGATTGCCGTCTTCGGCTTCCTGGTCTGGGCGCACCACATGTTCGTGGCGGGAATGTCGGTTTACGCCGCTCTGGTATTTTCTTTGCTAAGCTACGCGGTCGCCGTTCCATCGGCCATCAAAGTTTTCAACTGGACGGCCACGCTCTATAAAGGCTCCATCCACTACGATGCGCCCATGCTGTACGCGTTCGGGTTCCTCGGGCTCTTCACCATCGGCGGCCTTACCGGACTGTTCCTGGCGGCGCTCGGCATCGATGTCCACGTCACCGACACCTACTTCGTCGTGGCCCACTTCCACTACATCATGGTCGGAGGCGCGGTCATGGGCTATCTGGGAGGAATGCATTTCTGGTGGCCGAAGATTTCCGGAAAGTTGTATCCCGAAGGCTGGGCGCGCCTGGCTGCGCTGATCGTTTTCATCGGCTTCAATCTGACTTTCTTCCCGCAGTTTTTGCTGGGCTACATGGGCATGCCGAGGCGTTATTACGATTACAGCCACATGCCCGAATTTCAGGTGTTGAACGTGCTATCGACGGCCGGCGCCACCGTCCTCGGCGTGGGGTATCTGCTGCCTATGATTTATTTCCTGTGGTCGATGCGCTACGGCAAGCCGGCGCCCGACAATCCATGGAACGCAGCCGGACTCGAATGGAAAACCGAGTCCCCGCCGCCCACTTTCAACTTCGATGAGGAGCCGGTCGTGACCTGGGAGGCCTACAACTACGACGAGCTGGACGCCCCGCGCGACGACGCGCCGCGCAGTAAGGAGGTCCCTGTTGCCCGATAGGTCTGCAGCCGGTTTCAGCCAGGACGCGCACACTGAAACGCATGATCCGGCGCTGCTGCACCACTTCGCCGAGCCGCAGCAACAGCGCGACGCCGCCAGCCTGGGCATGTGGGTCTTCCTGGCCACGGAAGTCATGTTCTTCGGCGGCCTCTTCTGCGCTTACCTGGTTTACCGCCGCTTGTACTTTGCAGATTTCGCCGCCGCCAGCAAAACCATCAGCATGGGCTACGGCGCCACGAACACAGCCGTGCTCATCTGCAGCAGCTTGACAGTGGTCCTCGCGGTCTGGGCCGCGCAGACCGCGCGCCGCACGTTGCTGATTGTTAGTCTCATCATCACCATGCTGCTCGGCGTCGTGTTCCTTGGCATCAAAGGCATCGAGTACGCAGAAAAATTTGAGGAGCATCACGTCCCCGGCGCATCTTTCAGTTTCGATCATGTGCCGATCCCTGGACATCCCGGCCAGTACGCCGATCCGCACCACGCGCAGCTGTTCTTCTCGCTCTACTTCGTGATGACCGGCCTGCACGCGGTGCACATGATCATTGGCCTGGGTATTTTTCTCTGGCTCTTGACCATGGCATGGAAGCGACGCTTCACCCCCGAGTGGCACACTCCAGTCGAGATCGGTGGCCTCTACTGGCACTTCGTCGACATCATCTGGATTTATCTGTTCCCGTTGCTTTACCTGATCGACCGGCACCCGTGAGGCATGCATGTCTGAACACGCATCAGCAAAATCGCCATTGAAAGGTTACATCGCGGTTTGGATCGCGCTGCTGGTTGGCACCGGTCTCACGGTTTACGCCGCGACCCTGGACCTGGCTCCCTACAACGCCGCGGTCGCCCTCGGCATCGCTACCATCAAAGCGACTCTGGTGGCTCTCTTCTTCATGCACGTCTGGCACGCGAGTGAAAAGCTGACCAAGCTGGTCGTGATCGCAGCATTATTCTTCCTGCTCCTGTTGCTGGGACTCACCATGACCGACTACGCCACGCGGCTTTGGAGCTAGTTTTTCCGTAGCGCGGCCGTCCGGGCGGCTCTGCGTCCGATCTGCGGTATACTCGCGCCAAACCAGAACTCACCGCCACCCATGCCAGACCAATTCGCAGAACTCGCGCCCGCCGGATCCGCGTCCCTTGATGCTGCAGGTCTAGCCGAAGCGTTGCGCGGAGCGATTCATGGCGAAGTCCGCTTCGACCGCGGCACCCGCGCACTCTATGCGACCGACGGCTCCAACTACCGCCAGGTTCCGATCGGTGTTGTGCTCCCGCGAAACACTGACGATGTCGAAGCTACCGTCGCACTCTGCCGCCAATTCGGCGCACCGCTGCTCTGCCGCGGCGCCGGCACATCCCTGGCCGGACAATGCTGCAACGTCGCTGTCATCCTCGATTTTTCCAAGTACATGTCGAGGATCCTCGAAATCGATCCCGGCCGCCGCATCGCCCGCGTACAGCCCGGAGTCGTGCTCGACCGTCTCCGCGCCGCCGCCGAAAAACATCACCTCACCTTCGGTCCTGATCCCGCCACTCACGGCCGCTGCACTCTCGGCGGCATGATCGGCAACAACTCCTGCGGCGTGCATTCCGTCATGGCGGGCAAGACGGACGACAATATCGAAGCACTCGAAATCCTCACCTACGACGGCCTCCGCATGAAAGTCGGTGCCACGTCGAGCGCTGAACTCGAACGCATCGGCGAAGCCGGCGGCCGCCGCGGCGAAATTTATGCCAGACTGCAAACCATCGCGGCCACCTACGGCGATCTGGTCCGCCAGCGCTTTCCCAAAATTCCGCGCCGCGTCTCCGGCTACAACCTGAATTTCCTTCTGCGCGAAAGCGGGTTCCATGTGGCGCGAGCACTCGTCGGTTCCGAGGGCACCTGCGTCACGGTTCTCGAAGCAACTTGCCGTCTGGTCGAAAGCCCTCCAGAGCGTGTGCTGCTAGTCGCGGCCTATCCCGACATCTATCAGTGCGCCGATCACATCCCCGAAATCATGACGCACAAGCCCATCGGCCTCGAAGGCTTCGATGATCTTCTCGTCAGCTATACGCGAATGAAAGGGATCAACTCCGAAGGCCTCGCGCTGCTGCCCGAGGGCGGCGGATGGCTGATGGTTGAGTTCGGCGCCCAAACCGCGCGCGAAGCCGAAGCGCAGGCTCGCGGCTTGATGCAGACTCTCTCTCAAGGCGCTCATCCGCCGAACCTGCGACTCTACACTCAAAAGGAGCAAGTCAAACGCGTGTGGGAAGTTCGCGAATCGGCTCTGGGAGCGACGTCGCACGTAGCCGGCGAAGCCATGAGTTGGGAAGGCTGGGAAGACGCCGCGGTCGCGCCCGAAAAACTCGGCGGCTATCTTCGCGACCTGCGCAAGATGTTCGCCGCCTACGGCTACAAAGGCTCGCTCTACGGCCACTTCGGCCACGGCTGCGTCCATACCCGCATCAATTTCGACCTGCAATCGAAAGATGGCATTGCGAAGTTCCGCAAGTTTATGGAAGAAGCTGCCGATCTCGTCGTTGGCTACGGTGGCTCCATCTCAGGCGAACACGGCGACGGCCAGGCGCGCGGCGAGTTGCTGCCGAAAATGTTCGGTCCCGAACTCGTCCAGGCTTTTCGCGACTTCAAATCGGTCTGGGATCCCGAATGGAAGATGAACCCCAGCAAGCTGATCGGTTTGCCTGAAAAGCCGCCCTACAAGCTCGACGAAAACCTCCGCCTCGGCGCGGACTACGCTCCCTGGGAACCGAAGACGAATTTCAAGTTTCTTGCCGATCATGGCAGCCTCGCCCAGGCCACTCTGCGCTGCGTGGGCGTAGGCAAGTGCCGCCACGATGAAGGCGGAGTCATGTGTCCCAGCTACCGCGCCACGCGCGAAGAAGAACACTCCACTCGCGGCCGCGCTCACCTGCTCTGGGAGATGACGCAAGGCCAAGGCCGGCAGGATGGGATCATTCGAGACGGCTGGCGCAGCGAGGAAGTCAAAGATTCGCTCGACCTCTGCCTGGCCTGCAAGGGATGCAAAACCGAATGTCCCGTAGGCGTCGATGTGGCCACGTACAAAGCCGAGTTCCTTTCGCATTACTATGAAGGACGCACCCGCCCGCGCAGCGCCTATGCGTTCGGCAACCTCGATCTCTGGGCGCGCCTGGCATCGAACGCCCCCGGCCTCGCGAACCTAACCACCCAACTTCCATTCCTGCGTGATATCTCGAAGCTCGTAGCCGGAATCCCCAAACAGCGAGCCATCCCAGCCTTCGCCCCGGAAACTTTCAAAAGCTGGTTCCACAGCCGCCGTCACAGGGCGGGAAACCCCGAGGCCCCACCGGTTCTCCTCTGGCCCGATACCTTCAATAACTACTTCCACCCCGGAACCGCAAAAGCCGCCGTCGAAGTGCTTGAAGCCGCCGGCTTCCGGGTCGTCGTCCCCAAAGCCAACCTATGCTGCGGCCGCCCGCTCTACGACTTCGGCATGCTCGACCGCGCCCAGGCGCTCCTGCTTCAGATCCTCGACGAGCTTTCCCCCGAAATCGAAGCAGGCATCCCTGTCGTGGGCCTCGAACCGAGTTGCTTAGCCGTGTTCCGCGACGAACTCTTAAATCTGTTTCCCCACGACGAACGCGCCCAGACCTTGTCGCGCCAGACTTTCCTGCTGAGTGAATTCCTCGAAACCCGCGCCAAGCATTTCCACTTGCCGCGGCTCGACCGCAGCGCGCTACTCCACGGTCACTGCCACCACAAATCCTTGATGAAGATGACGGCGGAGGAATCAGTCCTGCACCGCCTCGGCATCGACTTCCAAAGCCCCGCCCCAGGCTGCTGCGGAATGGCCGGCTCTTTCGGCTTCGAGCCAGAGAAGTACGAGTTGTCCATCGCCATCGGCGAACTCGAACTCCTTCCGGCCGTCCGGCGGGCGCCGCCGAATTGGCTGATCATCGCCGACGGCTTCAGTTGCCGCGAGCAGATCGCCCAGGGAACGCCGCGCCGCGCCTTGCACCTGGCCGAAGTCCTGCAAATGGCGCTGTCCGGCGCCTTCCTCGACCCCGGCGTACCCGACTCCTACCCTTACCCCGAATCCGCACGCACCCAGCAACGCGAAGCCGAGGTCCGCAAGTCGATGAAGCGCGCCGGTTTCGGCTTAGCCGCCCTGGCGGCGGGCGGTGTTCTATTATGGGAATTGTCTAAAAAGCATTGATTATAAAGCATTTATCTAAGTTTTATAGCTCGATGCTAAGCTTCACCCCTCGCCAGATCTCCTAAGTTCTGGGACAATAGGACGTTCGCCCGCTCCTCCAAAAGGAGCCCTAGACAAAACACCACGGCGAGCCGATTCTAAGTCCGAATTCTCAGTCAGGAAGTCATGGAACCCGAAGTAGAAGTAATGGAGCCTGCGGTTCTAGCCAGCGAACCTCAGGGCACCGACGTCATGGACCGTGAAACCACCATCACCGCCCCGGTCGTAGGCAAGGTTCCCGCCGAGGCCTTGCCCACCCTGGTGGCCGCCAAGCCGCCGGACGCGCCCCTGTCTGGCTCCGTGCTGGTTCTGATCCAGTTCGACGTTTGCGAGGAGATCCGCCTTGACCAGCTTCGCCAGATCCTCGGGGCCCGCACGGCCGACGCCAGCTTCAAGCATCTTGCTCCCGGATACGTCCGCTACCAGCGTCCTCCAGTCGAAGAAGTCCTCGAACCGCTGATTCTTGAAAGCGGCGAACGACTGCAAGGCGACATCAAGTATTTCGATTACGGTGTGGTCAGCGTGGTCTTCGAGGTTCCTTTCTCCGGCGACTGGGATAAGCTGGTCCAACTTTCCAGCCGCTGGGTTTGGGACACCAACTTCGAGAGCCTCGCCACCCGCATCGTGAAGCAGAAGCTCGAGCGTGCCGCGCCAGCGCTGGTGAAACCCTACACCGCCGAGTGGCTGCAGGAAGACTATTTCATCTTCCACTTGCGCGAGATCGCCGGCTCACCCTCAGCCACGGATATTCTCGCTTCTCAAGGCGCCTGCATCGCCCAGGTGGTGCGCGGCGAGAGCCAGCCGCTTTCCGATGGCGAACGCCAGGAAATCCTGCAATCGCGCATTTCCTACTATCCCAACGACCTTGCCGTGATCGGCTGGAACGCAGCCTTCATTTATGACAGTCCCTCTGGCGCCGAGACCGCCATCCAGCTCCTGCAGTATGCCAACTCGCAGTTGCTCGAGTTCCGCCACTACGACGACCTGCTCACCAGGCAACTCGAAGGCGTCTACGACTTCCTCGACCGCGGAGGCCGCGGGCTCTGGTCGCGCTGGCGCACTGCCAAGGCCGCCTCGAAGCTCCACACCGTCCTGCTCGATGTGAGCGAACTGACCGAGCGCGCCGACAACGCCATCAAGTTCTTGAGCGACATGTTTTCCGCCCGCCTCTACAAGCTCGCTGCGCTGAAAGTCGGCGTGCCCGACTATAAAGACCTGGTCCAGCAAAAGCTGCAAACTGCCGAAGAGCTCTACCGGTTCATGGTCGACGAATTCAACCAAAGCCGCGCCTTCGTTCTCGAACTCATGGTGGTCATCATCCTGATCATCGAACTCGTCTACTTCTTCCGCGGCAAACCCATTTAGCGGAAACCATCTCACGCCATTTCTACTTGGCTTGCGGCGCGGGCGTCGCAGGCGTCGCAGGTTGTCCGGCCAGCCCGCCGATCAGAGACAGCAACTCGTCGTCATTCCACGGCTTCTGCACAAAAGCCCTGGCTCCAAACCGCAGGGCGCGCTCCTTGTTTCCGGGAAGGTCGCGTCCGGAAACCACGATCACGGGGATCATTGAGAGTTGCGTGTTGGCCCGCAATCTCTCCAGGACGACGAAGCCGTCCCCGGCCGGCAGACCCAGATCCAGCACGATCACATCGGGCGTGCACTTGCGAGCTTCGCTGATCGCGCACATGGCGTCGGCGGCGAAGAATGTGTCGTAGTGGTTGGCCTTCAGCAGGACGTTATATCCGAGACGCACGTCGGCATCGTCCTCAACGATGAGAATCTTCTTGTTACTCATGACACACCCTCCGATAAGATTTGCGACTTGATCGATTCTTCAAGGCTCGCCGCCATCGTCGTCACCATGTTTTCCAGGGGTTCGCGACCCTCCTGCGGAAATGGTTTCAACATAGTGTAGGTGACGGAAAGAGTCAGGTCGGCTGGCTTCGGCTGAGGAATGTACTCGAACTGCTCGCCAATCCTTTTGGCGAGTATGGACGCCCCTTTTTCATCGGCAAAGGCCGCCACAAAGATGCGCTCCCCCTCCGCGCCGTAGCTCGCTCTGGGCAGAACTACATCCAGATTGGGGAGCAAACAACGTTGCACCAGGTCGCGGATTTCCCGGCGCCACTCTTGCTGGAAGTCGGCACTCTCGCCTCCCTTAAAGCAAATCTCCGCCATCACCAGGGCTACCGATTCTGCCGGCCAGCGGTCGTCCCTGAGCAGCGGGGCAATTACGTTGTTCAGAGAAAAAACCGGAAGCGTGAAGGAAAACGTGCTGCCCCCGAGCGGATCACTCTTCACCCAGATCTTTCCGCCTTGTCGCGTCACCAGCTCTTTGCAGATAAATAAGCCAAGCCCCAGGCCCTTGCGGCTGGCTTGGCTGGGCTGCTCCACCTGGAAGAGGCGCTCGAAAGCCCGCTCGCTGGCTTCCGCACTCATTCCGCAACCAGTATCGGACACCTCGAGAACCACGAACTCGGCATCCCCCTCCTGCAGTCTCGCCCGAACTCTCACCGCCCCACCCTTGGGGGTAAACTTTATGGCATTATCCAGCAGGATGATCAGGACCTGGCGCAACCGCGTCTGGTCCGCGTGAACCGCTGGCAGGTCGGGCGGAAGTTCTGAAGCCAGACTCACCCCTTTTGCCTCAGAGCTCACCCGCAGCGTGTTGAAGCTATCCGTCACCGCGTCGGCAACCGAAGTGCTCTCCGGGTTGACGCCGAGCTTCCCCGCCTCGGCCCGCGTGACGTCCAGTAAGTCGTCAATCATCGCCTGCAGTTGCCGGATATTCTTCAGGACGATCTGCTGGTACTCGCGCTGCTCTTTATTCAGCTCGCCCGCCAATCCGTTCAAAAGGATGGTGGTAAATTGCTTGATGGCGGTGAGTGGCGAGCGCAGCTCGTGCGAAACATGCGACAGGAATTCGTCTTTGAAGCGAATCTGATCTTTGCCGCTCTGCGCCAAAGCCTCCTCGGCCCGCTTCCGTTCCGTGATGTCCATGTTGACCCCGATCAGCCGAATTACCTTGCCCTGATCGTCGAGGACCGCCTTCTGAATCACAGAAATATTTCTCACGGAACCATCGGGCAGAAAGATTCGGAATTCCGCGGACCCGCGCGCCGCTTGCTCGATGGTTTTTTGCAGGTTCGCTTCCGCTCCCGGCAGATCTTCGGGCAGTACCGCGTCCGCCCATTTTTCATAGGGCATCGGAACCACCGGCGCGAAGCCATAAATCTCAAACATCGTGGCATCCCAGATCGACATCTTGCCGGCCAGTTCCCATTCCCACACCCCCACCTTCGCAATCGCAGTCGCCAGCGACAACCGTTCCGAGAGCTGTTCGGCGCTCCGGGTTCGTTCCGCGACCCGCCCTTCGAGCGCAGCATTTAGTTCGCGAATTTCTATCTCCGCCCGGTTGCGCTGGTCATACTCTTTATTCAATCGCCGGGCGTTCCACCAAACCAGGGACGCGAACACTGCGATGTAGACGGTGGCATGCAGGGCCAGGCCCAGTTCCGTTTCATACATCCCCGCGATTTCTCCGCGCAGGCAAATCCAGCCCAGAAGAATAGGGATCAAGAAAACCGCGGGCAGAAATCGGCGCGCCACCACGCTTCCCGCCCCTTCGCTGGTGAGATCGCGCGCCAGCCCAGCCCCGGGCCGGGCGAAGAATACCGCACTGCTAATCAGAAATAAGCCAATCGCCGTATGCAACGCCACCTTGGTGTAGAGAAAGACTTTGGGTACGACCGTGGCGTGATACACGTAACTCGTGATGGCCATCAGCCCGATCAGCCCGGACCACAAACTCAGCCCCTGCGCCAGTCCGCTTCCTCGCTTCGTCTTCCCATCCAAAAACACCAGCGCCAACCCGATGGTGATAAATGCGGTTGCGGTTGTGGGCGCCAGACGGCCGGGCGACGACGTCCCGATTGATCCTTTCAGGTCACGAAACAGCAATTGGTCGATTCCAAGATTCGTGCCAAACGAGTATTCCGCGAGCGTGGCCGCACCAATCAGCACAACCAGCGCAGCGAAGAAATGAGCGATGTACCTTGTCCTCCGAGCAGACTTGCCGGGCAGTTGCAACCACACTGATATCCCGGCGAATCCCAGGCCCAGCGCGGTATTCACCTTCATGGTGACGAGCCCGGGAAGAACAGACTTGAGAACTTCCACCCGAAAGGCCCAGCCATAGAGAACCACACACGCGATGCCAATCGCGGCAATGGCGGACCCTTCACTATAGATTCGCAGGAGCTTGAACCGCCGGGTTTCGGATTCAGACGCCGAAACCCCCGCGGCCTCACCCGGCGCAGGGTTATACAACATGGCCAATCATGAGATTTGAGATGCTTTCTTTGCTTCCTTAAGGCTATTAGAGGGAACCGAACGGTATCCATCCACTTTGGTGCGGGGGACCATCATTGGTGCTCGAAGCTTCCCACCTTGGGAAGTCCGCATTTGGTCTTCGAAGGAGACTGCCAGCTACGATTCGCGCCCTTTGTCATTCCGAGGAGCGAAGCGACGAGAGCCTTGCTCTGAGCAAAGCCGAAGGGAATCTGCTGTCTCCCTGCGCACGGCTCCCGCCTCAGGCGTTGTCCGATGCTTGGGTACGTCAAAACCTTCAGCTACGCGCTTGCATTGCGCGAGAACTAGACTAAATTCTAATGTATCAGTCGCCTCGGTTACGATAGAAGGTGGGTACGGTAGAAGCCGGGTACGATCGAAGCTGCATGCGGGGCCTGAAAGACAAACGAGTCCTGATCACCGGAGGCGCCAGCGGAATCGGCGCCGCCACCGCCGCGCGTTTTCTCGAAGAAGGTTCTCAAGTCTGCATCCTCGACCGCGACGCCAAGGCCTGCGAAGCCCTTCGTCATCAGCTGCCAGCCATCTCCGAGGCGATCATCGCCGACGTCACTGACCTGATGCAGGTGGAAGCCGCGTTCGCCGAAGCGGTCCGCGCCATGGGCGGCGTCGATGTCCTCATCAACAACGCCGGCATCAGCATCCGCCGCAGCTTCCTCGAAATCACGCCCGAAGAATGGGACCAGGTGATCGCCGTAAATCTCACCGGCGTCTTCTACGTGGCGCAAACCGCCGCGCGCCACATGTGGCAGCGTTTCTCGGCGGAGCGCAGCAGCGGAGTGATCCTGCAAACCGCTTCGACCAACGGCATCATGGGTTATCCCTACTACGCCGGCTACAACGCCACCAAGGCAGGAGTCATCGAGCTGACGCGCTCCATGGCACTCGAGCTAGCCCCCAGAATTCGCGTGTGCGCCGTAGCTCCCGGATACGTCCTCACGCCCATGCAGCGCGCCGAGTACACCGACGCCATGCTCGAAGAAGTAAACTGCAAAATTCCCCTCCGCCGCCATGCCAAGCCAGAAGAGATCGCAGCCCTGTTCGCCTTTCTAGCCTCCGACGACGCCGCTTATGCCACGGGACATGTCTTCACGATGGACGGCGGCGAAACCGCCGGCGGCCTGGCCAGCCGCTGAGAGTGCAGGGTGGAGCAGGCAGCTAGCGGTACAGATTGCCGTCAGGGATTTTGAGTGTAATCGGGGTATTGCGCCAGTTGACGAGAAGCCGAGCAAGCTAAGGTCGCTTAACTGGAGGGCGAGGGACACGGATGCGCTGAAACTTGCCATCGTGGTTCGTCATCCGTGCCCACTTCAATTGCAGACCCACATTTAAGCACGCGGTATCCGTTAGCGCCGAACACCCAATAAAGCAGTTCGGGATCACGGCTACCGGAAGCTGTCACGACGTCGAAGTGACCATTATGCGTCGAACGCATTAAAACCAGTCCCCAACCCCAATCTTTCAACAGAACATCTGTATGGTTTCCAACAAGACTCACAATCCATATGGGACAATCATGGGCTCCGCATGGTGGTGTATGCGTCCCGCTTACGAACAGCGCACTCCGCCCGTCAGCAGCCAACTCTACCTTTGTAATGCCTAGATTGCCTGAATCTAGCCACGGCGTTTTGCGATCCGCCGTTTTGAGAGCCGCCCGTAATGCTTTAACCTGTTCGGAGGTCAGCCCGGCTTCTTGCAAAGGCCTTTGAGAACTCTTGCTGTGAAGCAGTTCATTCATGGCAGGCCACTGCTCGGCGCTGTCAGCGTGGGGGGACTGCGCAACAGCGGTGGCGAAAATTAAAGCTGTGCCTAAAAGGAGCACGAGGCCAAAAAAGATTGGTCGCTCTTTCACTGTAGTCGCCCGACAAGCAAGATCATATAGCAGAATGACACTGTAGCCGTCTGTTCGCACTTCCAGCTTGAGTATCTACGTGACTGGAGCGTCGCCACCCGACAGCACAGCGGGGTGGGTCAAGTCCTGACTATCACAGCTGGCGAGTACCAGGCGCTACCCCCGCGCGAATCTCCCCGCCAGCCTCACCACCCGCACCACGCGATAAAGCGGAACCAACGCACCAGGCAACCGAACCGCCTCCCACTCCCCAGGCCCAGGAGTAAACGCCAACCGCGCAAGAAATCGCACTCGATCCGCCCGCCGTTCGCGAAGCCGCATCATCAGCCGGAAATAAGATGTCTTCCCCGTATCGTAGGAAACTCCAGCAGCCAGGGCTTCTGCAATCTCATCCGCCAAGCCCCGCGCAGCCTGATCCGCAAGAACTCCGCTTTCGGCGGCCGGCGGAATCGCAGTTCCCAGAAGCCGGTTGGCCAATAAAAGCGTGACGCGCAGTATCCGTTCGATCCCGAATTCCCGGGTTCGAGCCCGCACCCGATCCCAGTTCAGATTCTCCACCTTCAAAATCTGCGCGATGTCGCGCAGCCAGATCAGCCGTCCCCAAACGTGTTTCGCCGCATGCACCGACAACACCAGAAGCAGATCTTCCGGAGAAGGCGTTTTCACCGAGCGCCCCGCCACCGTGACCTTCACCGCCCGCTCAAACAATCCATCCATATCGAAGTCGACGGCATAGAACCGCGGCTGCAGAGCCCACTGCAGTTCCAACAGGTTCGGCCCGGCAGGGCTGTCGAAGGTCCACTCATAGCCCGCAGCGATGTAATCCTCTAACACCTCGTCAGGGATGACCAGCCGCGTCGTATATTCCAGGTCCCGCAGCGCGCTCTTGATGCGCCCTACATCGCGCTTGCGCACAAACAGATCCATGTCGCCGGATTGCCGCAGCGCCATATCGCCGTAGTAAACCTCCGACATGACGACTCCTTTGTAAGGAACGGCGTCGATGCCGAGCCGCTCAAGCCAGTCCACGATGCGTATGAGTTCTCGCGTCAGAAAAAGAGATTTATGGATGTTCCCCTCATAGCGCTGACGAAGCGACGCCAGCGCTGGGGAAGGAACCATATTCCCCAAAGGTAAGAGGTTCTGATACAGCAGCGAGGATGCGCCGTGATTGTCCGCCAGGCGCAGCACCATCTCCCAGTCGACGGGTTTCTCCAGCAGGCGCTGGATGCGGTCCAGCGCGCTGCCAGCATCGGCCGAACTCGCGGCCAGCAGAAGATCCCACTCGGGGGCAACCGAAGTAGTTGGCGCATTGCTCACGGATGTCGGCCATCTTAACAGGGCAGAGGCAACGCCCCTCAAACAGGGCCCGCCGGCTGGGCGCTTCCCGTCAGGCACCGCCCACGGTTACTTCCGTCACCTCCACCAGCCCTTTATTAGGCATCGATCCAGCCTCAGTTCTGTCAAACTAAGCGGTAGAATCACTCTTAGAACAGGATCGATTAAGCATCGCATTACGCATCGCATTCAGCATCCCAGATGGAAGTATTCACACCCAAGACGACGCGACGCAGCACCCGAGTGCGCGTGGAAATTCCCATCACCGTCACCAGCCTCGACCGCAAACATGTGTTCGCTTCCGAGTGCGTGGCCCTGGTAGTGAGCCCGCAGGGCTGTGGATTCCGCACCCCGCAAGCCTTGCCGCTGGAGACTCCTGTCCTGCTGAGTAATCTGCCGGGCGGCGGAACCGCTTCCGGCCGCGTGGCCAATTGCCTGCCGCTGGGCAGCGAAGGAAAGCAATTTCTTATCGGAGTAGCGCTCTACAACCCAGGAAATGTCTGGGGAATCACCGATCCGCCCGCGGATTGGAACTGTGCCCCGACAACCAGCTCTGCATCAGCCAGCGCCGGCAAAGCCGCGCCCGCCAGCAAGCCAGCAGGCAAGCCCGCCGGAAAGAATGTCTGGCCCTACAATGTCTTCTCCGGCCAACGCGAGGCCCATCCCGGCAGAAAATAGTGGTCAGGGATCAGGGCCAGTGACGGCGCTGTCCCGCGTCATCCACGCACTGTCATCCTGAGGCGCGCTTCTTGCGGCGAAGGACCCCTGCAACAGGACGCCACCAACGGCGCATCGAGGAATTTCAGCAAGGCAGGCTCCGCACCAGCCACTGACCACTAACCACTGGCCACTCATTTCTGCTGCTTTCGTAACCTCGTCCCGTTGCCAGCGAAGTGCCATACTCTAGCCACGATGTCCCAGACTCCAGAATCAGTCGCGCAGAGTCCATCGTCCGTAGCCTTTCAAGTCGGCAAGGACCGCCCGTTTCGCGTCAAGTTGCGCGGTTCCGTCCTGTCGCTCATCCGCCTGCCCAACCGGCGCCAGGTGCGAGGCAAAGTGCATCAGCTTTCTACCAGCGGCGGCCTCATGCACTTGGAAAAGCCTCTCGACGAAAAGCTGCGCGTGGAAGTTCTCTTCCATCTCGGCGAGACCACCGTCCGCGAAAAAGCGGAGATGATGTTTCCCATGTGGGCCACGCAAGGCTGGCTTCAACCCTTCCGCTTCATCGATCTGCCCGAGGCCACTAAAAAGACCCTCGAAGCCAACCTGTTGTCGTACCTTCAGCGCCTGCAAGACCGGAATTCTTAGACACAAAGAATCGTCACCCAACAACCCTGATTGACGGAATCCTGTTGTCTGCAAACAACCGGGTGGTGGCCCAGTTCAGCCAATCTGAGCCACCACCAACAATTTTCCAGCCCCAGCTTCTTGGTTTTTTCGGCCCCTTCCAGCTATTTCACAAAGTCAATCACACCAAACGTGCCCGCTAGATTGTTGAACGGACCGGCGGTGAAAAAGAGTTGGTTGACCCCGCCGTTCACGTTCTTTGGCGCGCCTCCGCCAAACTCAATCCCCCAGAGCTGGTCGATGGCGATTTGCTTTCCGCTCGTGTCCTTGACCCGGCCCACGAACTGGCCGCTGTCGAGGTTAAAACCATTGATGGTGCCAGTATTCGTATTGTTCGAGACCAGCAGAGTATTGCTCAGCGGCCCGAAACCCTTGGGAGCCACGGCAAAACCCCAGGGCTGGTTTAAGGGCGGACCTTGCGCCAGCACCTTGACGAACGTTCCGTCCTCCTCGAAGATGTCGATTTGTCCGCTCGGCGCGGTCGACGTCAAGGCAAAGGACACGTAAACCAGCCCATTGATGTCCGCGATGCCGAACGGTCCATAAGTCGGCCCCAGCGTGGGGTCGGTAAACGAATTGACCAGATTGAAGCTTCCGTCGTACACATCGACTACGTTGTTGGCCAGGTCGGCCGCATACAGAAGATTCCCCTTAGGCCTGTTGGTGACGGCGAGACCGGTGAATTGCGAGCCGGCGGCCGAGTTATTCACCGCGATGATCGCGTCGTTGGGATTGGTCTCGGGAGCCCAGCCGCTGATGGTTCCGTCCAGGGTCGCGAACAGAAAGAAGGTGGACCATCCTCCCAGCTGAAAATCCGGCGATCCGTTGAACACAATTCCCGTCGGTTGCCCCGGGCCTGCGCCGGTTGCCGAGGGAACTAACACTTCCAAGCCCTGCTTGATTCCCGCGCCGTTGTAAAGTGTGGACCAGCCCGAGCCTTGATCGCTGACCCAAAAGGGTCCGCCCGGGCCATAAGCGAGACCCCAACCGTTTACCTGCAGAGGGTCTACGTGTTTTGCCGCTCCCACCTGATTTGAATCCAAGTTTGTGAGTCGATACTGTGCCAGGGCTGCGTTCGAAACCAGCATCAACGCGAGCCCAAGGCAAACCGTGTAAGCGATCCTGCAACGCTGCATAAAAGTCTCCTCTTATTTTGCGAAGTCAGAGGCAGGGGTGGGTCGGCAACCCGCATTCGAAAGGCTGGGACCGAAGCTTCTCTGACCGCTGTTGGGGGATGCTAGGTTCGCGCCAGCGTCAACTTGTCACCACATTGTCACGAGTTTGTACAATTGTTGTCTGAGAGGACGGAAGGGCTATGGCATCTCGCGACGTTGTTTTCTGGGAAGTCGACACGCAGGCGGACTTTATGCTGCCCGGGGGCAAGCTCTACGTTCCCGGCGCCGAACGCCTGCTCCCGAATATTCGCCGGCTTACCGACGCCGCTCGCCAGGGCCGCGTGTTCCTGGTGTCACACGGTTGCTTCCACACCCAGGACGATCCCGAATTCAAAACCTTTCCGCCGCACTGTGTAAAGGGCACAGCAGGATCCGCCTACGTTTCTGAAGCGCTGACCGGGAAGGTTGCGACGGTGCCAAACGAGCCGACAGCGGCCCTGCCCCGCGATCTTGCGCAATACGAGCAGATCCTCCTCGAGAAGCAAACGCTCGACATCTTTGAAAGCAGCCACGCCGACGAACTCGTAAAGCGACTAGGAAAAAACGCCGAGTTCGTGGTCTTCGGCGTGGTAACGGAATACTGCGTTCGCCTCGCCGCCAAGGGATTGCTCGAGCGCGGCCGCCGCGTCTCCGTAGTCGAGGACGCAATCGAAACTTTGAAAGCTGAAGACGGAGCCCGCACCGTAGCGGAACTGCAGGCCCTCGGAGCAAAGTTCATCACCACCGACCAGGCGCTGGCACTACTCGACAATCCGAAATAGCAAGCTCGGACTTGCAGCTTTGCCCTCCTTCGCCAACCCGCAATCCCCTATGCGATTCCCCCATTTGTTTGCGTTCGGGAGTGGATGTGCACTTCCCCGTTATCGACGGCTATGATATGTCAACATCACGTAGTCAAATTTGCATCTGGTGACAGGCCGTTCGAGTGGGTAAAGCAGAGAGAATGCGAGATAGGCGCAGGCGTGCGCTCAACGCTGGTCCGCCGGCCCCAGACCAGGGCAGGCGGCAACTGCGTCCATGGATGCGTATCGCCATCGCCGCGGCTGCTCTGTGCGCCCTCGTGCTGCTCTCCTGCGCCGGCAGCCTAAGCAATGGCTTCGTATGGGATGACAACCAGCAAATCGTGATGAATCCTGACCTCCGGCCCGATGCGCCCTGGTCGCACTTGTTCTCAGCCGACGTTTGGGGCTACAGGCATCCCGATCAGCCCGGACACACGAATTATTACCGGCCGTTACAAATGGTCTCCTATCGCCTGACGGCGGGGTGGTTCGGACTCCAGTCGCAATCTTTGCACCTTCTCAGCGTTCTATTCGCCTTAGCCGCGGTTCTCGCCGCGTTCACGGTTTATTTGAAATTGACTCGGCGCCTCGCGGTTGCATTCGCCGCCGCAGCCCTGTTCGCAGTCCATCCCGTCCACTCCGAGGCCGTCGACTGGATTTCCGCTCTGCCCGAGCTTGGATGTGCAACCTTCGTTCTCATATCCTTCGCCGTATTTCTTTCTGCCTGCGATCCCGGCTCAGGCCCGACTCCGACGCGGCGTTTTCTCCCCAGGCATTGGGCCCTGCTGTGCCTGTCTCTGCTCGCGTTCGCCGCAGCACTGCTGTGGAAAGAGACGGCGATGGTTCTTCCGGTAATCATCGTAGCCTACGCAGTTTGCCTTCGACGCGGCAATTTGCCAGGCCATTTCAAGGAGCGGCTTCTCTCTTCTGCAAAGCTTAGCACCCCCTTCTGGTGTGTGCTGGCTGCCTATCTCGTTTTGCGAATTCGCATACTTGGCTCCCTCACCACGCGCCAGCGAATCTGGGGTCTGACGAACTTTCAGGTTGGCTTGAACATCTTCCATCTGTTGGCGCTGTACTGGTGGAAGCTGATCGCTCCTCTTCATTTGAATGCCTATTATGTGTTCTCTCCAGTGCGCTCCATTGCGGATCCCCGGGCGATAGTCGGCATTCTCTTTGTGGTTCTCGCCTGCGTCGCTATCGGCTATGCGTTTGGCCGCGCTCCATTGATCGCGTTCTCCGGGTTGTGGGTATTCGTAGCCTTGCTGCCGGTGATGAATATTTATGCGCTAGGCCGCAATGTCTTCGCGGAACGTTATCTCTACCTTCCGTCGGTCGGCTTCTGTCTGCTCGCGGCAGTAGTCGCGGCTTCAGCTGTGCAGCGATTGCCGCAGAACATCCGGAAGCCTCTATCCGCTCTTATTCTGGCGGCCGTCGTAGTGTGGTTCTCCGCGGAAACGTTCGCCCGCAACCCGGACTGGCACGATGACGCGACGCTATTCCGTGCGACTCTGGCTTTATCTCCCGATGCGCCTTTTGTGCATTTTATGGTCGCAGCGACGGAAAGCGAGAGCGACCACCCTGCGGGCTTCGAATCCGCCGAAGCGCACTATCTGCGGGCGATTGCCTTGGCGCGCGACGAGAATCCGCCCGACTTGCTCGACCTGGCACGCAGCTATGAAGGTCTGGCATCTCTTTATTCCGATCGCGGCGAGTATGCCCGCGCCCTCGAGGTCCTTCGCCAGTGGCGCGACGTCGTTCCGAGCTCTCCCGAACTCGATGTCGAAGAGGGTCTGATCCTTCTGAAATCAGGACGCTGGCAGGAAGCCGAGCCGCTCTTGAATCGGGCCTACGCGGCCCACCCCGGGGACGAAAACGTCCTCAACGCGCTCGGTCTTCTCGCCTGGGAACACAAGCGAAATCTCGATGAAGCGGAGGGCTACTTTACGCGCGCACTCGCCATTCACTCCGCGAAAGACGATTTCCGGGCTTCGCTGCACAACAATCTGGGAGGCGTCTACGGCGATCTCCAAAAGTTTCCCTTAGCCCTCGAGCAATTCGAATCCGCAATCGCCATTTCTCCCGAGGACGCGGAATATCACACGAACCTGGCCGTCGCGTTGGCGGAATTGAATCGTTACGAGGATGCAGCAGTGCAGATTAAGATTGCACTGAGAATCGCTCCCGGTTATCCCCCGGCGCGCGCGGTTCTCGAGCGACTGCAGCGTCGCTAAGCGTTCAACCGGCTAGAGTTTCGATAGCCTGCACCGCATCGCCGGGCAGCTCCATCGCCGAGCTGGCGAGATCCTGCTTCATGTGTTCCGCGGCAGAAGTGCCGGTCAGCGGAAGCATTCCGATCGCGCGAGCAAAGGCAAACACAATCTGCGCTGGAGTGCATTTCGCGCGCGCCGCAAGGCCTGCCACCACAGGGTGTCGAAGCACTTCTATATTCGCGGTCAGCAGCGAAAATCCCTGATATACGATCTTCCGCTCGCGGCAGAACCGCCGGATTTCGCGGTCCCAGCCAAAGCGCGCGTAGCACCGATTCTGCACAAATGCCGGAGCCTCTGAGTGGACAGCCGCCATCTGCTCCAGATGCCGCAAGGAAACATTGCTCACGCCAAGCAGCCGCGTGCGCCCGGCATCACGCTCCTTCTTCATCGCTTCCCAGACCTCGGCATCCGCATCGGTCCAACCCTGGCCTGAAGAAGGTCCGTGCAACACGTAGCTGTCGACGTGATCCGTCCCCAGATTTTCCAGCGAGCTGGCCATCGACTGCGCAACCTGCTCGGAGAGCTTGGCCTCAGGATCATAGGGCAGTCGGTGGTCCTGACCAGGCCGGTAAGTAAATTTCGTCTGCAGAAAAAGATCGGCCCGCGTCACCACCCCCACGCGATAAGCCGCGGCCAACCCCTCACCCACCCCAGCCTCGAAGTAATGTCTCCGCTGGTTGGCCGTGTCGATGCCTCGAAACCCGACGCGCAGCGCCAGTTCCACCAGCGCCGGAGTCCGCTCTTCCTTCCACGCAGTCCCGTAAAGAAAATCGGGGCGAATCTCGGAGAGTTCAGTAGACTTCACTTCGTGGACTGCAGCTGTTGCAGATCAGCTAACACTTCATCGCTGTGACCCTGCGGGCTCACCTTCAGGTATACCTTCCTGATCACGCCCGTGGGATCGATCAGAAATGTATTGCGCGCTGCCAGCGTCGTCCCGTCGTGGTCCATGGTCGAGCCATATTCTTGCGCGACGGTGTGGCTGGAATCGGCAAGCAGCTTGAAGTTCAGCCCTTCCTTGGCGCAGAAACCCTTATGAGAATCCACGGTGTCCACGCTGACACCCACGATCACGGCATTCTTCGCGGTGTATTGATCGATGTCGCGCTGAAAATTGTGCGCTTCGATCGTGCACCCCGAAGTGAAGTCCTTCGGATAGAAATAAAGCACAACCCACTTGCCCTTGAACTGATCAAGCGACACCTGCGCCCCCTCCTGGCTGGGCAGGCTGAAAGCAGGCGCTGGACTGCCGGCTACCGGAGTCTGATCTGCGGCAACCGCCGAAGCTGAAGCCAGGACTAAAGTCAGCAACAATACCGAAAAATTCTTCATAAAACTCCTCCGAACTAGCAACCAGCATAAAGACCACCGCAAGCCTTTGGCAAGCCGCCCCTGACCAGTGCGATAGAATGTTCCACAGCACCGCGGGCCCGTAGCTCAGTGGTTAGAGCCGTGGACTCATAATCCATTGGTCCCAGGTTCGAATCCTGGCGGGCCCACCAGAGCTTTCGGCTGTACATCTCCGGTCTTTTGTTTCCTGGCCGTCTTCCATGCTGACCATCCCGGCACTGCTCCGGTTTGCGGAGATCTTCGGGCAATGTGACAATAGCTGTATGCAAAAATTCTCTACCACCGCAATATACCTATTAGCGGCCGGGATGCTGCTGGGCAATGCCCTGGCGCAGCAGACTCCGGCAGCGACGACTCCACCAGCTTCTCCATCCCCGGCTGCTTCTCCTAAAGCACAGACCCCGGCGGCGCATTCCGCCACTGCCGCAAAGAAACCTGCAGCGGCTCCTCTGGCTCTCAAAACCCAGAAGGAAAAGTTCAGCTATGCCCTCGGAATGAATCAAGCTAAAAGAATGAGTGAGGGTCTTAAGAAACAGTCGGTCCCGTTCGATTCCGCGATCTTCCTCCGAGGGATGAGAGATGGTTTTGCCGGTGGCAAGACGCTGCTGACCGACGAGGAAGCCCAGGCCGTAATGACTGAAATGCAGAAACAGGTGCACGAGCAGCAGCAGGCTAAGGCGCAGCAAGCCGCGGAAGGCAACAAGAAAGAAGGCGACGCTTTTCTCGCAGCTAACAAAAGCAAAGAAGGCGTGGTCACGTTGCCCAGCGGGCTGCAATACAAGATTCTGACGGCAGGCACGGGGCCGAAGCCCAGCACAAGCGATTCCGTAGTCTGCAACTATCGCGGCACGCTCATCAATGGTACCGAGTTCGACAGCAGTTACAAGCGCGGACAACCAGCTACGTTCCCCGTGACCGGAGTCATCAAGGGATGGACCGAGGCGCTTCAGCTTATGCCGGTCGGTTCGAAGTGGCAGTTATACGTTCCGGCTGATCTGGCCTATGGAGACCGCAGTCCGACCGCCGACATTGGACCTGGATCCACTCTCATTTTTGAAATCGAGCTGCTCTCCATTGCCGACAAGAGCAAGGAGAAGACTCCAGAAGCAGGCGAAGAGAAGAAATAGAACTTCGGGTTCGGGCTATCAGGCTTCGGCTTTCGGCTGAGAGCCTTAGCCGAAGCCCGAAGCCCGACCGCCGAAGCCCGTATAATAAATCAGGTTCTGACCGAAGGACGTGTATGGCGCACAATGTTTTCTGCGTGAAGTTGAAAAGAGAAATGCCCGGGCTCGACGAGCCGCCTTTCGACAACGATCTCGGCCGCAAGGTCTACGACAACGTGTCCCAGGAAGCGTGGAGAATGTGGACCGAACACTGCAAGATGCTGCTCAACGAATACCGGCTGAACCCTGCCCGCCGCGAAGATCAGGAAGTCATCGTCAAGCAGATGGACCAGTTCTTCTTTGGGGAAGGTTCCGCGCTGCCTAAGGAGTATGTTCCGCCGGCACAGAAGTAAGAATTGTTTCGGGCCACTGTGACGGACAGCATATTCCTTTCTTCGCTCGCTATCGCTCCGCTCCGGTCGGAATGACAAAGCTCGTCTGGGATTCAGAGCTCGACCCCGGTAATCTGATCGAACCCGCCCGCCTGCTATGATTGCTGCCATGTCCACGGCACAAACCTGGGATCCGGCGACCTACGCGCGAAATGCGAGATTCGTATCCGATTTGGGGTCGCCCGTCCTGGGATTGCTTGCTGCAAAGCCAGGCGAAAGGATCCTCGATCTTGGCTGCGGAGACGGCGTACTCACGAAAAAGCTGGTGGATCTGGGGTGTGAAGTGGTTGCGGTCGATTCCAGCCTTCCGCAGGTCGAAGCCGCGAGGAAGCTCGGCTTGAACGCGCACGCCATCAGCGCCGAAGACCTGCCCTACA